>NZ_AP019547.1:0-300830 GCF_013168275.1 Candidatus Nitrotoga sp. AM1P | reverse complement strand
CCACCACTCTTGAGCATACGCAGAACAAGAACGATAAAAAGCAACTCGGATTTTCTGGTTTGGACAATTTTGAGTAACGAAGGATGCACATCCTCCGCTAACGTGCACTTAAAGGGCGGATTGGAGAGGATGACATCCAGCCCACCTTTTTCGCCATCGGCAATGGCCGGGAATTTTTCCGGGAATACTTTTGAAAGCGTATCCATATAGTGAAGGTCCGGATTTTTCACTCCATGCAACATCAGATTCATGGCAGCCAAGCGCAGCATAGTGGCATCGAAATCAAAACCGTGAAACATGCCGTGCTGAATATGCGCATGATTATCTTCAAGTTGGTTACCAACGTGGCTTTTGCTACCACCTTCGAATATTTCGGCGAACTCCGGTATAGAATAAGACTGTCGCAGATATTCCATTATTGCCACCAAAAAACCAGCCGTACCACAAGCTGGGTCACCAATTATTTCAAATGGTTTAGGATCCACCAGACCCACCATGAGCTTAATAATGTGGCGCGGCGTGCGGAACTGGCCATGTATGCCTGCCGTGGTAAGCTTGCTCAGCAAATACTCATATAAGTCACCCTGAGTATCGCTATTGCCCAGTGGCAACTTTTCGACCTCCTCTATCACCAAGACCAGCAAGCTAGCCTTTGAGATTTGGAGCGAGACGTTTTTCATGTATTCACCAAATGTGAATTTTTTGCCGCCGAGAATGCGCAGATGGGGAAAAACCTCGTCGCGCACGAACTTAAGCATGGCCTCACCATCACTCATCCTGCTCCAGTTTGTCCAGCGCAGTGTTTGCTGGTCAACCCGAAAAAAATAATGCGGAGATTCGCCGGCGTATAGGGCATTTCGCTCATGTTGTGATTCCTCCATATCCAACAGGCGGGCAAATATCAGAAAGGATATCTGTTCGATTATTATGAGCGAGTTGGAAATTCCTCCCGTAGCAAAATCCAGCCAAAGTCGGTCTATATCACTTCTGACTTGGTTATTAATCATGCTTATTCCAATGGTATATTTTCTTGTGGGAGTAATTCGGGCAGGAACTCTAATTCAAGCCCCGCCTTGGCCACCAAATCCTCAGAGAATTTCCCTTGCACTGCAACGCCAAGTCTTTTGAACTCGTTGACTTGCTGAATCAGATTACCTTTCCCATGAGTAAATTGATCCATTGCTATTTTATATGACTCCTTGGCCTTATCGAGTTGATTGCCGACTCCTTCCATAGAGCATACGAAGGTACAAAGCTTTTTGTGTACCATGACTGCACGTTTCGCGAGTTCCACGGTATTAGCATTTTGTACTTCAAATCTCCAAAGTTGGCGCACGATATTGAGGCTAGTAAGCAAAGTAGTTGGCGTCGCAACCAGTACATTCTGTTCAATCGCTTTTTGGAATAATGTTTCGTCTGCGCGCAGCGCTTCCACAAAAGCAGATTCAATAGGAATAAAC
Organism: Candidatus Nitrotoga sp. AM1P; assembly: GCF_013168275.1. GTDB lineage: Bacteria > Pseudomonadota > Gammaproteobacteria > Burkholderiales > Gallionellaceae > Nitrotoga. The sequence continues at coordinate 299,370 of NZ_AP019547.1, read as the reverse complement.
ATAAAAACCATCTCAGGAGAGTTCAGGCCAGGCAACTCGAAATAGTTGCGATCTGACAGCTCCTTAATTCGGCTGGCAATAGCTGCAACGTGCTCTTTCAGTGCTAATTGCCGTTCAATTTCTCCTTCTGCATTAACATACCGAGTATAGGCATTGAGGGATACCTTGGAATCAATGACAAGATGTTTCACTTGTGGGAGATAAACAATTACGTCTGGGCGGCTCTTGCCCGTCTCGGTGTTGAAGCTAACTTCGCGACGATACTCTTTACCGGGCCTCAATCCTGAACGATCCAGGATATTTTCCAATACCATTTCCCCCCAGTTTCCCTGCATCTTGGATTGGCCCTTAAGTGCCGTTGCCAAACCATGAGCCTCCTCGGTAATCTGCCGATTTAAATCTTTCAACTGATTTAGCTCGGCCTTTAACGTTGCTTGCTGCTCCGTATCCTTAAGGTGAATATCTTCGACCTTGGCTTTAAACTCATGAATTTGAGTCTTCAATGGCCCAAGCAGCGCACCAATGTTTGTTTGATTCTGTTCAGTAAAACGCTTACTTTTATCTTCCAGAATTTCACCGGCCAGGGACTTGAACTGATTTGAAAGCTGCTCGCGAGCATCAATCAACAGTTGCAATTTTTCTTGTGACTGCTTGCGCTCAGCTTCCAGGCTCATAGTAAGCTCAGATACCTGCATATTCGAAAGATTGATATCCCGAATCAGTAAATCGCGTCGATCTACCAGCGTAACGCGTTCCTGCTGAAGCTGCACAATATGCTCAGCTTGTGACTCAATAGTCGAGTTAACCCTACCCACTTTTTCACGAATATCCGCGATGGATTGCTTAAGTGTGCTTATTTCTTGATTTGCCTCTTCAAGATTAACCACAAGTTTAGGAACACGATCCGCTCGTTCAGCCAATTGCGCACGCTCATCTCCCGCTACATCAAGCTGATCGCGCCAGAGCATGGCTTGCTTTTGCAGATCAGCAAGCTCAGTAACGAGACGCTTTGCATCTTCCTGTGAAGCGATCAGACGCTCATTGAGCCTAGCAATTTCAACCTGGCTTTCAGTTTTTGCTCGCAATTCAGTCGCAGCAATGCGGGTACGCAGAATCAACCAAATAATCCCTGCGCCGACTAATAAACCAATTGACAGTGCAACAAAACTATAAATTGGTAGATCCATGAGTACTGATTTCCTTAATCGTGCGGATGCTATCCTGAACTTTGCATAAAAAAGGGGGTGGATTCAAGTTCGAAGTGAACAACAGAGACAAATATTACAGATCCAGCCACCCAATAGCGCAGCCCGTGATTCCTGCAACGGAACCCAGTGTTCTATCCATCTATTGAATGGCGAGCTCTATAAAATGCTCATTTACGGCAGTGTTCTGGCAACGCGAAACCCAAGGTTGTTAATGCGTTCCGTCGCTTCGATTCCTTCGCGGTAACTTACATTTAGATACTCTGGACCATATTCAAAAGATCCGCCTCGAAGAACCAGCTTTGCACAATCGCCTTCCCGACAACCGTCCGTCCATTGCCAGACGTTACCCAACATGTCATACAGGCCATAGGGATTAGGCTTGAAACTTCCCACTGGCATCGGAACGGATTTTTTTTTCTCAAACTTGTTACCACAACCATGGCAATTGGCATTCTGAAATCCGAGATCATTTCCCCAGTAATACTCAGTGGTCGTACCAGCGCGCGCGGCAATTTCCCATTCATGTTCGCTCGGTAGGCGGTAGCTTTTACCAGTCTTATGCGATAACCATTCAATATAGCTTTGAACATCATTCCAGTTCACATTAACAACAGGCTGCTTGCCACGCCCCCATTCTTCATCTAATGGTTTATAACCATTACAGCCACCTTCTTCCAGGCACGCATCCCATTCATCAAATGTGACAGCATATTTCCCAATCTCAAAATCTGCGCCTGGAATCGGCACCATTTCAGGGCAGGCTGTGCATGCCTTAAGCTTGTCTTCTACACTTTTCTCCTCAGCCTTAGCAGTTTTCAATTGATCAGATTTGACCCGTTTGCCTTCAGCGTTGAGTTTCGGTGCACCCAATAAAACTTCGACCCTTTTTACTACGCCATCGCCTACACGAATTTCTTGCTCAAATATGCGATCACTCAAGGCATCGACTTTCTTTTGCACCTTCAACTTCAGCACGCCCATAGGCACCTTTATATCCAGTGGACATTCGCCCTTAAATTTTCCATTAACCGAAACTTCGGCACCCACGTCATCACCTTTACAGACAACACTCAGTGTGGAGCCAGCCGCATAAACATTAGCGGATAATGTAGCCAAAACTAACAAGAACAAAAAATAAGTTGATTTCATGAAATCTCCGTTAAAAAATAAAAAATGGGCAGACTCTTAAAGCACTCTTGACCTAATTTTAATAAGGTTTGCTTCATTAGTGGATAAGATTTTTAATTAGGATCTAAACTCAGATTTATTTTAGTTTCCCATACTATTCCCATTCAACAACCACCTTTTTATATACTCATATATCTGTCATAAATATTACAAGAAGACTAGGCTCAAACGCTAAGTCATATTTCTTATCTCAGCGTTATAGCAAGTCTAAATCCGCTGATATGGTAACGTTCAGTCACATCATCCTTGAAACGGGTAGCTATGCGAATGTTTGTCGTGGTGTCATTCCAAGAGCCACCACGAAGCACTCGCTTCTTACAGTCCCCCTCCCAGCAACTGTCCGTCCATTGCCAAACATTACCAGACATATCGTATAAGCCAAAACCGTTGGGCTTGAAACTACCAACTGGCGCAGTTGTCCTGTTGTCCCACTTGCTTCCACAAGCATTACAGTTAGCATTAGCGCTAGAGGACGAATCTCCAAAAGGGAAAATACCCCAATAATATTCGGTAGTAGTGCCCGCTCGCGCGGCGATTTCCCATTCCTGTTCAGTCGGCAGACGGTAAGGTTTACCGGTCTTGTTCGATAGCCATTGAATATAAGCCTGAGCATCATTCCAGCTTACATTAATCACAGGACGTGTGTCACGCCCCCATTCCTTATCCGAGGGGCGATAACCGTTACAGCCACCGTCAACCACGCAGGCATCCCAGTCTTGGAACGTGACCGTGTATTTTGCCATGGCGAAATTGGTGCCTGGAATCGGCATCATCTCGGGACATTCAACACATATCTTTTTTTCTTCCTGTAATGTTTTTGCCTTACCTTCCAAAGCTGACATCTTAGGTTTTTGCCGTTTGCCTTTGGCATTAAGCTGCGCCGCACCCAAGATCACATCAACCTTTTTTACTACATCATCACCCATACGAATTTCTTGTTCAAATATTCGATCACTAAAGGCATCGACTTTCTTTTGCACCTTCAGTTTCAATTTGCCAACAGGTACCTTTATGTCTAACGGGCATTCGCCTTTAAATTTGCCGTTGACCAACACTTCTGCCCCCACATCCTCACCTTGACAATTAACACTCAATACGGACCCGGCCGCATATACGTTAATGGATGTCGCGAGAGACATCATTAGCAGGAACAAAATATAAATTGATTTCATAAAATCTCCATTCTAAAAAATTGGGACGCATTGTTATATTCACCCAAGAAAACTGCAAGGAGTATATCTACTTTGTCACTAAATATTTTTCTTTGCTACGAACATATTTATCTTGCATATTGGTATTTCACCCACCACTACTATATTTTTCTTTGACTGATCAAAATAATCTGAGAGTTGGATCTCATTTTGACAAAAAGTTCGTTTTAAACTTCAGGCCAAACAGTAGCGCAATAACAATTTTCTAAAAATAGCCCAGACGACTTACCGTATCCCCACATGTGTAGCAACCGCACCCAGAAGCGCAAACAGATCGAAAAATATTTTGACTAGATGTTAAAGACACTAGCCTGATACGTAAATTATGGCCTCGTGAGCAAAAATTGTTGAACCAGCCATTCCTGTTTCACAACAGCCACGGACTATTCTGGTCAAAATGAAACGTTTATTGGCGTAATACACCATAAATTTGCACAAAGAAGGGGAGTGGGGAAGGATGCTAACTGAGGAAGTTTTCAACAGCCTGTTACACAATCCACTACATCATTCCTCGCTCTGCAAATGACAAGCACCCGGTTCCTGCTACGATAAAGTGATCCAGCACGCGCACATCCACCAACGCGAGCGCCTGTTTAAGCGTGTCTGTGAGCAAGCGGTCTGACTGACTGGGTTCCGCCACGCCTGAAGGGTGATTATGCGCTAAGATGACTCCAGCCGCGTTGTGATGTAATGCACGTTTAACCACTTCGCGCGGATACACGCTGGTTTGGGTGAGCGTGCCGTGGAACATTTCCTCTGATGCAATCACACGGTTTTGTGCGGTGAGGAAGACAACCAGGAACACTTCCTGCTCACGGCCACTTAAAAGCAATCGCAGATAATCACGTACCGCGCCCGGTGAGTTCAGCGCATCACCCATGCACATTACCTCTTGCAAGGCACGCCGCGACATTTCCAGCACAGCCTGCAACTGAGCATATTTGGCCTGCCCCATACCGTATATGGTGCAAAACTCTTCTTCGCTAGCGGCGAATAAACGGGTAAGTGTGCCAAACTGAGTAAGCAAATCACGTGCCAAATCCACCGCACTTTTACCCACTACACCGGTGCGCAGAAATATTGCCAGCAGCTCGGCATCAGAGAGTGAGGCTGCACCGCGCTGGATTAACTTTTCCCGCGGCCGTTCACCCTCAGGCCAATTATTAATTCCCATTGCTCTCCCTTGCCGAAGCATGGTGGTTTTTTGATATGGAACAGCAGTTTTTGCTAAGATGCACAGCATTATGGAACAAATTCAAACAAAGCGTATTGTACTTGGCCTTACCGGGGGTATTGCCGCCTATAAAGGCGCCGAATTAACTCGCCTATTGGTCAATCAGGGCATGCAGGTACAGGTTGCGATGACTGAAGCTGCGTGTCATTTCATCACGCCGATCACCATGCAGGCGCTATCCGGCAAACCGGTATTCACCAATCAGTGGGGCGAGCACACTGCCAATCATATGGCACACATCAATCTAAGCCGTGCCACCGATGCCATCATGATCGCGCCGGCCACAGCTGATTTCATCGCCAAGCTGGCGCACGGCTTGGCCGATGACCTACTTTCGGCGTTATGTCTGGCCCGCAATTGTCCATTACTGGTCGCCCCTGCAATGAATCGACAAATGTGGGAAAGCCCAGCCACGCAACGCAATATCCAACAGCTCATTGCTGATGGTGTAACTATTTTAGGTCCTACCAGCGGTATGCAAGCATGTGGCGAAGAAGGAATGGGACGCATGCAAGAACCCACAGAGTTGGCACGCGCTTTGCTCGCCTTTTTTCAACCAAAATTATTATCCGGCGTGAAAGTTCTGCTGACTGCCGGGCCGACCTACGAAGCAATAGACGCAGTACGCGGCATTACCAATCGCAGTTCAGGCAAGATGGGCTATGCCATCGCGCAGGCTACGCTGGAATTGGGTGCAGAGGTGACATTGATTTCTGGTCCTACAGCTTTATCCAGCCCCAATGGTGTCGCGCTGGTGAATGTCACCAGCGCGACGGAAATGTTCAAGGTAGTCCAAAAACATGTCCCGGATGCCGATATTTTCATTGGCGTGGCAGCCGTAGCCGATTATCGCGTAGCACAACCGACCGAACAGAAAATCAAGAAGAGTACTGGCGGACTAACGCTGGAACTATTACCCAATCCAGATATTCTGGGATATGTTGCCGAACTTCCAAAGCCACCATTCTGTGTGGGTTTCGCAGCCGAAAGCCACAATCTACACGAATACGCTGCAACTAAGCGCAAAACCAAGAAAATCCCCCTACTCGCAGCCAATTTAGTGCAACAAGCAATTGGAGCAGATGACAACGAGCTGATTTTATTTGACGATACGGGCGAGCATGTATTACCGCGCGCGGATAAGCTCACACTGGCGCGAGCTTTGTTGCAACACATAGCCAAACTTTACCGGCAAGGAAATAAATTATGAAAAAAACAGTAGATGTGAAAATTCTCGACCCACGCTTGCATGAGCACCCCCCTGCTTATGCCACGCCTGGATCCGCGGGAATAGATTTGCGCGCCTGTATTGACCAGAGCATAGTCATTCAGCCCGGTCAATGCGAACTTATCCCAAGCGGCATTGCAATTCACCTAGCCGATCCGCAGTGCGCCGCGATGATCTTGCCGCGCTCCGGGCTTGGACACAAACAGGGAATTGTACTGGGCAATTTAGTCGGATTAATCGATTCCGACTATCAAGGACAGATATTCATTTCTATCTGGAACCGTGGACAACACCCGTTCACTCTGATGCCTTTGGAACGCATAGCGCAAATGGTTATCGTGCCAATACTGCAAATGCAGCTCAATATCGTCACGGATTTTCCCTTGAGCCAGCGCGGAAGTGACGGTTTCGGCAGTACCGGCAAAAATTGATGATGTCTTAAGGAAGCGTTGATTAACTCGCGCTTCAGAATTTCGCATATTTAAAAATCAATTAGTTATGCGCTAAATTCCGCGAAATTTTGAATTAATCAGCGTCTCCTTAACAAATACGGCCTACGAATCACGAGCTGGATAAACGCAACTTATTACAACGTAAGAAAACCGCTTTAGCCGAGCTTTTTTGCGATGGTTTGTTACTTATTTAGTTGCTTGAGACGCCTGTAGCGCAATGAAGACCATAGAGCGGCAGCAATAAAAGCCACACCTATGAAACCGGTGAAAATTTCAGGGATATGAAACTTCATACTAACGAGCATGATGACAGCCAGGATTCCGATCGCATAATGCGCGCCATGCTCAAGATACACATACGCATCAAGGGTTTCTTTACGTACCAAAAATACAGTCATTGAACGCACAAACATCGCGCCAATGCCAAGGCCAATCATAATAATGACAATATCCTTGGTAATGGCAAATGCCCCGATCACCCCATCAAAAGAAAAGGAAGCATCCAGTACCTCAAGATAGAGAAAGCCACCTATCCCGCCGCGCTTTATAACATCGCCAATTTTTGCGTCATCTTCTTCCTTTTCAAGAAAACTGCTAATCACATCTACGCCCACGTAGGACAGCACACCCCAAAGGCCTGCGACTAATACCACCAGTTTCTTGCCCTCCTCGACCATGGACAAACTGGCCAACAATGTGCCCAGCGCGATCATTACCGAGATTGACGCCACCTTACCAAAGGTGGCAATTTTTTCCTCAATATGACCAAGCCAATGTAACTCTTTTTTAGAGTCCAGCAGAAAATTAAGAAATACCAGCAATAAAAAAATTCCTCCAAACGCGGCCACTTCAGCATGATGGTTAGTCAAATGAAGTGCATATTCATCAGGATTATGCAGCCCCATATCCCACACCTCCATTAGTCCGAGGTCAGCCGCGAGCGCAACAATCACAAGAGGAAAAAGTAATCGCATGCCAAAGACAGCGATCAGCATTCCAATCGTCAGGAAAATGTCCTGCCAGAATTTGTTCCAGTTTTTCAGTACAGATGCATTGACGACAGCATTGTCAAAGGAAAGTGAGACTTCCATGACACAGAGAATAGTAGCAATCCCAAGCGCTTCAAGTGCGACCACCCAACCACCCCGGCTATAACCCCACCATGCCGCAAGCCCAATACCCACAAAAGCAATAAAAAATGAAACTCTAAAATAGCGCATATTTTCCCTCTTCAAAACCCTATCTCACAGTGCAATAGCCAATGAATACTTAATATAGTGCACTTTTTCGAAAAATATCTAATGGAATTATGAATCCCAGCGCTATAACTGACAGCCATATAAACAGCGTGAAGCTTTAATAAAACTTAGTTAAAACCAATCGTTCAAATTAAGGTAATTACTACTTAAGATTTTAATAACCTTAACTTATCCAACTATCCTACGGATTTGAGCAATAATATTGCACCAATTTATCGAGCGCCGCAGTAAGGCTAAGAGATTAATTAAGTTACGTAGACTAACCTTAAGGTAGGTAAAAACTATCTTCGCCATCTGCCGATAGTTAACCACCCGAAGAAAAATTCGAAGTTAAACGGATATACTAAGCCCGCCCTGAGCCATCTGACAATGCTCCACGCGGGGCTTGTCTTGAATTTCAAGTCAGCTTGCCAAGTTGAATTACTATCTTTGTGGAAGAAACAAGTTCAGGATTGATTGAAACGCTCATAAACATAAATCAGATGCATCCCCATTTCTACTCATACAGCACCACTTTCACCCTCCCATCTCTGCCAAGAGACTGGACAAATCGTCGGCATGTTCTTCCTCCATCGCCAAGATGGATTCCAACATACGCCGCGTAGTAGGGTCGTCGTTACCCAAGTAGCTAATCATTTCACCGTAGCTATCAATGGCAATACGCTCAGCAATGAGATCTTCGCGAATCATTTCAAGCAAGTCATCACCATCGTGATATTCGGAATGGCTACGCGTAGCCAGCCCCTCAGGAGAGAAGTTCGGTTTTCCACCCAATTGCACAATGCGCTGAGCAATCTGGTCAGCATGCACCTGTTCTTCAGTGGCATGTTGCAAGAACTCGGCAGCCACACTCTGCGCATTGATACCTGTAGCAGTATAGTAATGCCGTTTATATCGCAACACGCAAACAATCTCTGTAGCCAGCGCCTCGTTTAACAGATCGACAATAGTATCACGGTCACCACGATATCCAGCAGTAACAGCCCCCTGCTCTATGTGCTGTCGAGCACGTTCACGCAGGGTTTTAATATCGGTCAAAAAAGATTTGTCTGCCATATTTACCTCCTTTAAATTTCAATTGTCATCGATTACCGATGATTAATTCTTATTTAAAAAGCACGGTGTTTGCTCAAACATTACTAGAAACTTTCTTGGACGCATCCCAACCAGAAAAATTGTTGGCTGGCGGCAAATAGCGTACTAATTCATTCAATGCCAAACGGTAAACATCCCGTTTAAACTCAATCACACTTTCCATCTCAACCCAATAATCGTTCCAACGCCAAGCATCAAACTCGGGATGAACAGAAGTACGCAAACACACATCACAGTCGCGTCCAACCAGTCGCAGCAAAAACCATATCTGCTTCTGTCCCTTGTAACTGCCACGCCACTCACGTTTAACCCAATGTTGCGGCACCTCATAACGTATCCACTCACGCGTACGGCCAAGTATTTGGACATGACAAGACTGCAAACCTACTTCTTCCTGCAATTCGCGATACATCGCTTGTTCCGGTGTTTCACCACACTGAATGCCACCTTGCGGGAATTGCCACGCATGCTGCCTGATGCGCTTGCCCCAGAATACCTGATTCTTAGCGTTGGACAGAATGATGCCGACGTTGGGGCGATAACCATCCCGATCAATCATCTTCGCCACCTGTTTAATAATTTACATAGAGTGGATTTTTTCACATTTCACACTATATTGAAAGCCGTCTCATCACAATCGGTGCAGCATGCTTACTTCGTTCGCTGTAAAATTAGCACTCTGATAATTCGAATTGGCAAACATACCATCATGCGCGTTTCACAATTTTTCATCTCCACCCAAAAAGAAGCCCCCTCCGAAGCCGAACTAGTCAGTCATCGTTTGATGTTACGTGCCGGCTACATCAAGAAACTAGCCAGCGGCCTGTACACCTGGATGCCGTTGGGACTACGCGTATTGCGAAAAGTGGAAGCCGTGGTACGCGAGGAAATGAATAATGGAGGTGGCATTGAACTGCTAATGCCCGCCATACAGCCAGCCGAACTTTGGCAAGAAACCGGACGCTGGGAAGTATTTGGGCCACAAATGCTCAAAATTAAAGATCGCCATGATAATTTATTTTGTTTTGGCCCCACTCACGAAGAAGTTATTACTGACATCGCACGCCGTGAAATAAAAAGTTATCGTCAGTTACCCGTGAATTTCTACCAAATCCAGACCAAGTTCCGGGACGAGGTGCGTCCCCGTTTTGGTGTGATGCGTGCACGCGAATTTGTAATGAAAGATGCTTATTCATTCCATGCCAGCTTCAGCAGCCTAGAACAAACCTACCAAGTGATGTACGACACTTACAACCGCATTTTCACCCGTCTTGGCCTCCAATTCCGAGCGGTTGCGGCAGATACAGGCGCCATAGGCGGTAGTGGCTCGCATGAATTCCATGTGCTAGCCGATTCCGGCGAAGACGGATTAGCATTTTGTCCCACTTCCGATTATGCTGCCAATGTGGAACTGGCTGAGGCCATCGCACCAAGCACCTTACGCGCGACTGCCAGCGAAAATTTGCAAAAAGTCATTACGCCCGGGCAAAAATCCATCGAAAGCGTCGCCACTTTCTTGAATGTGACGCCGCAACAAGTATTAAAGACAATCGCTGTAATGGATACCGGTGACAACTTTACCCTGCTCCTACTGCGCGGAGATCATATGCTGAACGAAATCAAAGCTACCAAGATCCTGGGCGAATTCCGCTTCGCCAGCGACGATGAAATCCATCAGAACATGGGCTGTCGTATGGGTTACATTGGTCCGGTCAATACCATCGTGCGCATCTTAGCTGATCATGCTGCTGCTGCCATGAGTAATTTTGTCTGCGGAGCCAATGACGACGGCTTTCACTACACTCACGCAAACTTTGGACGCGACATCAGCTTGGACGAAACCAAGGTATATGATCTCCGCAACGTAGTCGCCGGTGATCCCAGCCCCGATGGAAAAGGCACGCTGGAACTCTGTCGCGGAATCGAAGTTGGTCACATTTTCCAGTTGCGCACAACGTATTCCGAAGCGCTCAATGCAAATTACCTCGATGAAAACGGCAAATCTCAATTCATTGAAATGGGTTGTTATGGTATCGGTGTTTCGCGCATCGTCGCTGCCGCAATAGAACAGAATTATGACGAGCGCGGCATTACCCTGCCTGCAACCATGGCTCCGTTCCAAGTAGCACTTGCTCCAATCGGCATTAATAAGAGCGAGGCCGTACGCCTAGCGACAGCACAGCTTTACACTGACATTGGCGCAGCAGGAATAGAAGTATTGCTTGATGACCGTAACGAACGTCCAGGCGTAATGTTTGCTGATTTAGAGCTCATTGGCATTCCACATCGTATCGTAATCGGAGATCGCGGTCTCAGCCAAGAAGTACCTATGGTTGAGTACAAGGGACGGCGCGATGAAGAAGCGCAACAAATCCCGTTACAAGATATTGTTAAGTTTATACAACTAACCTCACCTCAATAAAATTCTCATCGAAATGCAGTCCTACTGTAATAAATACGTTTTAACGCATGAAGCAAGAACGGACCGCATACTTTAAATTAGGCTGTGCTCGCAAATCATGTTGTTAGACCGTTTCACTGATCGCCATAGCCAGCCACTGCTGGGGTTTCGGGCTATTGCCTTTTTCACGGTCAAGGGCACGAAACCAGCCGGGATAGTTGGGCAAGTAGCAGGTGGCCACACCGCGAAACTTTTGTATCCAGGCTTTGAGCCGGCTGTGATAAGCGTTGACGTTCTGCACGTGCCAAGCACCGTCGACGCGGATGCCTGCTGACAGGTTGACAGCGTGATGCTCGATACCCAATTTACGTGCTGCGCCGGCAAACGCCTTGCTACCGTCGGTACAGAGTACAACCTCTTTCGCCAAGAACGGTTTCAGCGCAACAGACAACGTTGCCATGTCCATTGCCTTCAGCACACAATCCATCGTCGCACCGGCACGATCACGAGCAACCAGTACCGGCACCTGTTCGTGCGAGAGGCCGCGCTGGGTAGCTTTCCCGCCGCGCTTTCGTGCCTTGCGATCCAGACCGCTCCGCTTTCCCTTGAACGACAGCAAAAACATTGTTTCGTCAGCCTCGGCAATGCCAGTCAGTGCCTGCGGCTGGACGGTCTTGGGTACCGCCAGAAAGCGATGCCGCCAGCGGTGTGCGGTGCTGAGGTGAATTCGCAAGGCACGGGCAGTCTCTCGCAGCGTCTGACCGTCGTGCAGTGCCTGCGCCTGGTCAAGCCACTTGCCCCGCTTATGCAACCGGTTCAACGGAGTGCCGGTCAGGGCACTAAACGTCTTGCAGCACTCCCGACAACGATAGCGTTGCAATCCGTTGGCGTGGCCGTTCCGAATCACGTGCATCGACTTACAGTGCGGGCACGTCGCGCCACATGCGAAGCGCCCCTCGATAAGCATAGTCGATGCCGGCTGCGCGTCCAGCGCTGCCAATTCAACCGCTACACGCTTACGCTGAGCGGGCGTCAGTTGCCGTAACGCGGCAGTGATTCGTTTCAACTCCGGCCTTCTCATTTCTGCCTCCTGCATGAACCGGTGCACATGCACCGTGACATACAGTATGCACGTCGGAGTGGCTCACCAGATGAGCTACCAACATGAGTTACGAACACAGCCATTTTTTATACGGTTATTTCAGAAGCACACCGCTAGCTGCCCTGACATCAAGCCCTGCTGACGCAGGCAATAGCGAATGATCACCCACTATCTGAAAGAAGATTTCATCACGCTTGACCATACCCAGCTCATTACGAGCACGTTCTTCTACGGCTTCTGTACCTTGCTTTAGATCGCGCACCTCGGCATCCAGCACTGCATTGCGCGCTTGGGTCTTTTGATTTATATTTTTTTGTTCATCAACTTGGCGGGCAAGATCCCAAACTTTCAACCAGCTACCCTTCCCAAGCCACAGCGGATACTGCAATAGCAGTAGCAAAGATATCAGTATCAGCGAGACCCAGCGCATTTATATTAAATTAGGATCAAGCGCAAAGCCTATGCTAATTGGTGGTATGCATCACGTCCAGGATAATATGCGCTGTCGCCCATGTCTTCTTCAATACGTAACAGCTGGTTATACTTGGCTATTCGGTCGGAACGTGACAGCGAACCGGTTTTTATTTGCAGAACGTTGGTGCCCACGGCAATATCGGCAATCATAGTATCTTCAGTCTCCCCAGAACGGTGCGAGATCACTGCGGTATAGCCCGCGCGCTTAGCCATCTCGATGGCGGCGAAAGTTTCAGTCAGCGTGCCGATCTGATTTATTTTAATCAGAATAGAATTTGCCAAACCCTGACGAATTCCTTCGCGCAATATCTTGGTATTAGTTACGAAGACATCATCACCTACCAGTTGCACATTTTTTCCCAAACGCTGGGTCAATAGTTTCCAGCCAGTCCAATCATGCTCACTCATTCCATCTTCTATACTAATTAACGGATATTTATCAGTCCATTTGGCAAGGTAATCAACAAACTGCGCGGATGTCAGCTTGATACCTTCTGATTCCAGATGATACAGGCCGTCCTTATAGAACTCGGAACTAGCGCAATCCACACCGATAGCCACATCCATACCGGGCACATAACCTGCGGCCTCTATCCCTTCGATAATCAACTGCAATGCAGCTTCGTTATTCGGCAGATTGGGGGCGAAACCACCTTCGTCCCCAACGGTAGTTGGCATGCCCTTGCTGTCAATCAGCCCCTTTAACGCGTGAAATATTTCTGCTCCACAACGCAACGCCTCGCGGAAGCTAGCCGCACCAACCGGAATAATCATGAATTCCTGCATGTCAATATTATTGTTGGCGTGTGCACCGCCATTAATGATATTCATCATCGGAACGGGCATTCCCATTCGCGCCGCGCCACCCAGATAACGGTACAACGGTAAGCCAGATTCTTCCGCTGCGGCCTTGGCCACTGCCATAGATACCGCTAAGATGGCATTTGCACCGAGACGAGATTTATTTTCGGTACCATCAAGATCAATCATAGTCTGATCAATAAACGCCTGCTCGGCAACATCCAAGCCGATGATAGCTTCGGCGATTTCGGTGTTAACGTTCTCCACCGCTTTCAACACGCCCTTACCATAGTATCGTTGTTTATCGTCATCACGCAGCTCAACGGCTTCTTTGTCTCCGGTTGATGCACCGGATGGTACTGCAGCACGCCCCATAATGCCTGATTCCAACAACACATCCGCCTCGACCGTGGGATTGCCACGGGAATCCAAAATCTCACGCGCTATAACATCTACAATTGCACTCATAACTTATTCCTTCATTCACTAAACATTACTCAAGTCTATGCTTTCTTCAATTAAACCTTGCTTCTTGACTGCCTCATCCAAAATTTTCAAAGTGTGCAACAGTACCTCCAGATGTCCAAGCGGAAAGGCATTCGGCCCATCCGACAATGCCTGCGCCGGATTGGGATGCGTTTCCATAAACAGCCCGGAAATGCCTGCCGCTACTGCCGCCCGCGCCAGTACTGGCACGAATTCGCGCTGTCCGCCGCTTATTGTGCCCTGCCCGCCCGGCAACTGCACTGAATGCGTGGCATCGAATACAACCGGACAACTGGTATTACGCATTACTGCTAAGGAACGCATGTCTGACACCAGATTGTTATAACCAAATGATGCACCGCGCTCACACACCATGATGTTATCCAAACCGCTAACCTCACGTGCCTTTACGACCACGTTTTGCATGTCCCATGGCGATAGAAATTGCCCTTTCTTTATGTTCACCGGTCGTCCAGCACTTGCCACGGCTTGAATGAAATCGGTCTGACGACAAAGAAAGGCAGGTGTTTGCAGAACATCAACCACTGTGGCAACTGACGCAATTTCCTCAATATTATGCACATCGGTTAGCACCGGTACGCCAATTTGAGTTTTCACCTTGTCCAGAATTTTCAGGCCCGCATCCATTCCAAAACCACGAAAGGATTTGCCCGAACTGCGATTGGCCTTGTCGTAAGATGACTTGTAAATAAATGGGATGCCCAGCTTCAGACAAATCTCCTTGATTTGTCCCGCAGTATCCAACGCCAATTGCTCGGACTCAATCACACAAGGTCCTGCAATTAGGAACAATGGCTTATTCAGGCCGACTTCAAAATTACATAGTTTCATATGGCCGCTATTTTTTTACAGAAAGCGTTGACTTATGACATTCAATAGCCGCTTCAACAAACGTTTTAAAAAGGGGATGACCTTCGCGCGGTGTGGAAGTAAATTCAGGATGGAACTGTACGCCAATAAACCACGGATGCATAGTTTGCGACAATTCCATAATCTCCGGTAAAGCCTCGCTCGGCGTGCGTGCAGAAATTACCAGCCCAGCTTTCTCAAGCGCGGGTACATAGTAGTTATTAACCTCATAGCGATGGCGGTGGCGTTCATTGACTTCAGCACCGTAGATAGTCGCAGCCAAGGTGTCCAGTTTGATTGGACAGCGCTGCGCACCCAAGCGCATGGTGCCGCCAAGATCGGAATCCGTACTGCGAATTTCGACCTTGCCGTCACTGTCTCGCCATTCGGTAATAAGCGCTACTACCGGATGTTCTGTTTCTAGGTTAAATTCAGTGCTGTTTGCATCCATCATGCCTGCCACGTGACGCGCATATTCGATCACCGCAAGCTGCATGCCCAGACAAATACCAAGGTAAGGCAGTTTATTTTCGCGGGCATAGCGTATCGCAGCAATTTTCCCCTCGGTGCCACGCTTGCCAAAACCGCCTGGAACTAGAATCGCATCGAGATTTTTCAGACCGTCTACACCACCGCTTTCGAGCACTTCTGAATCAATATATTCAATATTGACGCGCGTAGAAGTGTGTATGCCCGCATGGCGCAAAGCTTCGATGAGAGATTTGTATGATTCAGTCAATTCAACATATTTACCGACCATGCCAATAGTAATTTCATGCTGCGGATGTTCTAATGCATGGACAAGCTTGGCCCAGACTGACAAATCAGCAGGTGGAAGATGGGACCACCCCAGTTGCTCGCAGACAATACGATCCAAACCCTGCTCATGCAACATCTGCGGAACTTTATAGATGCTATCTACATCCCACATTGAAATCACAGCCTCTTCACGCACATTAGAAAACAATGAAATTTTGGCACGCTCTTCGTCAGGAATCGGACGATCTGCGCGGCATAGCAAAGCGGTGGGGAAAATGCCAATCTCACGTAGCTTTTGTACACTATGTTGAGTCGGCTTGGTTTTTAATTCACCCGCGCTGGCAATGTATGGCACCAACGTCAAGTGGACATAAGCGGTGTCACTACGGCCATGGCGCAATCCCATCTGCCGGGCAGCTTCCAAAAATGGCAAAGATTCAATATCCCCTACCGTTCCGCCAATTTCGACAATCGCCACATCGGCATTGCCATCATACGAAGCCGCCGCACCACGTTCAATGAATGCATTAATTTCATTCGTTATGTGTGGAATGACCTGCACAGTCTTCCCAAGGTATTCGCCGCGACGTTCTTTACGGATCACGCTGTCATATATCTGCCCTGTTGTAAAATTGTTCGCTTTGCGCATCTTGGCTGAAACGAAACGTTCGTAGTGTCCTAGATCCAGGTCCGTTTCTGCACCATCCTCTGTAACAAATACCTCACCGTGCTGGAAGGGGCTCATGGTACCTGGATCAACATTTATGTAAGGATCCAGCTTAAGTAGCGTTACTTTAAGGCCGCGCGATTCAAGAATCGCCGCGAGTGAAGCCGCTGCAATGCCCTTGCCTAAGGAGGACACCACGCCACCGGTAATAAAAATATATTTAATCATAAGGTGCGATGATACTGTAAATCCTTATCACTCTCAAAACGAAAGCTTTTGATAGACTAAAACGACAAAGCCCTCACTGGGAGGGCTTTGTTGTTTGTAAGGAGTCTGACGATGACCTACTTTCACATACGTATGTACACTATCATCGGCGCAAAGTCGTTTCACTGTCCTGTTCGAGATGGGAAGGAGTGGGACCAACTTGCTATGGTCGTCAGACATAACTGTCGACTAACTGGCTATCTGATTAAACAGATAATCAATCAGCCATCAACTGGAAGAAGTAATTGGTTTTGATTGCAACGCTACTTGTAATATTTAATGTTATAGGGTCAAGCCTCACGGGCAATTAGTATCAGTTAGCTTAACGCATTACTGCGCTTCCACACCTGACCTATCAACGTGGTGGTCTTCCACGACCCTTCAGGGGGATCAAGTCCCCAGGGAAATCTCATCTTAAGGCGAGTTTCCCGCTTAGATGCTTTCAGCGGTTATCTCTTCCGGATTTAGCTACCCGGCAATACGACTGGCGTCATAACCGGTACACCAGAGATCCGTCCACTCCGGTCCTCTCGTACTAGGAGCAGGTCCCTTCAAATTTCCAGCGCCCACGGCAGATAGGGACCAAACTGTCTCACGACGTTTTAAACCCAGCTCACGTACCACTTTAAATGGCGAACAGCCATACCCTTGGGACCGACTACAGCCCCAGGATGTGATGAGCCGACATCGAGGTGCCAAACTCCCCCGTCGATATGAACTCTTGGGAGGAATCAGCCTGTTATCCCCAGCGTACCTTTTATCCGTTGAGCGATGGCCCTTCCATACAGAACCACCGGATCACTATGACCTGCTTTCGCACCTGCTCGACTTGTCAGTCTCGCAGTCAAGCATCCTTTTGCCATTGCACTATCAGTACGATGTCCGACCGTACCTAGGATACCTTCGTACTCCTCCGTTACTCTTTGGGAGGAGACCGCCCCAGTCAAACTGCCTACCATGCAATGTCCCCGATCCGGATTACGGACCTAGGTTAGAACCTCAAACACATCAGGGTGGTATTTCAAGGTTGGCTCCACGACGTCTGGCGACACCGCTTCAAAGCCTCCCACCTATCCTACACAGATCTGTTCAAAGTCCAATGCAAAGCTACAGTAAAGGTGCATGGGGTCTTTCCGTCTAGCCGCGGGTAGATTGCATCTTCACAAACATTTCAACTTCGCTGAGTCTCGGGTGGAGACAGTGTGGCCATCGTTACTCCATTCGTGCAGGTCGGAACTTACCCGACAAGGAATTTCGCTACCTTAGGACCGTTATAGTTACGGCCGCCGTTTACCGGGGCTTCAATCAAGAGCTTGCACCCCATCATTTAACCTTCCGGCACCGGGCAGGAGTCACACTCTATACGTCCACTTTCGTGTTTGCAGAGTGCTGTGTTTTTATTAAACAGTCGCAGCCACCATTTCACTGCAACCCCATCGAGCTTCGGACGCGAAGTCCTACACTCTACCGGGGCGCACCTTCTCCCGAAGTTACGGTGCAAATTTGCCGAGTTCCTTCACCCGAGTTCTCTCAAGCGCCTTAGAATTCTCATCCTGCCCACCTGTGTCGGTTTGCGGTACGGTCTCTATACAACTGAAGCTTAGTGGCTTTTCTTGGAAGCTTGGTATCAGCAACTTCGCGCCAAAATGGCACTCGTCATCACGTCTCAGAATTGACCTCCCGGATTTACCTAAGAGATCTCCCTACACGCTTAAACCAAGACGTCCAACACTTGGCTTGCCTAACCTTCTCCGTCCCCACATCGCATTGTATTGAGGTACAGGAATATTAACCTGTTTCCCATCGACTACGCATTTCTGCCTCGCCTTAGGGGCCGACTCACCCTGCGTCGATGAACGTTGCACAGGAAACCTTGGGCTTTCGGCGAGGGAGCCTTTCACTCCCTTTATCGCTACTCATGTCAGCATTCGCACTTCTGATACCTCCAACAGCCTTCTCAAGCTGCCTTCGCAGGCCTACAGAACGCTCTCCTACCATATGTACAAGTACATATCCGCGATTTCGGTGCATAGTTTGAGCCCCGTTACATCTTCCGCGCAGGACGACTCGATCAGTGAGCTATTACGCTTTCTTTAAATGATGGCTGCTTCTAAGCCAACATCCTGACTGTTTTAGCCTTCCCACTTCGTTTTCCACTTAACTATGTCTTGGGGACCTTAATCGGCGGTCTGGGTTGTTTCCCTTTCGACACCGGACGTTAGCACCCGATGTCTGTCTCCCATGCTCGCACTTCTCGGTATTCGGAGTTTGCAATGGTTTGGTAATCAGCAATAGACCCCTAGCCATGACAGTGCTCTACCCCCGAGAGTGATACATGAGGCACTACCTAAATAGTTTTCGGAGAGAACCAGCTATTTCCAAGTTTGTTTAGCCTTTCACCCCTATCCACAGCTCATCCCCTAATTTTTCAACATTAGTGGGTTCGGACCTCCAGTGAGTGTTACCCCACCTTCATCCTGGCCATGGATAGATCACTTGGTTTCGGGTCTACACCCAGCAACTATCGCCCTTATCAGACTCGCTTTCGCTGCGCCTCCCCTATTCGGTTAAGCTCGCTACTGAATGTAAGTCGCTGACCCATTATACAAAAGGTACGCAGTCACGGAACAAGTCCGCTCCCACTGTTTGTATGCATGCGGTTTCAGGATCTATTTCACTCCCCTTCCGGGGTTCTTTTCGCCTTTCCCTCACGGTACTGGTTCACTATCGGTCGATTACGAGTATTTAGCCTTGGAGGATGGTCCCCCATATTCAGACAGGATTTCTCGTGTCCCGCCCTACTTGTTCCAACCCTATTTCCACTCCTGAATTTTCGCGTACGGGGCTATCACCCACTATGGCCAGACTTTCCAGACTGTTCCACTAATTCAGAAGCTAAAGGTTGCAGGCTCCTCCGATTTCGCTCGCCACTACTCTCGGAATCTCGGTTGATTTCTTTTCCTCCGGCTACTTAGATGTTTCAGTTCACCGGGTTCGCTCTACCTGACCTATGTATTCAGTCAGGAGTGACCCTTGCGGGCCGGGTTTCCCCATTCAGATATCTACGGATCAAAGCTTTATTGCCAGCTCCCCGTAGCTTTTCGCAGGCTTACACGTCTTTCGTCGCCTGTAATCGCCAAGGCATCCACCACATGCACTTATTCGCTTGACCCTATAACATTAAACCCTCAGTCTTTTAGAGACCAAGGTTTTTCGTTACAAGTTTTTTTGTCTTGCGTTTGTGACCGCTTCCATCCGACTTGAATGGTTACGGTTTGATACAATCAAAACCCAAGTTTTTCATACACACGCATTAACAGGTTGCCCCATTAACGCTTGTGCGTGAATCACTTTTTTACTTCTTCCAGATTTTTAAAGAACTACAAAAAACTACTATTA
The DNA here is from genome assembly GCF_013168275.1 of Candidatus Nitrotoga sp. AM1P. Classification (GTDB taxonomy): domain Bacteria; phylum Pseudomonadota; class Gammaproteobacteria; order Burkholderiales; family Gallionellaceae; genus Nitrotoga. Next base: position 279,269 of record NZ_AP019547.1, on the reverse strand, counting down.
GCAAAAGCCAATATCAAAACAAATAGCTTGGATATAGGTTCTCACTTGTAACGTTGTAAATATTACAATAAATGGTGGAGGATGACGGGATCGAACCGACGACCCCCTGCTTGCAAAGCAGGTGCTCTCCCAGCTGAGCTAATCCCCCGCTAAACTTTGACAGCTTGCGCAACTCTACGTTGCTCGGCAAATCGTGTACATCTGTACACATCGCAGCCTCGCTGCCTTGATTTGCTTGGCTTTCAAATTTTGCCGAATAATTCTTTCAAATTACCAGGCAAAACTGGTGGGTCTGGTAGGACTCGAACCTACGACCCCTGCGTTATCAACACAATGCTCTAACCAGCTGAGCTACAGACCCAAATACAGCCCGTAGCCGGTAGAGTGTAGCAACGTCAACTGCTACCAGCTACTCGCTACTAGCTTTATAGACAACCGATGAGTGTGGATACGTACGCCAAGGCTTCTCTAGAAAGGAGGTGATCCAGCCGCACCTTCCGATACGGCTACCTTGTTACGACTTCACCCCAGTCACGAACCCTACCGTGGCAACCGCCCTCCTTACGGTTAGGCTAGCTGCTTCTGGTAGAACCCGCTCCCATGGTGTGACGGGCGGTGTGTACAAGACCCGGGAACGTATTCACCGCGACATGCTGATCCGCGATTACTAGCGATTCCGACTTCATGGAGTCGAGTTGCAGACTCCAATCCGGACTACGATCGGCTTTCTGAGATTAGCTCCCCCTCGCGGGTTGGCAACCCTCTGTACCGACCATTGTATTACGTGTGAAGCCCTACCCATAAGGGCCATGAGGACTTGACGTCATCCCCACCTTCCTCCGGTTTGTCACCGGCAGTCTCATTAAAGTGCCCAACTAAATGATGGCAATTAATGACAAGGGTTGCGCTCGTTGCGGGACTTAACCCAACATCTCACGACACGAGCTGACGACAGCCATGCAGCACCTGTGTCCAGGCTCCCTTTCGGGCACCAAGCCATCTCTGGCAAGTTCCTGGCATGTCAAGGGTAGGTAAGGTTTTTCGCGTTGCATCGAATTAATCCACATAATCCACCGCTTGTGCGGGTCCCCGTCAATTCCTTTGAGTTTTAATCTTGCGACCGTACTCCCCAGGCGGTCAACTTCACGCGTTAGCTGCGGTACTAAGGAAGTCTCCTCCCCCAACACCTAGTTGACATCGTTTAGGGCGTGGACTACCAGGGTATCTAATCCTGTTTGCTCCCCACGCTTTCGTGCATGAGCGTCAGTATCGACCCAGGGGGCTGCCTTCGCCATCGGTATTCCTCCACATATCTACGCATTTCACTGCTACACGTGGAATTCTACCCCCCTCTGCCGTACTCTAGCCTTGCAGTCACAAATGCAGTTCCCAGGTTAAGCCCGGGGATTTCACATCTGTCTTACAAAACCGCCTGCGCACGCTTTACGCCCAGTAATTCCGATTAACGCTCGCACCCTACGTATTACCGCGGCTGCTGGCACGTAGTTAGCCGGTGCTTCTTCTTCCGGTACCGTCATCCACACAGGGTATTAACCCGTGCGTTTTCTTTCCGGCTGAAAGAGCTTTACAACCCGAAGGCCTTCTTCACTCACGCGGCATGGCTGGATCAGGCTTGCGCCCATTGTCCAAAATTCCCCACTGCTGCCTCCCGTAGGAGTCTGGACCGTGTCTCAGTTCCAGTGTGGCTGGTCGTCCTCTCAGACCAGCTACGGATCGTCGCCTAGGTGAGCCTTTACCTCACCTACTAGCTAATCCGATATCGGCCGCTCCGAAAACGCGAGGTTCTTACGAATCCCCCGCTTTCCCCCTTAGGGCATATGCGGTATTAGCGTAACTTTCGCTACGTTATCCCCCATTTCCGGGTACGTTCCGATATATTACTCACCCGTTCGCCACTCGCCACCAGGGTTGCCCCCGTGCTGCCGTTCGACTTGCATGTGTAAAGCATGCCGCCAGCGTTCAATCTGAGCCAGGATCAAACTCTTCAGTTCAATCTCTATGCTTTTTTGATCTACCCTCTCAGGTAAATCGATCTCACTCAAAGCGAATCAATATTTCATTTTTTCAACTTCGTGTGAGGTACTGCTTTTATGTCTTGAGTCATGACAGCCATGCGAACTAATTCGCATATCTACCAATACCTCAGCGCATGTACCCACACTCGTCGGTTGTCTGTAAACTTTTAAAGAACGGGCTGCCTAAATGCATTTGCATAAATGGTTGCGGGGGCAGGATTTGAACCTACGACCTTCGGGTTATGAGCCCGACGAGCTGCCAGACTGCTCCACCCCGCGTCAGCTAAGAAGTGAAACTATAGCAAAACAGACAGAACTCGTCAAACGTTATTCAATGTTATTGTCAACGCTAAATAGAAATGTCCGGTTTTCCTGTTTTTTCTTTGCTACGTCGTAGCGCGTTGCCCGTTGTGGGCGGACTTGCCGACGGGCCTGTTTCTCCAGGGATGATTCGGTGCGGGTTTGTGTCCCGTGTTGCGTCGCGCCACTGCTTAGCCATTTGTGCATTGACCGATTTTCCGTCTGCTACGGGTGACTGTTGCTGCGGTTTGTCCATCACGCCATAGGTCAGTTTGCGCTTCTTCCAGAGCAGTTCTTGGCTTCCGTCAAAGTACTCGTGTATCGTACCCTTGTGCTCCCTGCAATCCCAGCCCTGTCCCGGTGGTGGCGACTTGTAGCAGCTGGTTTTCATGCGGGCAAGATAGGTTTTTCGAAAGCGTTTTTGCCACATGAACTGACAGGGTGCGCAGCAAGGAGGCCCGTGTGCCTGGATAGGCCAAATGCGCGTCAAACGTGTCTTTGGATACGACTGCAAAACGCCTGTTGAAGTCCTTGATGTAGCCTGGCAACCAAGTGTTTGCGCTGTCCATGTCGTTGATGCCCGCCAGTCGCATTTCCTTGATCAGCCTGTCTTGTAAAGTCTGATTAACGCGCTCCACACGCCCTTTGGCTTGCGGGCTGTGAGCGTGAATACATTCCGTGCCGCCCGCGAAAATTGTGTTTCGGCCTCAGGATCGGCCTCTTTGGCGTTGATGCGGAAGATGCTGTGTTTGTCGCTGTAGAGCGCCACAGGCAGTCCGTGCGCCAGAATGTGGTCGTGCAGCACATGCATATAGCCCAGCGTGGTTTCGGTCGGCGCAAAGCGCAACTGTGTTAATCGTCCGGTGGCATCGTCAATGAATACCAGCAACGTGCAATCTGCGCCACCTTTCTTGGGGCGCCAATAGCCCGCTTGGATCATCATCTGGCGCGTACTCTCGACAGAGAGCTTAATGCCATGCAACTCGGCAAGTTTTTCGCAAGCCAGTGTCGGCACGACATCCCGGTAGTGCGTGCCCCCCGATGAGATCAATGACTTGAGCGCGAATGGCTTCATCCAGCCGCCGGTTTGAGGCCCTGCCGCGCTTCTTGCTGACCAACCCCCAAGCCCGCCGTCTGATAACGTTTGGTCAGGCGGCGCACTTGGCGGGTAGTGATACCCAGTCGCTTCGACGCCTCTTGTTGGCTGATTTTATCCTCTTTCAACAGCTCCAATACCTGTGCTTGTTTCACTTCTCGTTGGCTCATGAGTTTGTCCATTTTCAATATATCCGTCACTGTTATTAACAGGGGGAAGTTTAATCACCAGCGGACATTTCTATTTGGGAGAAAGCGGACATTACTACTTTGCGTTAACAACGTTATTCAATGTTATCCTATTTAGCGTATCAGTATTACTTGGTCGCAAGTGTAATTTGCGTTTACCCATTTCAATGCGGGTAATAGCCAAGCCACTTAATTAAGAACGTGTTTACGATCTTCTAAGCAGCAGCCCCAGAAATGCAAGGTGGATAAACTGCAGGCTGATGTTGAGCTTTCGCTCGCAGTTCTTCCACAGCCTCCTATTCTTCTCCACCCAGGCAAAGCTGCGCTCCGCCACTCAGCGCTTGGGAATCACCGCGAACTTGTGCAGTTCACTGCGCTTGGCAATCTGCACCGTGACAACCTGGCCCAGTATCTCCTGCACGCCTTGCGCGAAGGGCTGGCCCATATAACCGCTGTCGGCCAACACGCTTTGAATCTTGCTCAGATTCGCCTTGCAATGGCGCATCGCCTGTAGGGCACCTTTGCGATCCGTTACTTCGGCAGTGGTGACGGCAACGGCATGGGGTAATCCCTGCGTGTCCACTGTAATGTGGCGCTTGATGCCTGAGACTTTCTTGCCCGCGTCATAGCCCTTGCTCCCGGCTGTGTCCGTGTTCTTCACGCTCTGCGCGTCCACAATCAATAGTGTGGGCATGGCGCTGCGCACCTGTTTCTTGCGGGCCGCGCCAACCTGATTTTTTTAACGCCCGCTCCAGCACGCTGATATCGTGCTCGTCGGGCTTGCTCCACTTGGCAAAGTAGGCGTACACCGTCTGCCATTTCGGAAACTCACTGGGCAGAAATCTCCACTGGCAGCCCGTGCGCAGTACATACAACACCGCACAAAACACCTCGTACAAATCCACCGTCGTGGGCTTGGTACGTCGACGCACGCTAGCCAGCAGTGGCTCTATCTCCGCAAATTTTTCCCGACTGATGTCGCTGGCGTATTTCTTCTCTCTCATAGCTATAGTTTAAGGGAGGTTCCTTAGATCGTAAACATGTTCTAAGACGGCGTTTTTTTCTGGTCTGTCCAATTACTGGATCACGTGGTTGGACGAAGCCGCTATCGCGGAGAAATGCTCCTCATCAATTTGATTCAAAGCCATAATTCCTCCTCACCCCGCAAGGAATTTTTTACACTTTAGCATGAGGAGAATAATTACGATGAAACACGAATATCCGCAACCATTTGCGCGGAATTATGAGAGTCTGCTCAAGCGCTTGAAGCTGCGCGGTATGCAGCCTTTGTACGGGCTGAAGTTTTACTACGCCCATGTGTTGGACCAACCCTGGCCCGGAGCCGAGTTGACCAAAGCGCCCAAGGTGTCGCGTCTGCCGGATATCGTGACGGTGGCGCAGATGCAGCAGATCATTAACGCGACGCGGGTACTCAGCTATCGGGTGTTCTTTTTTACCCTGTACAGCATGGGCTTGCGCCTTGGGGAAGGATTGCAGTTGCGGGTGGGCGATCTCGATGCACAGCAGATGCGGGTGCATGTTCGTGATGCCAAGGGCAACCGGGATCGGCTGGTGCCACTGCCCACCCACACGCTGGAAGTATTGCGCGCGTTCTGGAAGAACACCGCAACCCGGTGCTGTTGTTTCCCAGCCGCCAAAAAGGCCTCGCAGACGCAGCCAGCGCCGCGACGCACATGGATCGTGGTGGGGTGCAACAAGCGTTGCGCCAAGTCACGGCGCAGATCGGTTTAAAAAAAGAATTACGCCGCATTGCCTGAGGCACAGCTATGCCACCCATCTGATGGAAGCGGGTGTTGACCTGCTCGAAGTGCAAAAAATCCTCGGTCACCACTCGGTGATCACCATCAGCCGCTACACCCATCTCACCGATCAGCTCAAAGAATCCGCCGAAGCCTAGATCAACAATCTAATGGGCCAGATTCAGGTCGGCTGGAACAGGGTCGTATGATGCGCCTCGCCGATATTGTGTCCCAGTACACCCCCGCCCTGCTCGAACAATACGGTCACGAACTGCTGTCCAGCCAGCGCAAAGCGTTGAGCGTGTTCCAACTGTGCCGTAGCGCCAGCGCGCCCAAAATGCTGCTGTCCTGCGACGGCTGTGAACAGGGATGATGGATGCCGCATTCTTGTGGCAACCGGCACTGCCCTCATTGGCAGGTCTACGAATCGCAGCGCTGGATCGACAAGCAGTTGCAGAAATTGGTACCAGGTGAGTATTTCATGGTCACATTCACCTTGCCCGCACAATTTCGTGCGCTGGTCTGGCGGCATCAGCGTGAGCTGTATGAACTCATCAGCAGCAATGCCTGGGCCACGGTGAACACCTTCAGCCAGAACGACAAAAAACTGCGTGGGACTACGGGCGCGGTGACGGTGTTGCACACGCACAACCGCCGTCTGGATTTCCACCCGCACGTGCATCTGGTGATGACAGCGGTCGCGTTCGATGCCAGACAGCGGCTGTGGCGCAACAAGAACTCGGGCTACCTGTTCTGTCACAAAGCGCTGGCCAAATTGTTCCGCGCCAGGATACTGGGCGGCATCAAACAGGCGGGATTAAAACTGACCGGGCAATATCCAGAAGAATGGGGGGGGGCATTGCAAGGCGGTGAGTTCGGGGCAGAAGGCATTGGTGTATCTGGGGCGGTATTTATATCGCGGGGTATTGCCCGAAAAGAGCATCGTTGCAAACCGCGATGGCAACGTCACGTTCCGCTACCAGAACAGCGAAACCCGCAAGATGGAAACGCGTACCCTGAGCGGCGTGACGTTCCTGCACACAATCCTGCTGCATCTCCTGCCAAAGGGATTCAGGCGGGCGCGCAATTTCGGTTTCCTGCAGGCTCAACTCATCCTAAAAACGGCTGAAAACGGATAAAACAGCCACTTTTGGTACTGACATTGGCGGTGTTTTTATGTTGAAAGTGGCTTTTTAAAAGACTCTGGGCATCTCAGTCATTCGATGCGAGGCCGGATTGGGGAGATATTTGCATAGCGTTTGTGAGCCAGCCGGGCTCGTCCAACAAACGGTTCAGATCGTGGCTCGCTTCGCGATCACGATCTAACCTTAATCGTTAGAGTTTTCATTTGCCCGCCACATATTCTTCGTAATATACTAAAATGTGGTCACCCATCGAAATCATGATGTAGCACAGGTTTCGGCATGCGCCAAACAGCAATAACATTCGCTAAAAATCAACTGGAGGAAACATCAATGTGGAAACTTTATCGGGCAGATCTGCTTGGAAAAGAACTTGAAACCAACCTACGCCAAATCATCATTGAAGCGCGCGCAAAGCGGCATAAAGCCCTCTCAGTGGAGCATTTGCTGCTGGCCATGTTGGATAATGCTTCAGCGGTAGAGGTATTGCAGTCCCGCGGGGTAAATATTGAAGAGTTGCGCATCTTACTAATTGACTTTGTTGAGAAAAACACACCTGTCGTACCTGATAGCGAGGAAATTAATACACAGCCTACACTTGCCTTTCACCGTGTAACCCAAAGCGCAATCCTGGATGTGAAATCAACTAACAAAAAAGAAGTATCAGGCAGAAATATTCTGGTTTTCTTACTTAATGAATATGATTCCCATGCTGTATCCCTCTTGAACCAGCGCGCCATATACACGCTGGATGACAGCACAAAAAAGAACGATAACAGCGCAGTTTCTAACGTATATAGCAATGCGCCTAGCGTTGATCCTCACGACGTACACCGTGCTGCCAAGAATGAATCGCTACTGGCCGCCGGATTGATGCCAAAAGTGAGCATAGATGAGACTGGCGCAAACCTGGGCTACTATAGTGCCGACTTGGGAGGCGACACGCTGGCTGCGTTGGCTAATGCAGCACGTTAATGATTGTATAGAATAGTTAAAGTAGGTATTTGCGTTGAAATCAGTCTGACGCAAATACCTCATGCCAGATAATCAGAGTAAGACATAGTTTCTAATCAAGCTGCACCACCCTGAATCAATTTAGCTAACGCTTAGAATCTATGACAAATACTGTCATATTACGTTGAAACATTAACTTAAATAACTGTATGTGCATTAGGATCTACAAAAAGCTTAGGTAATCCTGCAATCTTACATCCTTGCTCCGCCGGACCCGAAGGGAACAGATCATACAGGTATGGACTCTTACCTTTTTCTTCGCTTATTTCTTCGCTAACTGCTTGGGTTAATTCACGAATATTGGGTGTACTTTGATGTTGTTTATAGTACGCACGCAAGAATTTGATAATTTCCCAATGACTATCAGTCATTTCCAATTCTTCGGCTTGTGCAATAAACTTCGCAATGTCCATATTCCAGTCGTCAAAATTGACGAGATAACCTTCCTTGTCGGTTTCATAGGTTTTTCCATTAACATCGATGGCGGGCATAATTTTTTCCTGTTTGATAATTTAAAGCATAAAAATATATAAGATAAACAGTTTACTGATAGCAACAAGGCTCTCAAAGCCGCCGCAGTCTATGTAAAGTGGTACCCTCAGTCAAGACAATAGATACCTCTTTCGAAAAACGTACAACTCTTAAAAATGCAGAGCAACCTAAGTACATCTATATATCACATCAGTAGTGTCCGGTTAAAAGTCGAACAAATTTAGTTGGTTATAAAAACCCGTCTGATTTGGGAGCTGCCCACTGCCTGCGAAGGCTTGGGATAGCTGGGTTTTCTCAAAAACAGACACCGATAAAATCGGTAGCAAAGAATAGAGAGAGGCATCAAGTTTAAGCTCCTTTTTGACAATGGCAATCAGCACGTAAGTAGCGACAGCGCACCAGATTTGCGTCTTCACCGCATTCTCGCTGTTGCCGATGAAACGCTTGATGCGCAGATGCTGCTTGATCCACTTGAAGAACAGCTCGACTTGCCAACGGCTCTTGTACAGCGCGGCAATGGTCAACGGTGTTGTTGGTCAGGAACACCCATGTCTTGCCGGACTCCGGGTCTTTGAAACGGATGCGTCGCAACTGCTCGGGATAATCCTGCAAGATGTAGAAACCGTTCATCGCGATGCGCTGATCGCAGATGACGCCGGTGTTCCGGTCGGTTGGTATCGAATACACCCTGCGCGCATCCATGCCGCGCTTGGCTCGGGTCACGAAGAGCGCGCCTGCCTGGTGCAAAGCGAACAACCGACTGAAATCCAGATAACCCCGATCCATCACATAGAACGCACCGGCTTCGATAGGCAATATATCCAGCACGTTGACATCGCCCATCTTGCCATCCGAGATATGGATGAAAGCTGGAATGTTGCCGCACAGATCCAGCAGGGTATGCAGCTTGATCGCCGCCTTGGTGGAGCGGAATGGTGCCCATGGAAACAGCGGCAGACACAGGTCGATGGTTGTGGCATCCAAGGCGTAGACGGTATTGTCCAAGTCGATACCGAAGCTGTCGTTGCAGTACAGCTTGCGCGCATGCCGGATGAGCAAGGCGGCCAAGTCCGCCCAGATGCGCCAGTCGCGCCCTTCGTTGGCATCGGCCAGTGTCGACCGTCTGATCGGCGAACGAAAGCCCATGCTGTACAGCTTCGTTCGATTCGCCAGCAAACAGTTTCGATATCGCGCAGACTCTCGCGATAAGTCAATTGCGCGAAGGCCATGGCGCGAAATTGCTCGGGGCAACTCAAGCTGCGCACTCTGGAATCGCCGCCATAGCGATCTACGATCCGCGCAAAGCTGGTCCACGACACAAACTCCATGAGTTGCGCGAACAGCGTCTTGCCCAAGTTCATCGTTCATCTCTAGAGGGTTTAATCTCTGGAAGTTACTCGAACCGGAATATCGGTAAACTGATTTCAAATCGGCACCAAAATAAATTGCTCTGCAAACCGCGCCAATACTCAGTCTTGGCTCTTAAATTTGTTAATTAACCGGACACTACTGATATCACATCACAAATTTCTGATGCCATTTATACCAGATGCCCCAATAACACATTGACTACCAGCACATCAGCTCAACCAACACTCATTGTTGCCCTTTTAAAGCTGAGCCCCTGGAAACAGCATATCGTAAATCCCTTAATCAAATTGCGTTCAATTTGCTGATCCAAGAATCAATCACAACAACGTATTCAGACTCTTAGCGCACAACAATGCAACTATTCAAAGCGTATATTTCACCCGGTAAATTGCCCCTGCAAGGTCGTCACTAATAAGCAGCGAACCGTCAGGCATGACCAATACGTCGGCAGGACGACCCCAAACCGATTCTTTGCCGCTGGCATCCTTTTGCAACCAGCCGCTAATGAAGGGTTCATGACGAACGACTCCACCCTGGCTATCAAGTACCACCCTGACAATCTGGTAGCCCACTTTTTGGCTTCTATTCCATGAACCGTGCTCAGCAATGAACACGTTATTCCGATATGCATCTGGAAATTGCTTTCCAGTATAAAACCTCATTCCAAGGGATGCGACGTGTGCTCCAAGCTTAACTACCGGCGTCACGAACTCTTCACATTTTCGCTGGGCTCCAAATTCCGGGTCTGGCGTATCACCTTGATGACAGTATGGATAACCAAAATGTTGACCGGACTTTGAAACGTGATTGAGTTCGTCGCTCGGTAGATCATCTCCTAGCATGTCCCGCCCATTATCGGTGAACCATAGCGAACTATCGATCGGACTCCAGTCAAAACCGACTGAATTCCGTACGCCACGTGCCACTACTTCCATCGCGCTACCATCAGATTTCATCCGTTGGATATTGGCAAAGCGTTCGCCTGGATTACAAATATTGCAAGGTGCGCCAACTGGCACATACAGCCAACCATCGGGGCCGAACGCGATGAATTTCCAGCCGTGATGGGCTTCCGTGGGAAGACGATCAGTGACCACAATGGGTTTGGGCGGATTGATTAATCGATCATCAATTCCATCCAAACGAAGAATTCGGGATACGGCGGATACATATAACTGGCCCGCTTGATAAGCCACGCCTACGGGCTTCGTAAGCCCCGATGCAATAATGTGTACTGCAGCTGCTCGATCCTGCTTTAGCTCAACTGCGTAGACATTTCCGGCAGCCATACTACCTACATAGAGTACACCCCGACCGTCCGCATATCGCCCCAGAGCCATCTGGCGCGCATTAGGTACGGCGTCGGTCAGCAATTCAATTTTAAAACCAGGCGGAAGGCGCAGCTTATCGAGTTGCAGGCTATCGGCCCAGGACATATTTGTTGAGAGTCCGAGCAGAATAAAACACAGAGACAGTAATCTGAATGAAACTGTTTGCATTACGGCGACCGTCAACGAATAACACATAAGCATGTTCAAAACTTTTTTGTCCTATCTGATTTATTTCGTTTAAATTAGAATTCTGCCGGCTCTCATTTATCCAAAATATCGCTGCTTTGACCACCTACCTTAAGCAATACCCAAACCGCGCCACTACCACCTGCATTTAGCGGCGCTCCGCAAAATGCCAGCACTTCGGAATATTGAGACAACCAATGGCGCACACGGCTTTTCAGTACACCTTCCTTACCACCCGCTTGCCATCCTTTGCCGTGTATCACGCACACAAAGCGCAAACTATGCTGCACCGCATCGCGCAAGAATTCAAGCAATAGCTTGCGTGCGGCATCACTATGAAAACCGTGTAAATCCAGGGTATCTTGCATCGGCCATCGCCCACGCCGCAACTTGCGCAGGGTCATGCGCGACATACCAGAACGCAGAAACTCGGTCGGAACATCACCCTCAGTATCATTGTCGGACAATGTGTCTTCAATTAAGGGGGGAGAAATTACAGTACTACGTGGCGGTACGTGACGTAATGGTTGAGCTAAGGAGATGCGGTTGGATGGCGGCAACGGAATAACACCATCCAGTACCTGTTGAAATAACTCGGCATTAATAGATGCAGGCTGATCCTCTTTCTTTTTCATTGCTCCTTCAATGGCTCAGTGCGCTTAAATATTTATCCGCATCCAACGCTGCCATGCATCCAGTAGCGGCGCTGGTTACCGCTTGACGATAAATATAATCCTGTACATCACCTGCCGCAAACACGCCTGAAATACTAGTAGCTGTCGCATTTCCATTCAGCCCCCCACGCGTGATTATGTAGCCATTTTCCATTTCTAACTGACCGTTGAAAATGTCAGTATTAGGTTTATGGCCGATAGCGACGAATACACCAGCCAGCGAAATGTTTTGCGTGTTACCGGTTTGCATATGTTTGAGACGCATACCAGTCACACCGCTGTCGTCACCTAACACTTCGTCTAATACTTGATGCAGTTGTAACGTAATCTTGCCTTGCTCAACCTGCTTCATTAAATGATTCACTGTGATGCGTTCAGCGCGGAAGCTATCGCGTCTATGCACAAGCGTGACATGGCGTGCGATGTTAGAAAGATACAGCGCTTCTTCCACTGCAGTGTTGCCGCCCCCTATTACTGCCACATCCTGCCCACGATAAAAAAAACCATCGCAAGTAGCGCAAGCAGACACACCTTTCCCCATGAATTTTTCTTCAGAAGGCAAACCAAGATACTGTGCCGAAGCACCCGTGGCGATAATAAGTGCATCACAAGTGTAACTACCTGCATCGCCAATCAAAGTGAATGGTTTTTGTTGCAACTTGACGGTATGAATATGATCAAAAATAATCTGTGTATCAAAGCGTTCCGCATGTTGCTGAAAGCGTGTCATCAATTCGGGGCCTTGCACACCCATCGCATCGGCGGGCCAGTTGTCTACATCGGTAGTGGTCATCAGTTGACCTCCTTGCGCCATGCCGGTTATCAACATCGGCTTAAGGTTGGCACGCGCAGCATAGACTGCGGCAGTATATCCCGCGGGGCCTGAGCCAAGAATAAGTAGGCGGTGATGCTGTGTTGGTTTTTCCATAAAAATAAAATTCTCCAGTCCAATGCAATCAGGGAGCGAAATTTAACAGTGGTGCATCCCTTTGTCGAGGGTAAAATATAAACCGATGGCGACCAAATAAATTGGCTAAGTTTGTAGCACTTGATTTATTCGATTTAACTAAGCCCGGGATCGTTGGACTTCATTTTTTACTTACGAGCCAACAAAATGAAGGTCCAATGTTCCTATAAAATACTTGTTACAGGAAATAAAAATGCTTTACCCATTGTGCTTCACCATTTCCAGCCTGTCTAAAACACCGTCAATATGATGACTTGGCTTTGTTTCGCTCTGCTACTGTTTTCTATTCCAACCGTGAGCGCGCTGGAATTACCTGGCCTCCCCCAATTCATTGACGAAATGGTGATAAAACACCAGTTCAAGCGTAACGAACTAGAGCAAATATTTCAACGCACGCAATACCGCCCAGCGGTTATCAATCTCATTTCCGCACCAGCCACTATCAAACCCTGGCCACAATACCGTGCCGCTTTCACCAACAATAAACACATAAGCGATGGACTAAAATTTTGGCAAAATCATATAAATGCGCTGCAACGTGCGGAAAAAGAATACGGCGTGCCGCAAGAAATAATTGTCGCGGTGATCGGTGTGGAAACCAACTACGGCCGTAACACAGGTAAGTTCAATGTATTGGATACACTGACCACCTTAGCCTTCGACTATCCGCGTCGTGCCGATTTTTTCCGCAACGAATTGGAACAATACCTGTTGCTGGCACGCGAACAAAAAATCGAACCATTCAAAATACAAGGCTCCTATGCCGGTGCAGTAGGCATTCCACAATTCATGCCGAGCAGTTACCGCAAACATGCAGTGGATTTTAACAACGATGGAGAAATCAATTTATTCAATGACCCGGAGGATTCCATCGGGAGCGTGGCAAATTATTTCAAACAATATGGCTGGCAAAATGGCGAATCTGTGGCGGTTCGTGCCAAATTAAACGAAAAGGCTGAATTAAATGTCAAAGAAACCCACGACATGGCAACTTGGGCAGAAATGGGAGTGATTCCAGTAACACAAACAACCGCAGACCTGAAATCTGCGTGGCTACTGGACTTTACTGCATCTGATGGTAAAGAATTCTGGCTGGCATTCAAAAATTTTCAAGTCATTATGCTTTACAACAACAGCATCTTCTACGCTATGTCAGTGCACCAACTTGCTGATGCACTTCGCAATACGCGAATCATGAATTAAATCGATCCAAATAGTTATTGCGACTCAATACAATTTAAGGCTAAAGTAGCCAATTATTTTTCTCGATACAACATGTAGATGCAAAATATTTTGAAGTTGGCTCTTTCTTGATTCACATGAAAGAATGGCAGTGGAAATAGTGTTGAAGAAATGGGTTAACCGAAATTTATTGCACTAACCCTTTCTCCAACCGAAGTTCGGCCATACGTTCATATCGTAGTTATTTTACTGATACCGAATAAATAATGGGTTTTTTTATAACCGCTGATACTGCAGGTACGGAGGGTGGACTTGCTGCCACCGCTTTAGGACGATTTCGGCACAACCCAAAATCCTTTCTAAAGCTGATTTTGCTCGGATTTACACTTGTTGGTCTGCCGCTCATTGTTGCGCTTATTAATAGTGCTGTATCGATCGACGATTTAGCAGGCCAAAGTCGCAAGGCTGTATATCAGGCAGTGCAAATTACACTTGCCAGCCATACTTTAACAAATGAAATTCATTTAATGGAACGAAGCGTACGACAGACGCTTATTCTTGGTGATGAATCTTTGCTTGAGGGATATTTTCAAGCACATACGAAGTTCGGAAAAACAGCCACAAACCTTCTCCAACTCTCATCACGTACTGAACAGAAGCAAATGTTGGTGCAGCTACAATCGCTTGAAACCGCGATCTTTCAACAGATATCGGCTGCGAGCCAAGCTCCAGATAAACTACGCGAGCTGGTTCAAAGTTTTACCCCACTGCTGGAATCTACACGCAATTTTTCTGCCGCCGGTTATGCATTAATTGAACTAGAAGTGGAGGAAATGCAAAATATGGCGGAGCATGCACACACCGTTATGGTTTGGGAGTTGTTCGCATTGATCCCGTTCGCGATATTGCTGGCAGTTGGATTCTCTGTATTGATTACACGTCCCATTCGGCAAATTGACGAAGCTATCCGCAACATGGGACAGGGTGAGTTATCAAAAACAGTACGTGTCGATGGCCCGCAGGACTTAATGTACCTCGGTGAACGCCTTGACTGGATGCGTCGGCGCTTGCTAAAACTGGAGGAGCAAAAAACCAGATTTTTTCAACACGTTTCTCACGAACTCAAAACGCCCCTCACATCAATGCGCGAAGGTGCGGATTTGCTTGCAGAAGGGGTAGTTGGAGAACTGACCGTACAACAACAACAAATCGCAAATATCCTCCATAACAACAGCATACAATTGCAAAAACGCATTGAAGATTTACTAAACTACAGCGCGTTGCAGACTGAAAAATCTGCACTTATAAAACACCAAGCGAATTTGGCAGGCATTTTGAGTGTCGTATTACAAGATCAAAACCTCGCCATTATGAATAAAAAACTGAAAATTGATCTAGCTTGCACGGAATTGATAATTGACTGTGACGAACAAAAAGTCAGAATGATTATTGACAACCTTTTATCAAATGCCGTGAAATTTTCCCCACTCGGCGGCCGCATTAAAATATGGACAAACAAGGTTGACGATTCGGTGCAACTGGACATTATAGACACCGGTCCAGGTATAGATGCAATAGACCAGGACAGAGTATTTGAGCCTTTTTATCAGGGACGAAGAATGCCTGAAAGTCATGTTAAGGGAACAGGATTGGGATTGTCCATTGCGCGTGAATACGCACTTGCTCATGGTGGCAATATTGAGCTCAAGGGAAATCGCTCTTCTGAACAGCAGAGCGAGAGTGAATCCACTTTCGCTCATGATCACAATATTGATTCAGTGCAGCAAACCAAAACAGGCGCTTATTTCCGCCTTACCTTGCCCATCCATGATCCAGAAAGTTGTTCATGAATATGATCCCTAAAAAAACATGGGTTTTTCTAACAATACTATTGCTCACCCTGACCGCTTGTTCAACCGTACCAGCGTGCCAACCACCAATCGTAATGTTGCCTCCTCCACCTATTGTTATCCCGCCCAGCCAACTGGAAGTATTAATGCAATATTTTGAATCCATCCGAAAAATGTCCGCCACAGAACTAGTTAAAGAACATGACAAAGCGAAACAAAATCTAATATTGACTAAGGGTGACACTGCTCGAGCAGAATTGGCACTGCTCCTCATATTGCCCAACACGTCCTTCCGCGATACTGGCGCCGCGCTTAATCTGCTCAATGAATTGCCGAAGGAGGCGAAATTGTCGGCCAGCATGCGTAGTTTCAAGCAATTACTATCCACACTACTAACTGAACAACAACGTATTAACGGTAGTGCGAATGAGTTATCACAAAAGTTGAAAGAAGAGCAAAAATACTCTGAAGTTTTGAAAAATCAAATTGATAACATCAAAAGTATGGAAAAAAATCTCATCCTCCGGGATAAACCATAAGTATGCAAAAAATGACCGAATCTAATCCAAAAATACTCATAGTCGACGATGATACAGACCTGCTAGAGCTGCTTTCCATTCGTTTGACGGCCGCTGGCTATAAAACCGAAGTAGCGCAAAGTGCCGAGATAGCCCTTAATTACTTGGACGTGTCACGCCCGCAGCTGGTTATTAGCGATATGCAAATGAGCGGCATGGACGGAATGAAGCTGTTCGAACATATTCACCGCACCATACCTACTTTACCTGTCATCATCCTGACAGCACATGGCACGATACCTGATGCGGTTGCCGCGACACAACGTGGTCTATTCGGCTATCTGACCAAACCTTTCGATAGTAAAATTTTGCTGGCCCAAGTTGTTCAGGCTCTCAGACTAGTACCTGGCACTACGCTCCCAAAAGAAGAAGCTCAAACACCGTGGCGCAAAGACATCATCACCCAAAGCGCCATGATGGAGGATATCCTCACAAAAGCAGAACTCGTCGCAAAAGGCGATGCAAGCGTGCTGATTTACGGAGAAAGCGGCGCCGGCAAGGAGTTATTTGCCCATGCCATTCATGACGCATCCAAACGCCGTGATCGGCCGTTTGTAGCCGTCAATTGTGCTGCGATTCCCGAACAGTTATTGGAATCAGAATTATTCGGGCACGTCAAAGGCGCGTTCACCGGCGCGGTTCGAGATCACAAGGGCTTGTTTCAACTGGCAGAGGGGGGGACGCTTCTTCTGGATGAAATTGGCGATATGCCGCTTCCGCTCCAGGTCAAGTTATTGCGAGTTCTCCAGGAAAGACAAATACGCCCTGTAGGATCAGTGCAGACGATTCCGGTGGATGTACGCATTATTTCTGCTACCCACCGGGATCTTCTGGCTGAAATCAGTACAGGCAGCTTTCGCGAGGATCTCTATTACCGACTAAAAGTTGTAGCGCTGACAATCCCTGCATTATCACAACGACGAGAAGATATCCCTCTACTGGCAAATCATTTTCTTAGCGTGCTTTGCGCAAAATACGATAAAGAGATTAATGGATTTTCTCCTGATGCAATGGAAATGCTGGTTCGTGCATCGTGGCCTGGCAACGTGCGCCAACTGATGAATATTGTCGAACAATGCGTTGTGTTAGGCACTGCCCCCCTCATTTCTCCTGTGCTGATTCACGATGCCATGCAAAAAGAAGAAGAAGGATTAGTTTCGTTCGAAGACGCGCGTAGGCACTTCGAAAGAGATTATCTAGTGCGCGTGCTAAAAATTACGGCAGGTAATGTGACCAAAGCTGCGGGTTTAGCCAAACGTAACCGAACCGAGTTCTATAAGCTACTCCAGAGGCATCAGCTCGATCCCTCCATTTTTAAACAGTCACAAAATTAATTATTTAAAGACCCTACACTTACTCAAAAAAATAGTGTGTAGTGGTCTAATGAAAACGGACACCTCGATAGGATTATTATTCACCTGGAGAGGAGCAGCAATGACAAAACAACGCCAGCATTACGAAACCGCCTTCAAACTCGAAATAGCCCGCATGGTAGTAGATCAAGGATTGAGCGTCGCGCAAATCATGACTATTGGCCGCACGGCGATCAATCGTTGGATTAAGCAATACTGCGCGGAGCAGCAAGGTAAGTCGGGTATTGGCAAACCGCTCACCGCCGAACTACAACGCATTCGCCAATTAGAACAAGAGAATCGTCAACTGCGTACAGACAACGACCTGTTAAAAAAGTATCGGCCTTCTTTACCCGCGAACTGAAAAGTGCGTCGTTTAATGCGTGAAGCGGGGCTCAAACCGGTCTGGAAGAAGAAGTTTGTGAATACCACCGACAGCAGGCATGATTTACCTGTAGCGGATAACCTGCTGAATCGTCAATTCAACCCAGTCAGCCCGAATCAGGCGTGGACATCTGACATTACCTACATCCGCACCCAAACGGGTTGGCTGTATTTAGCGGCGGTGATGGACTTACACTCGCGCAAGCTCATTGGTTGGGCGATGAGCCCAACCATGCCGGCGGAGCTGGTGTGTCAGGCATTACGCATGGCGCTTGGGCAACGCCAACCTGGAACGGGATTGATGCTGCACTCAGACCGGGGCAGCCAGTACGCAAGCCATGAATATCAAGCGTTGCTCAATCAACACGGCATTACTTGCAGCATGAGTCGCAAAGGGAATTGTTAGGATAATGCGGTGATGGAACGCTTCTTCTTGAACTTGAAGATAAAGCGGGTGTGGCAGCGCAAGTATGCGAATCAGATGGAAGCGATTCAAGATGTGACCGACTATAATCGTGGGCTTTTACAACTGCGTAAGAAGGCATTCAGCTTTAGGTAATATCGCACCATTGGTTTTTGAAAAACAGTTTGCAGCAAAACAACCGATTGCGGTGTCTGGAATTACTTGACCACTACACTCGTTGAAACCGATGGTTTAGAAGGACTCATCTGCATAGGGTCAGCACCGCACCCGTAATGCATGACGTAAACGCAGTGTATTTGTTTCAGGCAGTGGTGTCCGCTCTATCTGGCTGCGGCACAAACTTGAAAATTTAAAAGACCGCTTGAGCGCACTGGAAGCCAAAGTTGCGAATGAGGGTTTTGTACTCAGCGATGCACAAATTGCCGCACTTGAACGCAAGCATGAGGTGATGTGGCCTGCGGTGAAATTGAAACGGCTCATCCCGGCTACCTGGCTGCGCAAGGTACCTTTTACGTAGGCAATCTGAAAGGCGTGGGTCGTATATACCAGCAGACGTTTATTGATACCTACAGCCAGGTCGTTCATTGCAAGCTATACACAACTAAAATACCGATTACAGCAGCTGATCTACTGACCGATAAGTACTGCCATTTAATACCAGCCACAATCTATCTATGCTTTTAATGCCCTGTAGACGGACTTCGTACCTTGCATTTGCGCTCTTCGTCGGATCAACAAATCAACACACTAATTCATTAAGCGTCATTACATCCAGATTCGACCTTTACTCCAAGATCGGCCTGTTGTTAAAGATATTCCGTTCCCGAAGGGCGAACCGGCGCGGGGCAATCCGCCGGTTCAGAACAAACTTTCTGTCCTTCGCTATGCCTTGCTTTAACTTTTTTTCGTTTTACTGCCCGATTTTCGGGGCGTGAATGATTTGCGAGGAACGTTTTTGCTGTTTTCAAATTCGTTAACGATAGTGGTTGCCGCGACTCCGGCTAACTTAGTGGCGACACCTTTCAAAGCCACGTTGAATTCTTTACTTGTAGTTTGCCCAGAAAGGCGGATGAGAATATGAGCGAGTTCAACAATTTCAGCAGCAAGGACGGATTTCCAAGGTATTGGGTCAGGCTCAAAGCCTAAATTTTCACTCCACGATCTGGAGTGGGGAAATGGCCAAGGCCAAGGCGGGCACAGTTCATCACCGGGTTCCCAAGAGGCAACGAGGGCAGCACTGGCCTGCTTAGCCATGCTCTTGGAAATATCCATCACTTCTCGGGATAGAGTTTTGTTGGTGATAGCAACAGCGACCGATTTGACCACGTCGGCCACCATTAAATCAACATGCGCATTGGAAAAAACAAATGGAATGTGGGGGTTGACAGCATCCCAAGCTTTTGGATTAAGAGAACCAATAAGATCTGCTTTCGAGTGAATACGTGAAAAATTAACCATGATTTCTCCTCTGAATTATGGATATTCAATAGGCTTAATATCCTATTGAAACATAATACTACGCACGCGATAAGTCTTTGTCAATTTGGACACGGCAGGTTAGACATAAATAATAAATCCAATATTACAGGGGTTGGGTTCTCAAAAAAACATTAGGGATACATTCGAAGAAACTTCATGGCTGATGATAAATTTGCCTCTCTTTTGTTGCAATTCCGTGGAACTATTTCAGCATTTCCTTATCTATACTTTCCGTATAGCGCAAGCTATCCCACGTTTCATCTCCCTGAACGTGAAGTCATAACTTATCCCATTAGTTATGACTTTTGCCCCTGCTCTTATTAGGTTCAGGGGCATTTTTTAATTTTCTTTGTGTACTGTGAGATTGATCGGTTCGGACTTACTTATTTAACCAATCAAGATAGAGTTTTTATGAGGCAACATCACCCTGCCTCGGTTCTTGGAAAGCGCATCAATGATAAATACTTTGACTGCATTTTTAGGTTTTTTTAAATTTGGGATGGACGAGCTATTTTCAGATATGTACTCGGATACAGGCCGCCCCTCAATTGCACCGGAACGATTGCTGCACGCGCAGACGCTACAAATATTGTACACGGTACGCTCGGAATGACAGCTGATGGAGCAGATCGATTTTAACCTGCTGTTTCGCTGGTTTGTTGGCTTAGAGTTGGGCGAGGCGGCATGGGATGCGACCGTGTTTTGTCATAACCGTGACCGGCTGCTGACGCATGAAGTTGCCGAAACATTTTTCGAGCAGATCAAGGCACAGGCCAGCGCAAGCGAGCTGTTGTCGCAAGAGCATTTTACAGCCGATAGCACGTTGCTGGACGCGGCGGCATCAATCAAAAGTTTCATGCGCAAGGATGCGGAGTCCGGCGAAGACGCGAAGTTCGACAAGCAGCAGCCTGGGGATCAGGGGCGAAACAAGGAAGTGAACTTCCACGGCGAGCAGTTCAGTAATGCGACCCACCAATCCGTAACGGATGGCGAGGCGCGCCTGTCTCGCAAGGCAAAGGGCAAGGAAGCGAAGTTAAGCTTCATGGGGCATCTGCTGACGGAGAATCGCAACGGTCTGATCGTACAGGCCAGCGTAAGTCAGGCAACGGGAACGGTGGAGCGGGCAGTGGCGTTAGCGATGCTGGATGCGGAGCAAATCTCGGGCAGACGCACCTTGGGTGCCGACAAGAACTATGACACCCAAGCCTTTGTGGCGGACTGCCGCGAACGCAAAGTAACGCCACATGTGGCGCAGAAAAAACATACAGCGATTGATGGGCGCACCATCCGCCATGCGGGTTGCGAGATTAGCATCAGGAAACGTAAGCAAATCGAAGAGTGTTTCGGCTGGATGAAAGACATCGGTTTGATGCGTAAATTACGGCATCGCGGGCAATCGTTGGTGAACCAGCTATTTTTGTTTACGGCCACGGCGTACAACCTGGTCAGAATGAGGCGATTATTGGCGTAACACGCCATAAATCCGCCCAAAAGGCGGAAAAACGGGAAATCCCCAGAAAATAGGCTCCTACAGGAGCTATAAATTTAGAATCGACCGAAAAAATTTTTAGGCGGATGGGTAAGGGGAAATATATGTGCCTTTTTCAGCAGCCTGCTAAGGTGAAGGTCCGATCAGGTCTGAGCTAGTACAGCTAATCAATAACTACAGATATTATCTCTCCACCTGAAATTCGCTTGCAATTGAATTCGAACGAACGTAATAGTCCACAACTCTCAATAAACAAAATTCACAACGACCAAGACGAAACCTCCGAACATACATCCGAAAAACACCAACCGATCTGGATTATTTCTGATTTCTTTCCACATGAGAGTGTCTCCTTATATTAAAAGAATTGGATGAATCCGTGATATGGAGATTGATAGCTTGCAGCATTCCAAGTCAGTTTCGACCCATGCCAAATGCCCGCATATCGCCCTCTCAAAAATGCTCACTCATTAAAACAGATCGACATAAATCAGTTTTTCTTTAGTGTTACGAAGGAAAGCGGCTGAAAATTAATGATAAAAAATAATCAACAGTTAATCTGTAGGCCTTGGTTCGAATCCAGATCGAGAAGCCAGAAATAGAGCCTTGCAAGGCATGGATTTTTTATATAAATACGTTGTCTACATAAAAGGGGCGGATTCAAGTTCGAAGTGCAACACGGGTTGCACTTCGAACTTGAATCCGCCAGGTGTTAATGTAGTTATTTTCATTTATTACATTAACAAATTTAGAATGCTATTCCTTGATTTCTGATAGACGTATTTAAGTCTTATCTAATAATCTTCAGGCATCAATGGCTTTCCGAGAAATATAAGGATGATGAAGACGCCGCAAGTAAAATCGCTACTAGCATTACCATGGGTGGATCGTTTGGCTGGCCCTTGGGATCCATGCCAGCAAAAGGCTTGAGTGCAAATAATTCTGAAATCCAATTTCTTTCAAAGTTTATTGCTGACTTAACAAAATAAGCTTGAACTATGCATCGTTGCTAGTAGCGAATGTAATAATTTTTATGTATATCAAGCCACAGTTAAATTTTACGGAACCTTCAAGCTAAATCCGTGAAGCATTCACTGCCCAGTACTCTTTAAAGAACAAAGAAGCAGTTGCCAAACTACGCTCATTGACCTCATATCAGTTGAAGAAATAAATGGGCTAGGAGCCAAGAATGCACCCTATTCATCAAATTATCCGTATCCACCCTCATTTGACTAGTGCTGTACTCGCAGGCATCGGTGTTGGACTGACTCTTCCTTGGCAATGGAATCCTGTTACACGGGCATTAATTGGCTGGAATGTCACGATATGGTTTTATTTGTGCCTAATGGGATGGCTAATGATACGCGCAAGCCATGTTAGAGTTCGTAAAATTGCCGAGCAAGAGGACAAAAGCGCAGTTGTTATTTTGGCCATTATGTCGATTGCTGCGATAGTCAGTATTGCTGCAATTATTCTAGAACTGTCATCCATCAAGAGCTTACCATTCAGTCATCGCTGGGCTCACTATGCCTTTACCTGGATTACCGTATTCGGCTCCTGGTGCCTCGTCGCAACCTTGTTCACATTTCACTATGCACGTATTTATTATAGGTCGCCCATAGATCGACGGGCACTAAGCTTTCCAGATAAAGAAGAGAATCTTGATTACTGGGACTTCCTTTACTTTTCATTTACTATCGCGGTTGCCGCCCAAACATCAGATGTTACAGTTATGTCCCATTCAATGCGGAAAACTGTGCTGGCGCAATCGATTCTCAGCTTTTTATTCAACGTCGCCATTCTTGGCCTGTCAATCAATATAGCTGCTAGCTTAGTAGGTTCATAAGTCTAGGGAGATAACCTACCACTGCTATCCAGAATAAAATTCTTCTTTGTCATAGCAGAACTTAACCGGGTAAGCTCTCGAGCAAAATTCCACCGCACCGTATGCCGTCTCCGACACTGCTTCCTAGACTACTCATATACTGCATATGTAACATATGTGGCCATGCCATGACACTGGTTACCGCAAATGCGGCCAGTTCGGCAGTAAATTATAATTACCGACTGCCTTCTGTGTTTTTCAAAAAGTGTTGACAATGTAACTTCTCAGTCAATAGCTACCCATTTCACTTTAGTAGAATCTCTTCCTTAAATTTCTATATTGTTGAGCTAACCTAACTGACTCAATTAAGTATTTTTTATTGTCCACAAATACTGTGGATAACAATGTGAGTAATTTCACTATAACTAGCCTAACTATTAATTTTATATACGGTTTTGCTTCGCCGCTCATTTCATAGGCATAAATTATTTACAATTAAAACAATTAGTTAATTTTATCACTCAATTACATCTTAAAAATATTCCGCATTGCGCGGGTACGTTAGCACCTTGTGGATAACCAGCATAATGTCAAGTACTTTTGTTAAACTTTATCCAAATTTATGCAAGCATCTCACCGGAGCAACATTGCATGGACTGCTCCCTACGTAAAGAATGACCTATTCCACGAATTAAAAATATGAGTTCGATAACGCACAAATAACTGTAATATAAAAACTTACGATTTACCTGCTTCCTACCTTTAGTAATACAACTGAAAATAATTTAACTATGCGTAGTTGTATCTTAAGCAGGTTCATTAGTTTCGTTTACAATGGGGAACAATTTAAAAAATTTATGCTAAATCACAAGGAACTGACCATGAAAAACCTAATGAATGTAATTTTTATAAGTGTCTTTGGATTAGGTGTCGCGCCCGCCTATTCTCAAGGTGCAGAAACCAAAAATATAAAAAATTAACAATCATAATGAACACAATATCAACATGCTTCAATGTGCCAAAACTGCCATTAAGAAACATCCTGGCGCTGTAATCGAGGCGGAATTTGAAAAAAAGGACGATAAATTTATATTCGAAGTTGAGGTACAAGGAAAAGACGGGAAAAATTGGGAAGTAATATGTGATGCCATTACTGGCGATATTATAAAAGACGAGGAAGACAAAAAAGACAAAAAAGAAGGCGAACAAGCAGAGAAAAATAATACTTAAGAACGGACCCCAGCTAAGTAAGTATCCCCCGGCAAAGCCGGGGGCTTTAATTTACGAGCCGCTCAAAGTGGCTTAACGGGGTCGCTTACGCGGCCCCTACTCTTGTAACCACCTTTCGGTGGCCGGTCAGCGCCATAACTGCATCTGCTCTAGACGCTTGTCTTCTTCCTCTTGATGCCGAATGTACTGCCGGATCGACTCTTCATCTCGGCCTACCATTGACACAAAATACCCTCTCGCCCAAAAGTGTTGCCCTACAAAATTACGCTTGCGCTCACCATACACTCGCGCCAGATGGATTGCACTTCTCCCTTTGATGTACCCGATGACTTGCGATACCGAATACTTCGGTGGAATCGATATCAACATGTGTGCATGATCAGGCATCAGATGTCCTTCCTCTATCCGACTTTCTTTGTATTCGGACAGCCTCTTGAACACTTGCCCAAGGTGCGGCCTCAACTGCTCGTACAACGTTTTACGTCTACACTTCGGAATGAATATCACGTGATATTTGCATTCCCATTTACTATGGCTTAGGCTTTCACTCTCGTCCATTTCGATCCGCCCTTCTTCGTTTGCTTGGCGGCTCACGATTCAGAGTGTCGCAGATGGACTCCCATAAATGTCAAACTTCTTCTGTCACCCCGGCATAGCCGGGGGATTTCCTATGCTGGGTTAATACGTCACCCGACCTCTCCAGTTCAACTAGTACCAATTCATAGTATCGTTCAGTGTCAGTTCAGAGGAAATTATTCATGATTCATGGAATAAATTTACTTCTAAAAAGGCTTGTTCTTTTATTCGATAAGCTAGAAATCAGGTAGCGTATTGAAAAAATCAGAGCGCCCTTAAACTTGCGGTATTTATAACAACTTATAAAGATGTCCAGACAAAATTAGAAACTGTATTGAGTGCGGAAAGAAATGACAGACGGACTGTCCGTGCGATCCGGGGTCCCGATCCCAGCATTGCCAATATCAGCTTCAGCGAGGTAGTAATTCAGCATGACACGTGCATTCGGTTTGACATACCAATTGACGCCTAATGTAATTGACTGTACTTGGCATTCCGACGTGCCCGTAGCACAAGGATTCGCAGTCAAACTCTGATCTTTATTCTCTACGAAGTTATAACGTGCGGCGACTTCCACTGCGCCCCATTTTCCAATTTTTTTGGGTTTGCTGAAGGCACCACGATCCTTCTGATAAACCGTATGTTCACCCGTTACAAACCAACTAGCCTGTAAGTAATAGGCCTGTAAATCAGAATCTTGCTGTACACCAGCAACCAAATGCGTGTTATCGAGTTTCACGGTTGCGTATTCTGCTTGTAAAGTGACCGGTCCGATTGCATAGGCTGTTTCTACTGCAAAAATAGTCTCACTGTTTTCATAAGACAATCCTATGCCCATACCGGCAGTACCAAATGACTTTCTAATGCCGCGACGTCCGCCATAAATCGCAACCGGGTTCGCAGGAATCGATCCCGTAGCGGGATTATCCACGCTGTATGAGAGACCCAGATGAAGAGTGTTACCTTCTTCAGAAATTGGCACCCAAAATACTCTACCACCATAAGTTAAACCTTTCAGAGGTAGTCCCACATGAGCCAGTTTCATGACATCCGCTGCATAGCCAAATTGGTTTGCAATGATCCCTTTATAACCCACACCCATCAGAAATTGCCGGGCGTTAAAAATACCAGTGGATGAAGTCGATGGACGTTCCATCATGGTAATTTCATTGGAGCTAGTCAGCTCTTCCATGCCACGATAGGGCTTAAATTGCCCGATCACAAGATCACCTCGTCCCAGTGTGGTTGAAACCCACATTTCACGTGTGCTATCAGGATAAGTACCCGCTGAAAAATCATTCTCAACCTTATACTTCCAACCATAAAACTTGCCTGATAGCGTTAAGTAGGTACGACGTAAATTGAAGCCGCTGCGATCCTCAATAGTTGGTAATTGACTACCAAAAGCTGGGAATGCGGAATCAATATTATCCTTGTTGAACAGATGCGCATCCAAATGGACACGTCCACCTATTGCCATCTCAAAACGGCCTTCTTCCGACTTGATTTCCAAACCGTCCTTAATTTTGCCAGGCTCTGCATTAGCAGAAGTTATACAAACTCCCAACAACAACAACACCAATACAAGATATTTCAGAACAATATGTATGTGTATTTTCAAAATTAAAATAATCTAGGGCTTGCCGAAATGATTTAGATAATAAGAGTTAGCAACGAGCGGTAGGTCGAGCAGCTAAAGATAATTCCTCACAATCATATTGCGCTGTATTTTCAAAATAACGCAAAAAATCCAAATCACCACCAATCTGCATTACTTGATATTGCTACAGTCCAGTGAGGATGTTTCTTCGTACCTTGCTTGCAGCCAATCTTGTAACATGACTTACTCTTCTGAAGAGAAGTAGCTGTCGTTATCATACACACTTGCCTCATATATCATGAAAACAGTTCTTAATGATATATCGATCAAAATGCTTAAAAATAGTGAATTGAATAATGGCGCACCAATATAAATCCATTCGGGGCTAACTCACTGCTGTCCCACTTATTTCATCGTTCACAACAACTTCATTTGTGGGGAGTTAGAATCTTGGTCTGGTGGTGGTTTAGATAACGCGATAAGATCACGTCTTGTAAATAGATTTAGATGAATTAATCGACTCATCTGTTGGAAGCTTTGGTTAATACCGGCCTGAAACTTGAGAAAAGCCAAGACCAGGTAAGCACACAGTGCCACCCAAACTTGTGTCATCACTGCATTATCCGTGTTACCCATAAATGCTTTGATCTTTAGATTTTGCTTAATCCATTTAAAAAAACAATTTAACCTGCCAGTGCTGCTTGTAAATAGAAGCACTCGTTTTTGCTGACCAGTCAAAGTGGTTGGTGACAAAGACGTAATGTTTGCCCGTTTCAGCATCTCGAAAATCTACTCTCCTGACTGGCTTCAAATTATTCTTGCTAGAACGATTAGACGTATACTTGATGATCTGATCACTGGTAATTCCTTGCAATCTATTCACCTTATTTCGCTCTAATATGCGGTATATTGCATTGCCTCGAATTCGAGTTACCCAAAATATTCCTTTGTTAGTTAGCTGGTTATGCCAGCTATAATCCGCATAGCCTTTATCAAAAACCAGAACACTGCCTTTCTGAAAATTCATAAGCGTGGCCTGTGTCTGATCTCCGACTTTACCCATAGAAACTGCCGCAAAAGCAGGAATCAAACCATCGTGATCGAGGCCAATATGCAATTTGTAGGCGGCTTTCATCCGATTGTATTCAGCATGAGGAAAAACTTTCATTGATACATCCAGCAAAGAAGCATCCAGTGAAAAAAGTTTGTTCTTAAATCGAAATGGATGTTTGGGTGTGCGACTTTGACAACGTACATACAGCTTAGCAAAGAATTTCTTAAAGAAGTTTAAAGACAAGGCTTGGTTTGCTCGACTCAATGTAGTTTGCTTGATTGACCCGCTTCTCAAGTGAAACTTCAAATGCTTTTGACTTGCCAAGGTAGATTCAATATCACGGAGGCTTGAACGACCAGTTAACCCAGCATAGAAAATCCCCCGGCATAGCCGGGGGATTTCCTATGCTGGGTTAACTTACATCCTGAATTGACGAAAGAAATAAATACATTTCACTTCCGGGATTAAGGGCAAAAGCAGGAACAAATAAGACGGAATCAGACGAAATGCGGGCGGCTCAATTGCAATTAGGGTACAAGAATCCAACCATGACAAATAAATATGTTAGAAACAGAATCGGCGATAAAATTACCCCGACAAAAGGATAAAATCCCAGTCCGCAATTATTATCACACCCACTATAAACATTGGTTGGACGAAGCCGCTATCGCGGAGAAATGCTCCTCATCAATTTGATTCAAAGCCATAATTCCTCCTCACCCCGCAAGGAATTTTTTGCACTTTAGCATGAGGAGAATAATTACGATGAAACACGAATATCCGCAACCATTTGCGCGGAATTATGAGAGTCTGCTCAAGCGCTTGAAGCTGCGCGGTATTCAGCCTTTGTACGGGCTGAAGTTTTACTACGCCCATGTGTTGGACCAACCCTGGCCCGGAGCCGAGTTGACCAAAGCGCCCAAGGTGTCGCGTCTGCCGGATATCGTGACGGTGGCGCAGATGCAGCAGATCATTAACGCGACGCGGGTACTCAGCTATCGGGTGTTCTTTTTTACCCTGTACAGCATGGGCTTGCGCCTTGGGGAAGGATTGCAGTTGCGGGTGGGCGATCTCGATGCACAGCAGATGCGGGTGCATGTTCGTGATGCCAAGGGCAACCGGGATCGGCTGGTGCCACTGCCCACCCACACGCTGGAAGTATTGCGCGCGTTCTGGAAGAACACCGCAACCCGGTGCTGTTGTTTCCCAGCCGCCAAAAAGGCCTCGCAGACGCAGCCAGCGCCGCGACGCACATGGATCGTGGTGGGGTGCAACAAGCGTTGCGCCAAGTCACGGCGCAGATCGGTTTAAAAAAAGAATTACGCCGCATTGCCTGAGGCACAGCTATGCCACCCATCTGATGGAAGCGGGTGTTGACCTGCTCGAAGTGCAAAAAATCCTCGGTCACCACTCGGTGATCACCATCAGCCGCTACACCCATCTCACCGATCAGCTCAAAGAATCCGCCGAAGCCTAGATCAACAATCTAATGGGCCAGATTCAGGTCGGCTGGAACAGGGTCGTATGATGCGCCTCGCCGATATTGTGTCCCAGTACACCCCCGCCCTGCTCGAACAATACGGTCACGAACTGCTGTCCAGCCAGCGCAAAGCGTTGAGCGTGTTCCAACTGTGCCGTAGCGCCAGCGCGCCCAAAATGCTGCTGTCCTGCGACGGCTGTGAACAGGGATGCTGGATGCCGCATTCTTGTGGCAACCGGCACTGCCCTCATTGGCAGGTCTACGAATCGCAGCGCTGGATCGACAAGCAGTTGCAGAAATTGGTACCAGGTGAGTATTTCATGGTCACATTCACCTTGCCCGCACAATTTCGTGCGCTGGTCTGGCAGCATCAGCGTGAGCTGTATGAACTCATCAGCAGCAATGCCTGGGCCACGGTGAACACCTTCAGCCAGAACGACAAAAAACTGCGTGGGACTACGGGCGCGGTGACGGTGTTGCACACAATCCTGCTGCATCTCCTGCCAAAGGGATTCAGGCGGGCGCGCAATTTCGGTTTCCTGCAGGCTCAACTCATCCTAAAAACGGCTGAAAACGGATAAAACAGCCACTTTTGGTACTGACATTGGCGGTGTTTTTATGTTGAAAGTGGCTTTTTAAAAGACTCTGGGCATCTCAGTCATTCGATGCGAGGCCGGATTGGGGAGATATTTGCATAGCGTTTGTGAGCCAGCCGGGCTCGTCCAACAAACGGTTCAGATCGTGGCTCGCTTCGCGATCACGATCTAACCTTAATCGTTAGGGATGGCCTTGTTTTTAACCGTTTGCGGACTAGAGATTGGCATCCAGACCAATGTTCAATGACAAACTAATGCAGATTGCTAGTCTGTGTAATAATTATGTAATAGAAAATGGCTATAGTTAGCTACGCTGTAGCGAACTTAATTTTTGGAGAAAAATATGACCAAACTAAATCGTTTTCTTTATATATTTGGCCTTGCCGCCTCGTGGTCGTTAGCAACTCATGCTTCGGCCGTTAACCTCACTGGTGCGGGCGCCACCTTCCCCTATCCCATTTACGCCAAATGGGCCGATACGTATAAAACCCAAACCGGTATCAGCCTGAACTATCAATCCATTGGTTCCGGCGGGGGCATCAAACAAATTATCGCCCGGACAGTCGATTTTGGCGCCTCAGATATGCCTTTGAAACCCGAAGAACTGGAAAAGAACGGCCTTATGCAATTCCCGGCGGTCATGGGCGGTGTGGTGCCTGTCATCAATGTCGCCGGCGTTGCAGCCGGGCAACTCAAACTGGACGGCAAGGTGCTGGCCGATATTTTTCTCGGCAAGATCACCAAATGGAATGATCCAGCGCTCATGGCGCTGAATGTGGGCACTAAATTGCCCAATGAAACCATCACCGTCGTACACCGCTCCGATGGTTCCGGCACCACCTTTATTTTCACCAACTACCTGTCCAAAACCAGCCCGGAATGGAAATCTGCAGTCGGCGAAGGCACTGCCGTCTCCTGGAAAGCGGGCACGGGCGGCAAAGGCAATGAAGGCGTAGCCTCTTATGTACAGCGCATAAAAAATTCCATCGGTTATGTGGAATATGCTTATGCGCTGCAGAATAAAATGACTTACGCACAGCTAAAGAACCATGATGGTCAGTTTGTCAAACCCGATGACACCTCATTCAAGGCTGCCGCGGCCAACGCTGCCTGGGAAAAAGCACCCGGTTTTTATGAGTTGTTGACTAACGAACCCGGCAAAGAAAGCTGGCCCATCACTGGCGCCACTTTCATTCTGATGCACAAGACACAAAATAAACCTGAAACAGCTAAAGAAGTCCTAAAATTCTTCGATTGGGCTTACGGCAATGGCGGCAAAATGGCTGAGACTCTGGATTATGTCCCCATGCCGGAAAAAGTTCAGCAACTGGTGCGCGCCGCCTGGAAAACACAGGTCAAGGATAGCAAGGGCACAGCGATCTGGAAGTAATTGTCTATTTAAAAACTCTGGCAACATGAGTTTGCAAGCTATAATTTTTGCCGGATAAAATTTGAGGGGACCAGGCTCCCTCAAATTTTGAGTCCTTTTAAAAAATCATGCCAACGTTTTTACGTGATGTACCTATGAAGCGCCATAATTTGCTGGACATTCTGTTCCGCAATGTCACTCGCTTGTCTGCATTCGCCGTGCTCGTACTACTCATTGCCATCATCGTTTCGCTGATAATCGGCAGCCTGCCCTCCATTAAAGCATTCGGTTTCCAATTTTTAACCAGTGCAGAATGGGATCCGGTCACGGACGAATTTGGCGCACTCGTTCCGATCGTTGGCACGCTGGTCACTTCGGCCATCGCCTTGTTAATCGCTATCCCGGTCAGTTTCGGCATCGCGCTTTTCCTCACTGAACTAGCGCCGCGCTGGTTACGCCGCCCGCTGGGTATCGCCATCGAACTGCTGGCCGGCATCCCCAGCATTATTTACGGTATGTGGGGGTTGTTCGTATTTGCGCCGCTGTTTGCTGACCATGTTCAGCCGTGGCTCATAGAAAAGCTGGGACCGCTACCGATATTGGGGCCGTTGTTTCAGGGCATTCCCATGGGTATCGGGGTGCTCACCGCCGGTATTATTCTGGCTATCATGGTCATTCCCTTTATTGCCTCGGTGATGCGTGATGTATTCGAGGTTGTTCCCACGCTGCTCAAGGAGTCTGCCTATGGTTTGGGTGCGACCACTTGGGAAGTCATGTGGCATGTGGTGCTGCCCTATACCAAGATCGGTGTGGCCGGCGGGATTATGCTCGGTCTGGGGCGTGCGTTGGGTGAAACCATGGCGGTTACTTTCGTCATCGGCAATGCCCATCAATTAAGTGCCTCACTATTGATGCCGGGCAATAGCATCTCCTCCGCGCTGGCCAACGAATTTAATGAGGCCGTGGGCAAGTTATATACTTCAGCACTGGTCGAACTCGGGCTTATTCTGTTCCTAATCACGTTCATCGTGTTGTCGCTGGCACGTTATATGCTGTACATGCTGACAAAACGCGAAGGATCCACGAGCTGATTATGCTGACTCTCTACGCACGCCGCCGTCTGATTAATGCCCTGTGCCTGGGAGTTTCGGCCCTGGCCATGCTGTTCGGCCTGATCTGGCTGGGCTGGATTTTATGGACGCTGCTGGCAAATGGTCTGCCTCAACTGTCGATGGCCATCCTGACCCAGATGACGCCACCCCCCAACAGCGCGGGCGGTTTGCTCAACGCCATTGCCGGCAGTCTGATGATGACCTTTCTCGCCGCACTGATCGGCACACCTATCGGCATATTGGCGGGCACTTATCTGGCGGAATTTGGCCAGCGCGGCTGGTTGGCGCCGACCACGCGTTTTATTAACGACGTGCTGCTTTCTGCTCCCTCTATCGTGATTGGTCTGTTCATCTATGAAATGTACGTCATCAAGATTGGGCACTTCTCCGGCTGGGCCGGTGCACTGGCCTTATCCATTTTAGTCATCCCGATCGTTATCCGTACCACCGAAAATATGTTGCGTCTGGTGCCGAATACCTTGCGCGAAGCGGCGGCTGCGCTGGGTGCGCCGCAATGGAAGGTGATCAACCTGGTGACGTTACGTGCGGCACGGGCTGGCATCATTACCGGGGTGCTGCTGGCCGTGGCGCGCATTAGTGGTGAAACCGCACCGCTCTTGTTCACTTCGCTGAATAATCAATTCTGGAGCAGCGATATGAATCAGCCCATGGCCAATCTGCCGGTCGTGATTTTCCAATTTGCCATGAGTCCCTATCAGGATTGGCAGAGTCTCGCCTGGGCGGGTGCGCTGCTGATCACGTTCAGCGTGCTCTCGCTCAATATCATGGCGCGAGTTTTGTTCCGCCAAAAATCAACAACTTATTAAGGATGCAGGCAGATGAGCGTTGAAAAAACGGTTAATCCGAAGCTGGTGGTACGCGACCTGAATTTTTACTACGGGGCGGAGCGCGCCCTGAAGGATATCAACCTGACGATTCCGGAAAAAATGGTGACGGCCTTTATCGGTCCCTCAGGCTGCGGCAAGTCCACCATGCTGCGCACTTTCAATCGTATGTACCAGCTCTATCCGAAGCAAAAAGCGACGGGGGAAGTTTTGCTGGATGGTGAAAATATTCTCGACAAGAAGCAGGATCTCAATACACTCCGGGCCAAGATCGGTATGGTATTCCAGAAACCGACGCCGTTCCCCATGTCTATTTATGACAACATTGCTTTCGGGGCGAAACTCTATGAAAACCTTAGCCGCCACGATATGGATGAGCGGGTGGAATGGGCATTGCGGAAAGCCGCGCTCTGGACAGAGGCGAAAGATAAACTGAAACAGAGCGGTACCGGACTGTCCGGGGGTCAGCAACAGCGTTTGTGTATCGCGCGTGCCATCGCGGTTAAACCGCAAATCTTGCTACTCGACGAACCGACCTCTGCGCTGGACCCGATTTCCACGGCACATATCGAAAAGCTGATCGATGAGCTGAAAGCAGAGTTCACGATTATCATCGTCACCCATAATATGCAGCAGGCAGCGCGCGTGTCAGACTACACCGCCTATATGTATCTGGGTGACCTGATCGAATTCGGCGATACTAGAACGGTGTTCACTAATCCTAAGCGCAAGGAAACAGAGGATTACATTACGGGGCGGTTCGGGTAAGCGCCTGAATAAAGAAGGCCATATTTTGATAAATTTTAAATAATAATTAACTGGTTACTGAGAAACTAACTCCCACTGCTTTCCATTCTTTGATCTCTGCCTGTAACGCATTTTCTGTAAGCGGATTTTGCTCAATCCATTTTTTATCAAGTTTAATACGATACTCATTGCCGCTTCTTTTCAATTGCATTTTAGGCAAGACCACATCCGTACGGCTACGACAAAACAAAACAGCCAGACGCAATGCTAATATTGCGCTCCAATCTCGTATTATTTCCGACAATTTTGGTACTTTAGAAAGCGGCCCACGTTGCGCTCTTGCTTGCAACCCAAGCTGAACTTGTTCCAAGTTAGAAAAACCCGGCATATCAGCGTTTTCTAGAATGTAAGCTGCATGTTTGTGATAACCACTATGTGCGATGGAAACACCTATTTCATGCAACCTGGCCACCCATTGCAACTGCTGCTGTGCAGTCTCAACATCAACGTCAGAACCTTGCGCCACTTGCTTGAAAAGCGACAACGACAAGTCCTCCACACGTTTGGCTTGTAATGGATCAATATGATAACGCCGCATAAACTGGCTCACAGTGACATCGCGCATATCCTGATGATGCAAACGACCTAACAGGTCATACAGGACCCCTTCTTTGAGGGCGGCGCCCGCTACGCTCATATGCTGAATATTCAATTCAGTGAAAACTGCCGACATAATGGCGAACCCACCAGGCAAGACGGGAATGCGATCCGGTTTCAGCCCAAGTGTATCCAGCCGCTTGCATTCTCCTGCTTTCAGTAACATGGAACGCAGTTTTGCCAGCCCTTCTGCCGTTATCCCTTCATGACTCCAATTGTTTTGCTTTAACAAATCGGCCAATGCACGCGCCGTTCCAGATGATCCGATTGCCTCTTGCCAATTACCGTCGGAAAATTCAAAACGAATTGTTTGTAGCTCCATGCGCGCAGCAAGTTCCGCCTGCTGCATCGCATCTTTAGTAATTTTACCATCGCCAAAAAAACGCTTGCTATAGCTGACGCACCCCATATACAAGCTTTCCATTCGAAGCGGTTCCAGCCCCTCACCAATCACGCATTCGGTAGAGCCACCGCCGATATCAATCACCAATCTATGATTTTGCGATGATGGCATGCAATGTGCCACACCCAGATAGATTAGCCGCGCCTCCTCTCGACCCGCGATGACTTCGATCGGGAAACCCAAGGCATCTTCTGCTTTTTCAAGAAAAGCAGATGCATTTTTAGCCAATCTGAAAGTATTTGTCCCAACCACCCTTACCGCGTGGCTTGGCAAGCCACGTAAGCGCTCCCCAAAACGCTTGAGGCAGGCAAGGGCACATAGCTGGGACTCTTCATCCAAAAACTTATCCGACGTTAGCCCTGCAGCCAGGCGTACTGTTTCCTTCAATGAATCCAGTGGATATATCTGATCTTCCACCACTCGTGCGATTTGTAGCCGGAAACTATTGGAACCCAAATCCACTGCGGCAATGGTATCGTAAACTTGCACAGTAATTACCTATCAACATAAGGTTAGCCACTATTCAGTGGGATATATGCTTATTGCCATTACTTACATTCTTTGCGCCATTTACGATAATGCGACAAAACTCGCTCAACATCGTAACAACCGATCAATGCTTAGTCGGCCGGCCTGTTTTCAGTATTTCCACTTGCCCTACCACATTCACCAATTCAAGATCCGACAGCTTTGACAAGCAAAGCAACCCGGCTCGCAGCAATTCACTTTTCTTTACATGAACACCCGTTAACAGGCACTTCCTCTTTAATGCGGCGAATTGCGAGTATTCACTTTCCGGCATGCTGAAACTATCACGCACCATTTTAATTTTTTTAGGCTTATCAGCCTTTGATAACTTCCTCACTTTCACTACTTTAGCAGTCGTTACCTCGGCTTTGGCGACAGAATTTTTGTTTGCCATTTTGGCCGCTGCCGGTGCGGGAGGCACGGCTTCAACCGTGGGAGCAGACTTAGGCTTATTACTTGCTACCACTTTAGTTGGCAATGATCTCGTAGCAGATTTAGATTTAGTAACAGGTTTAGCTTTAACAACATTTTTTACCTTAGTCGTCATGGTTTGTTCCAAATTAAATGAGAATTTAAAAAATAGTTACCCGTGAAGATTCATGTAATTATCTTACATGATAAAGTTATAAACAGTTTATATAATATAAAACATACAAGAAAATTCTATTTTATTTATATTCAAGTCATTGAATAAATATGTTCAATGATCTAAATTAATTTAATACTGGTGAAAGCATTAAGATTAAGTCTATAAGCGAATTTGCTAAAACTACAACCTTCTTTTGGAGTACTACACCGCTAAGAAAAAATATTCATAATCTACTGCATAGACCATCGTGACACGTCTCTTACATTAAATTCCGTCTTATGAGCGGTAGCGAACTGATGGATTTACATGAAAGCATTAATATTCAATCCCATTTAATGAAAGGACTTGAATCATGAAAATAAAATTTGCTACAACTTGTCTTGCTCTTAGCATGATGCTTGCACCTGTCGTAGGGTTTACTGCAGATTCGAATACGGATCACTCTGGCCCCGTAACATTCGTCAAAGATTCCGTCATAACAACAAAAATAAAGACCAAACTGGCCGCTGAAACCCATTTGGGCAGCTTGAAAGATATTAAAGTTGATACAGATAAAAATGGTGCCGTATTTTTGAGTGGCATGGCACACAGTCAAGCAGAAATGGACAAGGCTGTTTCAATTGCTCGCGATACAAAAGGAGTAGTTACGGTCCACAATGACATTAGAATTCTGGAGCATAAGTAAAGCGTTATTTTAATAATACTTATAAAGTAAGGTCTCAAAAGTAATGCCTGATGTGATAACAAATTATTTGCAATAGCAAACATTTAAAGCACTTCCCTTATGCCGCCGACCTCCCCGAAAGCGGCATTTTTTTGGAAATTAAAATAATGCCTGGTTAGCCAGAATTTAGCCACTTACCTCGTTGTCAAATGAATACCTTTAAGCTACACCTTCAGTATAGGGGCGATAATTTTCGTGGCTCTGTCGCAATTATGGCGGTGTGATGTTTATATGGCGTACCTATTTTTGGATGAAGAATAACTATCCAAAACACCGGCTGAAGGAATTTACACTCGAACGAAACGTTGTTTGGAAAAGTTAAATACTGTTAGCATAGATAATGACCGTTGTGCAAATACTTATTTTAATCAGGGGGGTCAATTATGAGAACTCAAAGGGCAGTAACAATTAAAATGTACATTAAGGCAACATGCCTCATGTTATTGTCTTTTCTGCAGATTTCAGTGGTGAATGGACAGGATATTACTCCTCAGATTAAATGGGAGGTTATTGATAGATTTCCACTTTTACGTAAATCAGATGAGTTTTTTAAAATTCTACAATTCACAGAAAACCAGTCACTTGAGGATTGGGCTGGAAAAATATTAGCAAATAATCAGCGGATGTTGAAAAGAGTTTACGGTGACAGATTATATTGCACACAAAACCGTGTTAACAACGACTTCCCAACTATGTGGAATCCGTGTACAAAAAAATATGATCCAGAATTATTTGCTAAGCCAACAAAGCACAAAGTAAAAATCACCCTCTCTCCTCCACCTGATGGGACTTGTGAATATAAAATTGGTCGCCTATCTCAACCAAGTAGTTATCGGACTGAAATTAAAAAATGTTCGGATAGTTTTATTGAGACGATTAAATATGGAGACGGGCCAACAGAAATTATTGTCGATATCAAATCCTTAAATAAACAGTTCTCAGAGAATATAGAAGTTAAAGACATATTACTTTTTGCTTTTGGTGATTCGTTCAGTTCTGGTGAGTCTAATCCAGATATTCCACTGAAACATCTAGACAAGCCACTCATGGATATAGGCGAGAATCCATATGATGGGATCAAGTGGTTAAAACAACCACATGACTTTCAAAATGCAAATCAATCGCGTTGGCTTGATAGGACTTGTCATCGCTCACTTTATTCATGGCCGATTCTTGCGGCAGCCAAACTTGCAGTTGATCATCCTCATCTTGTTGTGAGAATTGCCTCTTGGGCTTGTACTGGGGCTGAAATACCAGATGGATTTTTTTCAGCGCAAGGTAACGATGTACAAGAATCTCAATTTTCTGCCGCGCGTAAAGCAATTTGCATTAATCCAGATGGTAACGGATCACAATTTAATGCCATTGAATGGAGAAAAGATAAGATAACTGAATGGAGAAAAGATAAGATAACGTCTAAAGATAAAACCGCACATAGAGTTGAATTGAAAGGATGTGCTAATCCTTCTGATCGAATACGTAATATAGACGCGATTCTTTTTACCTTTGGTGGAAATGACGTATTTTTTGGAAGAGTTATCCTTGGTGCTATAGCTAAAGACCATCTTCAAAAGGCTTTTTCGAGGTTAGACCCTATATATACAGCAATGAAAAAAAAATATGCTCGTACTCCAGAACAAGCTAATGCCAGAATCAAAAATCCTAAGATAGAGGATTTGGATAGCCTTGGAACGAGGTATCTTTCCTTAGCAAAGGCATTTGAAAGTCTTGGAGTTTCTACGGATCATGTCGTTCAGGTGCAATATCCCAACCCGCTACATAAAACTAATGGAGAGCTTTGTTATTCATCAGAACACGATGATATGGGCATGTTGACAGACATAACAGAAAAAGAAGCAATAAATATTGAAAACAAATTGATTGATCCCTTGGTCACTAAGATAAATGGTAACTCTGAGCTATATGGCTGGAAGATTGTCACTGAACATTTGAGGACAATTTATCAACATGGGCTTTGTGCATATTTGTCTAAAATTGAACGACAAAAAGAATTTGAATTCCCCCTTTTGAAGGGAGGTGTCTGGATAGGTAGTAAGCCTTCAGACTATAATCATTATGAGGAACGTGGCAGATGGTTTCGAACCCCAAGTGATGTGATATTGGGCCAATATGCTGGCAAATTCTTACATTTAACTGGCGCCTTTCACCCATCTGCCAAAGCTCATGCAGTAATGGGTGATTCTGTATATAGCATATTATTGCGAAATGATCTTTTAGGTATAAGAAAAACTTTAGAGACACCTACTACCCAAACTCAAGATGAACAACTAGAGTCGGCCATCAAATAGATAGATGGAGTGTATGGATCCCGTCCTTCACAGGAAGGACGAACCGTATTATTTAATGGTCGACTCTATAAGCAACTCTTAAGCTTCCGGTGCTGACCTTAAGTTGGTAATGTATTGGACGCCGAAGCTCGGTAGGTTAGCCTGAATGAAATGAAGCCCAACATTTTACCGCGCATCATAACCATCTACTCCATCACCCATTTTCCCACCCCAATCCGATGTTGCCATTCCCCGCTCAATGTAGCCATGCAATGTTGAATGTGGCCAATCAACAGGGTGAGTGACCCAGCCATGTTTTACGGGATTGTAATGAATGTAATCGACGTGCCGCGCAAGATCAATCTCATCCCGGATTTGATGTTCCCAATACCGTCGCTGTCAGATTCCTCGCTCACGCTTGGCTTGGCGGCTGGTACGAATGTGCTCGCCTTTTACCAGCCGCCGCAAGAACCCGGCCTTGATGAGCGACCAACGTAACGGATAGTCGGCATCGCCCGGTGGCAAACGCCATATCGCATGCAGGTGTTCTGGTAACACTACCATCACCAAACAGCAAACGGATGCGCGCTTTTCACCGTTTTCATGGCTGCACGCAAGTCATCGATATGCCGCACCAATACATCGGAGCGCCGTTCAGCCACATTAACAGTGAAGAAATATGTGCCTCCTACTGCATCGGCACGCCGGTAACGCATATATTTATCCCCCTATGATGTTGTGCTTCATTTCATTCATCCCAAACCTACCGGACTGAATAAATGCGGACGCTATGCTTATTGCCTTTTATTGATGCAACCACTTGAAGGTGTGCATGCCCAGCATCGTCATCAGCAATGAACCGCCGAGATGGGCAGCAATAATTGCAGCACTCCAGGCATATTGACCGCGTACCAGCAAAGTGACGGTTTCGGCAGAGAAGGTGGAAAAGGTAGTTAGCCCACCGAGAAAGCCGGTGATAATGAACAAGCGCCATTCGGGCGACAGCTCCGGTTGCTGCATGAAGAAGGCGACAGCAAGGCCAATGATGTAGCCTCCGATCAAGTTTGCGCAAAGTGTACCAAGCGCTAGTTCTGGCAGCGCGGGATTAAGCCACGAACCCAGCCCCCAGCGCAACCATGAGCCGATGGCTCCGCCCAGGCCAACTGCGATAAAGGCATAGAGTGTCATGCGCGTATTCTAAGTGACGACACGGACTGGTGCAAAACCGCCGCCAGCTGTGCGGAAATTGGTGGTTTGCCCTTGATAGAGCCGCGCGGCGATAAGCTGCACATGGCCGTCATACACATAGCAGCGCACATCTGATTTAAGTGCAACCGGCTCCGCACCTTCCAGACATATCATGCGTTCGCCGGGAGGCGCCATGCGCTGCGCTATATAACCGCCCTGCATGATTTCAGTAAACACCCGGTTGGTAATATTGGCGCCACGATAGGTGCCCTTACCGCCATAACCGGTGGCGGGTTTGAAGAACCACTGCTTGCGTTGCTGCCGCCAATGTTCGTGCTCCTGCGCGTCCACTAACCTGGTCTGTGGTATGCCCATCATTAAAGTGGCGATGGTTGTCTCAGCCACACCCATCGCGCGCAGGCTGTCGGGGGCAGTAAGCAGGGCAAGATTGCGTTTGTCAGCATACAACGCATATACATGTGGATGCGGTGTGAGCACCACTTGATTACTTTGGTAGGCAGTACTTATGGCACTGTATTGTTGTAAGGAAAAGTCGGTCAGGCGGTTGTAAATCAGATCGATCTTGCGTTCACGGAGATACAGGCCGTCTGTACGCGCCTCCAGTTCCGCTGGATCAGCGATGAACACTGCAATGCCCGCGCGTTCAAACAATTGCTGCATCAATACAAATTCTGGATAAAAATATTGTTCGAGTGGCTGTTCATCTACGATGACGATGGTTTGCAGCGGCGCATCGCCCCGTTCCAGGCGCCATTCATTGCGAAACATGTCGAGAAATGCCTGCTCCAAATTGTCAATCGCCACAGGCTTGCCCGGCGCAACTACGTCACGCTGACTATGCAGTTGTAACGCGTTAAACAGCGCACCCCCCGCATTAGTATTGATCTCAATGAGATGCACACCTTCGGTATTTAGATGAAAGTCGTAACCGAAAAACACACCTTTGGCACGAGGTTCATATCGGGCGATGGCCGGTGCGTGTTGCAACACGGCATCGCGCCATGCAGATAGCGCTACAACCTGTTGGACGGCCTCAATGACTGCGTGCATTTTCTCCATTTCTCCGCTGGAAATAAACAAGGGAGCCGCAGCAAACAGGTGGGGACAACGCTCGTTAATACGCTGGTGCCAAACCTCACCCTGCTCATGCAGGGTACGTTCCAGCGCGCCACGATCCACAATGGCGGAATGGCAATCGCTGTTCAATTCTTTGGCAGCTTCAATACTCACGGAATAATTTCACTTTCCCAGCGCGGATATTTTATCAATTCGATTGCGCAGGATTCTAACCGATAGGGAAGTTTTTCGAAGGAGCTCTGTTGTTATTCATATCGTGGAGAAAATATTCTTATCCATTACTACAAACAAGAGCATGCGAATTTATGAAGCGACTGGGCTAAAAGGCCTCGAAAATTCCCGCAGCGCCCATGCCCGTTCCAATACACATGGTGACCATGCCGTATTTTTGTTTGCGCCTGCGCAACCCATGCAGCAAGGTAGCGGTGCGGATCGCGCCGGTGGCACCCAGCGGGTGACCCAAGGCTATCGCTCCACCCAGTGGATTGACTTTGGCGGGATCCAGGGCGACTTCCTTTATTACCGCCAGCGATTGCGCGGCAAAAGCTTCGTTGAGCTCAATCCAGTCGATGTCATCCAATTGCAAACCGACTTGGCGCAGCACCCGCGGAATGGCTTCCTTCGGGCCGATACCCATAATTTCCGGCGGCACGCCCGCCACAGCAAAACCGAGAAATTTTCCTATGGGTGTCAGGTTGTAGCGCTTCAACGCGGACTCGCTGACCAGCAGCACCGCACCCGCACCATCCGACATCTGCGAACTATTGCCGGCGGTAACTGAACCATTTTGCGCAAACACGGTTTTGAGTTTAGCCAGCGCTTCCATCGAAGTATCTGCACGCGGACCTTCGTCCTGCTCCGCCATGCTTGTATGCACGCTCACTTCGCGACGTAATAAATCCGGCACATGACGCTGAATTGGATACGGTGTAATTTCATCTTTGAATTCATTATTCATAATAGCCTGCAAGGCGCGACGGTGACTCTCATAAGCGAAGGCATCCTGTGCTTCGCGGCTTATCTGCCAGCGTTCTGCCACCTTCTCCGCAGTCAATCCCATGCCATAAGCAATAGCGATATTCTCATCGTGCGCGAAAATTTCTGGATTCATCGCAATTTTATTTCCCATCATCGGCACCATACTCATGCTCTCGGTACCCGCCGCAATCATCACGTCCGCTTCACCGAGGCGAATTCGGTCTGCCGCAAGCGCCACAGCTTGCAAGCCGGAAGAACAGAAGCGGTTAACGGTCAGGCCAGGCACAGAATTCGGCAAACCCGCCAGCAGCAATGCAATTCGCGCCACATTCATGCCCTGCTCAGCTTCCGGCATGGCACAGCCGGCGATGACATCGCCCACTGCGGCAGGGTCAAGTGAGGGGCATTGTTTCATCACACTTTTCAGCACATGCGTCAGCAGATCGTCGGGCCGAGTGTTGCGGAACATGCCTCGCGGTGCCTTACCCACCGGGGTGCGAGTGGCGGCAACGATATAAGCTTCCTGAATTTGTTTAGACATGAATTACTCCTTTTGAAGATCGCCTCTGTCCGGTTCCCAAGAAATACCCGATATTGATCCGGCTAGGTAAAACTCCGTTCGGGCTGAGTTTGTCGAAGCCCATTCACCTTTCGACAAGCTCAAGGCGAACGGACTTCAAACATACTCTGGCCGATCAATAAGGGCGAGGGATTTTAATTCCGCAATGGTTTGCTATGCCTCAGCATGTACTCAATGCGTTCCTGCGTCTTGTCCATCGCCAGCAACTCAAGGAAATTGCGCCGCTCCAGATCAAGCAGCCATTGCTCATCGACCATGCTGCCGACTTCTACATCACCACCACACATTACCTCGGCCACACGGCTGCCAATAGCGTAATCATGCTCCGAGATGAAACCTCCTTCGAGCATGTTCACCATAGACGCTTTGAATGAAGCAATGCCTGTCCTGCCTGCTACCGGAATTTGACGCTGAATCAGCGGCGGGCGATAGGCCGTGGCTACCAGCGCCAATGCTTCTTGCTTGGCCACATGCAGCAATTCGAAGTGGTTCATCACGATGCGATCCGAGGCTCGCAAATAGCCCATCTCGCGCGCCAACTCTGCGCTCTTGGATACTTCGCCCATGGCGATATTCTGAAAATAACGGCGTAGAAACGGAAAAATATCGCCGCCTTTTGCTTCCGCCGCCGCGCGTTGCGTCATTTCCTTGCAGCCGCCTCCAGAGGGCAGCAGGCCAACGCCCGTTTCTACCAGCCCGATATAACTTTCCAACACAGCAACAATACGCGTGCAATGAATCGAAATTTCGCAGCCGCCGCCCAGCGCGAGGCCGTCTACCGCCGCGACAGTAGGCACCTGCGCATATTTCAGGCGCTGCGACACCCGCTGGAATTTGGCGATTACGTCTTCTACTCGGAGGACATTGCCGGTTGCCGCATTGACGATTTCACTTAGCCCGCCACCGCCCGCCACGGTATATTTGACGCGCTGCACCGCGCCTTTAAACTTGCCGAAAAACCCACCGGATTGTTCTTCA
The DNA here is from genome assembly GCF_013168275.1 of Candidatus Nitrotoga sp. AM1P. Taxonomy (GTDB): domain Bacteria; phylum Pseudomonadota; class Gammaproteobacteria; order Burkholderiales; family Gallionellaceae; genus Nitrotoga. Next base: position 235,529 of record NZ_AP019547.1, on the reverse strand, counting down.
TCAACTTGCTGTACCCCTTGCATCAATTGCAATAAATTGGCACCGGCAGAGAATGGTGGTTCAGTCTGCCAAATAATGAGTGCAAGCCAGTTTTCCTCGGCTTCGTCCAGCGCGCGCAAAATATCGTCCAGCAATTCACTGCTGATGATATGCATCTTGGTTTTAAAACTCAGGATGGCGATATCGTTATCGGTGTGCCACATGCGTACCGCTTCGGTCTCAAAAATCGTTTCGCCATATTGCATTACCTCGCCCAGCAATCGGTCTGGAAACTCCTGCCGGTCGTACACCGGTAACTTCGAGCGTGCTTGATACTGATTGCTGCCCGGCGAGTATGAGCCCTGCGCACTATGCACCTCATTACGGGTTGCATCAGTCACCCAGTCTGGCAGAGGTGCGGACGACATGGTCCTGCCCGCCGCGATATCTTCGTTAACCCAACCGACTACCTTTTGCCAGCCTGTCGTCTGCCAGATTTCAAACGGCCCACTGTCCCAGCCGAACCCCCAGCGCACGGCAAAATCCAGATCGCGCGCATTGTTCGCGATACCTTCCAGCTGTACCGCACAATAGTGAAATAAATCACAAAACACCGCCCACAGGAATTGCGCTTGTGGACGCGTGCTGGTATGCAGGGCAGCAAGCTTTTTCGCCCAATCACGTTCGCGTAGTATGTCCTTTACCGCATCATCCAACTTATCTTCCGACAAGCGATAAGTCTGCAAACCCAAATCGAAAACATGAATTTTATTACCGACTTTCTGATACACACCGCGTTTGGTTTTCTGCCCTAGCGCGCCCTCCGCTATCAGCTTGTCCAACCAGCCCGGCAGCGCAAAATAGGCGTGCCAGGGATCGTCTGCAAGATTATTGCGCATGGTGTCGACCACGCGTGCGAATACATCCAGCCCAACCACGTCCAAAGTGCGAAAAGTAGCGCTCTTGGGGCGCCCCAGATAGCGGCCGGTTAAAGCATCCACGGTATCGAAGTTCAGCCCCAGCCGGCGTGCATGATGCAGCGTGGCCAGTAAAGAAAATACACCGATGCGGTTGGCGATAAAGTTGGGCGTGTCCTTGGCCCGTACCACGCCTTTGCCCAGCGTGGAGACAAGAAACTCCTCCAGTCTGTCCAGCAGCACAGCGTCAGTGCCAGCGCAGGGAATCAGTTCGACCAAATGCATGTAGCGCGGCGGGTTAAAAAAATGAATGCCGCAGAATCGATGGCGCTGCGCTTCTGGAAACGCCTGAGCCAATTCGTTGATAGACAGCCCGGAAGTGTTGCTGGCAAAAATGCAGTCTGCGCCAAGATAAGGGGCGACTTTGCGGTAAAGATCTGACTTCCAGTCGATGCGCTCGGCAATCGCCTCAATCACAAGATCACAACCGCGCAGCAATTCTAGGTGCTGCTCGTAATTTGCAGGCTGGAGATAGGCCAGCTTGGCAGGGGATGCTAATGGACTGGGTTCGAGCTTCTTCAAGCCTTCCAGCGCTTTGGTTACGTTGCCATTAAGATCACCCTCTTTAGCAGGCAACTCGAATAGCAGCGTTTCCACATTGGCGTTGATCAAATGCGCGGCAATCTGCGCGCCCATTACCCCTGCTCCCAATACAGCGACCTTACGTATAATAAAATTCTTAGGCATATTTCATTTCCAAAATAAAGAAGTCATGAGCCTTCCTTCTTATGCTCGCGCTGTAAAAACTATTTAATCAACCAAGTCTAACTCTCTATCTGTGCAGAAAAATAATGCACTCATTCGTCAGGTGGCACAATGCGCGGCCTACGGTCTTCTCCCACCGCCACATAGGTCAACATGGCCTCGGTTACCTTGGCACAGATCGGCTTAACCGGATCGCGCTGCACATACACCTCGACCTTGACGGTAATGGAAGTACGCCCTACCTTCACAAGTTCAGCATAAAAGCTCACCACATCGCCCATGAACAACGGCTGTTTAAATACAAATGAATTCACCGCCACCGTCACCACACGTCCGCGCGCACGAATGAGGGCGGGAATGCTTCCGGCAATGTCAACTTGCGCCATTACCCAACCGCCAAAAACGTCGCCAGCGTAATTACTATCGGATGGCATGGCCACCATACGCAGTGTAGGCTCACGTTGCGGCAAGAGGGTCAAGGCTGGTTCAGCCATATTTCAATGTCCTTGATAAAGCTGTTCAATTTCTTTTGCAAAGCGCTCCACCACAGATCCACGTTTAACCTTCAGGGTGGGCGTCATCAGTCCGTTATCAACACTCCACGGCTCGGTCAACAGTAATACCCGGTGTACCTTGGCATAACCTGGAAACTCCTTTATCTGATCAGCGATACGCTGCAATATCTGTTGCTCGATACGAGGGTCATGCAACGATTCCGGCCTGTCCGCACGCACCCCGATCTCTTGCGCTAAGTGTGCCCAGCCTGCCGCATTCACTACTGTCAGCACAGTCAGATAGGGACGCCCCTCGCCATGCACCATCACCAGATCGAACAAACGGTCGCGCAGAATGGCCTGTTCCATGTCCGCCGGAGAAATTTTCTCGCCGTTAGACATCACGATAATTTCCTTCAGACGCCCCGTGATGGTGATATGTCCTAATTCGCTAATAGAGGCAAGATCGCCACTGCTCAGCCAGCCATCCGCATCTATCATGGCGCGTGTCGCCTCGGCATTATTCCAATAACCTAACATCACATTCTGCCCTTTCACCAGTAACGCACCCTGCTCGTCGATGCGCACCTCTACCCCCGGTAGGGGAAGCCCAACACTGGACGGAAAATTGCTATTCAAGCGATTAGCGCAAACAATCGGGCTGGTCTCAGTCAGGCCATAGCCTTGCAAAATGGGCAAGCCGAGTGCAATAAATACACGTGAGATTTCCGGCTGCAAAGCCGCTCCCCCACACAAAGTCAGGCGAAGTCGTCCACCTAAACGCGCCATTACCTTGCTGGCTACTAAGTGATTAAGCAACGGCCATAGTAATAAAGACAAATTCCATCCAGCACGCCCCTGTTCATGCTCAAAGCGGTGCCAACCTATATTAACCGCTAAAGCAAATAGTTTGCGCCGCAACGGCGATACCTCCTCCAGCTTGGCGCTAATCGCCCCGTACACACGCTCAAAAATACGAGGCACAGAAACCAAAATAGTTGGGCGAATAATTTGTAAATCCTCTGACAACAGCTGGACGGAACGCGCATAGGCAACCGTGACGCCAGCCATCACGCAGATGTAATAACCCACCGTACGTTCAAAGGCATGAGAAAGCGGCAAAAAAGACAGCATAGTGTCCGTTCCAGAAACGGGACAGGTCTGCAAAGCCGCATGGGCGTCAAACAAAATATTGCGGTGCGACAGCATCACTCCTTTGGGGCGACCCGTAGTACCCGAGGTGTACATGATCGTGGCCAGCGCATCGCGCTCGCGCACCCGTTCTTCAATCAAAACTGCATGCGCGGGCAACCACTCCTCTACACATAGCAACCGTGCTTCATTATGTCCGACTACCCTATCCAGACTGATCATGCGCTGTATGCATGGAAGCTGTGCGCACACGCTACGCAACGCTTGCCATTGTTCTGAATTCTCGAACAGCAGCACCTTCACGCCCGCATCGTTGATGATATAGGCCACGCTATCCTGCCTGTCCTCAGTGTATAGCGGCACCACCACAAGGCCGAGCGATAACGCCGCCTGATCAAACAATACCCATTGCGGGCAGTTGCGCAACATGATGGCGACTCGGTCACCCGCTGCTAATCCTTCACGCATCAGCGCCGCCTGCCAGCGCGCCGTTTGATCGCGCGCCTGCGCCCATGTCATCGACAACCAAGTATTGTCGTTCGTATCGAAATAACGGTAAGCAATAGCATCAGGCGTGCGTTTTACACGCTCGACAAACAACCCATGCAAGGTTACTGCCTCTTCCGGCGTGATAATGTGGTCTTGGTTGTCCGGCATGATTCCCCTCACTATCGGGCATCTCTAAAAATCCAAGTTTCGTCACAGTACGGCGTTACTCGAAAAAAATTATCGCTTACATATTGACTATATGCCGCGCTCTAATTTTTTACTCGCGCCTTGTCTTGCCTAGAAACTTGAATTTTTAGAGGCGCCCTCTCACTCAAATAATATTCGATTCTGTCACCAGTTGTTCTGGCGCAAAATCATCCACCATGATGACCTTGCGTTGTAGCTCATAGTCACGCTCCAGCAGATGTGCTTCTTCGGTATTGAGGTATCCTTTGTGATGCGCTTCTGCAATGCGCATCAACTCGTTCATAACCGTGAACTGCCCGGCCTTATGCGCCGCATTTACTCTTGCTTGCAAGGGTTCGCACCGCAACGTGCTATGTAACGCAGCTTCCAGTGCACCAACCGCATCATTCTCATCATTGGGCAAATACATACCCGCTGTCAGTCGGTCACGCGCAATGCCCGGTTGCAGCAACAACACTGACACTTGATGCCCCAGCTCATCCGACGGCGGTGTCAAATATTTTCCCCTCGGGAAAATAAGCACGCGCAAAAGCAATGCAGAAAGACGGCAGGGGAAATTTTGCAGCACGCCATCAAACGCTGCCTGTATCCTGTACAGAGCATCCTGTATCGCCCAGTGCAGCAACGGCAGATCTTCAGCGGGACGGCCATCATCCTCGAAGCGTTTGAGCGTAGCCGAACACAGATACAACTGGCTAAGCACATCGCCCAACCGGGCAGAAATTTTCTCCCTCCGTTTGAGATTCCCACCCAGTATCAGCATGGACACATCCGCCGCCAGCGCGAATGCAGCGGAACAGCGTGTCAATTGCTGGTAATAACACTTTGTTTCCTCACCTGCCGGCACCGAAAGACCACGTCCACCGGTAAGACCAAAAAAGCACGCGCGTAGCGCATTGCTCAGGCTCAAACTAATGTGGCCAAGCAGAGCAGCATCAAAATTTCGTAGTGCACGTTGCTTATCACTATCTTGCGCCGCCTGAATTTCCTTAAGTACATAAGGATGAGAACGGATCGCGCCCTGCCCAAAAATAAGCAGGCTGCGCGTCAGGATATTCGCACCTTCCACCGTAATGGCGATGGGATTCTGCTGGTGAGAACGCCCCAAATAATTGCTCGGCCCCAGGCAAATCCCCTTGCCGCCATGCACGTCCATCGCATCATTGACAACCGTGCGCGCACGCTCGGTGCAATGATATTTAACGATGGCGGAAATCACAGACGGCCTCTCGCCCATATCCACTGCTGCTGCCGTTAGTACGCGTGCCGCATCCATCAAATAGGCATTCCCGCCTATTCGCGCCAGCGCCTCTTCCACACCTTCAAATTTACCGATCGGTAACTTGAACTGCTTGCGCACTCGGCTATAGGCGCCACAAGTTCGCACCGCCAGTTTCACCCCGCCGATGGCACAGGCCGGCAGTGAGATAGATCGCCCCGCTGCCAAACATTCCATCAGCATGCGCCAGCCCTGCCCTATATGATCCATGCCGCCAATAATATATTCCATCGGAATGAATACACCATGACCCGAAGTGGGGCCATTTTGAAATGCCGAATTAAGTGGGAAATGACGACGCCCGACCTGCACGCCGGGCGTATCTGCAGGAATCAGTGCAAGGGTAATACCGCGTTTTGTTTGTTCGCCAAGCAAATGATCCGGATCATATAACTTGAAAGCGAGACCCAGCAACGTCGCTACCGGTGCCAGCGTGATGTAACGTTTTTCCCACATTACCCGCATGCCGAGCACATTTGATTGCCCGTTGAATTCGCCGTAACACACGATGCCATAATCAGGAATCGATCCTGCATCGGAGCCGGCGAATGGCCCGGTCAACGCAAAACAGGGGATCTCTTTGCCTTGTGCCAACCTGCGCAGATATTTCTCTTTTTGCTTCGACGTGCCATAGCGTATAAGCAACTCTGCCGGTCCCAAAGAGTTCGGCACCATTACAGTTACGGAAGCAGTAATACTACGCGAAGCAAGCTTCGCTACCACGGCAGAATGTGCAAGAGCAGAAAATTCCAGCCCGCCATATTCCTTGGGAATAATCATGCCAAAGAACCCGTTGTCTTTGATGTATTGCCAAACCTGCGGCGGCAAATCCTGGCGCACATGAGTAATGTCCCAGTCATCCAGCATGGCGCACAACGTTTCGGTTTCGTTATCAAGAAAGGATTGCTCTGCTGCACTGAGCGTCGGCTTGGGGTAATTCAATAACTTGCGCCAATCAGGGTGACCACTAAAGAGATCGCCGTCCCACCAGACAGTACCCGCATCGAGCGCCTCCTGCTCAGTTTGCGAGATATGCGGGAGTGTCTTGCGGAAAATTTTTAAAATTTGACTGCTCACCAACAGGCGACGCAGAGAAGGAACGCCCAGCACTGCAACAAGCACGGCCAGCACGATCATCGCAACTTGAAACAGATCAGCAGAAAGTTTACTTTGAATAGCAGCGATGAAAACAAAAACCACCATCGCCAACAACCACCCCCAGATGGAGGATCGAAAGAACGCCAACAAAATCATGACGCCCAGCATCACTAGCAAAGTCAATATAACCATTACCATCCCTTCTTGTTCTCAGGGCAACCTCTAACAATCCTGAAATGAATATTTACTTAACGCAGGTAGTATTACGTTTCAGCAAACCAGTTACCGTTCGCGGTGAACTTGTCGAACCGCTGGTTCTACGCCAACACTGGCCTTCGATAAGCTCAGGCCGAACGACGTCTTGTCATTTTGGTGCATTGATCTATTACGTGCGTGAAGTGGACCCATTATCCTGAATTTTCCATTCCGGCAACGGAATGACCACATTTTTAGAGGACTCTTTATATCTACATGTGCGGAACTTTAACGTCAGTAAGCCTTGCTGACAATGCTTAACTTATTACATGCGATCTACCGCATCTTCTATTAGTTCCACCGAGATGAGATCCATACGAGTTACTGGCCTGCCTCAAGCGTTAATAGCGCATACACGGTTTGATGAAGAGGAGAGGGACGAAAACTGCTCTCTACTCTACCTATTTGTTTCCTTCCTCACTACGAATGCTGTGATGGCGCATCCAAATTTCGGCACGTAACCGATCGAGTAATTTGGGAGAGTCCTGAGAAACAGCTTAAGCTTCCATTCGCAGAATTTCTGATTACCCAAATATTAAAGCTCATCCAATAAAATTTATAATACATTGAAAAATAATGCTTTATTATGCTTGACAATGCTTGCCGATATAGGCGACATTGCTAGCTAATGAAAATTTTTTCTATATTATATTTAGGCCCCTCACGCATGGAAATCACCACCGTTGGCGAGTTGCTACACTGGTCGTACTCGAACCTCGCAATGGCGCACTCGGCCATCACCGCAAAGACTGAAAAGTACGGGCGCACCCAGTTCATGATTCGTTCTCGTCTCTACGCAGGGCTGAACAAACAAACCATGAATATTGGTCCGCTCGCGGACGACGAGCGCTTGAAAATGCTTCTGCCGCAGGCTTGCTGCTACTGCGGAAGTCGCGAGTACTTGTCGGTTGACCATCTCATTCCAACAAAGCGAGGTGGAGCAAATAGTGGAGACAACCTTGTCTGGGCCTGCCGTTCATGCAACAGTTCAAAGTGCGCCCACGACGCACTCGAATGGTTAGCAGAGAGAAACCAGTTCCCACCCATCTTGCTTCTTCGTCGCTACCTCAAGCTCGCCATCGAAATTAGCCGCGAAAGAAACCTCATGAACGCACCGCTTGCAGAAGCATATGGGCTTCCGTTCTCGTTGTCGTCAATTCCAAAGACATATCCTTTGCCCAGCCAATTGCGGTTGTGGGTAGTGGAGTTGGACTGATATGGCGGTCAAGCGGGACACGCCAAAAGCGGCGCGCACTTACATTTACGTTGGACATCGCCAAAATCAAATGTCGCAACTCGTGTTTGCTCATATGACTTCGCGGAAGAGCACCGTTGTCAGCGCGACAGACGAGGAGCTAGCTGACGTCCGGCTCCTTTGTGAGCGCGCTGAAAAGCTTGACGCAGCCCAGGCAAAATACGGCAGCCCGATGTCAACATTCAGCAGAAATCAGGACTCCAGAGAAACTATCTTCGCCGCGAATACACCCGATGTCGATGACATCACTAATCTCGCAGTTAAGTTCAGATTTTTCTATGCGAACAAGAAACCTACTCAATATTGAGAAGATAGCGACGAAAATTCGCCGCCGAACCAACGACGAGGGGGCACAGAACTATATTGATCGAATATCCGATTGGCATCGTACAGCCATGAAGCAATGTGATACCTCATCGCATTTTGGCCACCCGATTTCGAATCGAAGGATTATTGACCTCTGGTTCAACTCAGAATTTTTCCATTCGGCAACCGAAAAGAGAGCTGAACTGCAAACTATCCACGAAGCAATAGGTGAAGAGCCGTCGCTGTTCCAGCTCTATACCGCCATTGCCAAGTGCTCAAGCTTCATAAATATGCTGTATGTCGTAGTCCATAAGCTTGAGCGCGAGCATGAATATGTTTACACGCCAAATCATCACTTTAAGCCTTCCGCATAACGCCGCGCGCGATGCATAACGAGTAAGGTTAGATTGTGATCGCAAAGCGAAACCACGATCTGAACCGTTTGTTGGACAAGCCTAGTGAGGCTGCTGTGAATCTACTTGTTATGGAAATATTTCTCTGATCGTAGTGGCGCCATCGGATTCTGTTCCGCGTCATACCCCAAATTCCATCGCTAAAAGTTGCCATTACAGCAACTTGTTCCGCTCAACCTGCCATTCTTAATGCGTGTTTACCTGTTTTCACCCTTTTGCAGGGCGAGCGCGGCCATGCCTGCCAAGTCCGGCATATTGACGGTGTATGTTGCGTCATATGACCATCTCCCTGTCCGACGCGGGAGTCCATAATCGGTGGATGAATCTTTTTATGCGAGTGCGGATAATCTTCATTTTCCCTGCCACAACATATACAAAGTATCGTCGGACGCGATTGCTGTGAGGGGAACACGACACGTTTGCGCAGTTGCACCAACGAGATCAGTTTGCTGTTGGTGTGCAGAAAGCCGAAGTTACGGGCGCGGCGGTAACCTTTGGACAGGATGTCTTCCTCCTGTATCACTCCCCGATACAGATAATGCCCAAGGTAAATCAGTGCCTGTCGGATGGAAAAAACGCCAATAATCACCGCGAGAGTTATAATTTCCATGCAATCAACTTCTTGTGAGCATAGTTATGACGACTGTAGAGACGATAGAAGAACAAATCGCGGAGTTAGATAACGCTTCGTTTTCCAAGCTTCGAGACTGGTTTCTTGAATTCGACCAATCAAGATGGGACAAGCAAATTGAAGTCGATTCAAATGCAGGAAAGCTAGATTTCCTCATAAACACGGCACTTGATGAGCATCAAGCCGGAAAAACGAGAGACCTTTGAAACACAAAACAGCTTCCAGTTTCTGGATATGTTATGAAAAGCTTCCACCGGAAATTCGTGGACTTGCAGACAAGAATTTCAAGATGCCTTCATACTCTGATATCGGATCTGAAACAAAACAGACTAAATAGATAAGCATACCAGCCAACTAGAGACAGATTTTACGTTTTAATTTTTGAAAAAGCGGCTGCCATAGCGCTTGGTACGGTTCGTGGAAGCTCTCGTTGCTTATCTCCCGTTCCGCTCTTTGTATGGCTCAGGCTATCTTGCTGTCTCTGTGTGCTTCTTTGTTCAGGTTTGCCGCGTGATTGTGGCGCAGCGTCGGTCAAACGCATAGTGAGCGCGATGCGCTTGCGTTTTTCGTCCACTTCCAGCACTTTCACCTTCACCACTTGTCCAGTTTTAACGATCGCATGCGGATCTCTCACAAAGCTATTCGATAAGGCGGAAATATGTACCAATCCATCCTGATGCACGCCAATGTCCACGAACGCACCAAAGGCAGCAACATTGGTAACGACACCTTCGAGGATCATGTCCGGCTTCAAGTCAGACAATTGTTCTATGCCTTCCCTGAAAGTAGCAGTGGTAAATTCAGGGCGCGGATCGCGCCCTGGTTTCTCCAGCTCTTTCAGTATGTCGAAAATGGTCGGCAGGCCGAATTGCTCGTTCACATATTTGGCGGGACTTAGCGCATTCAACAGCTGGCTATTGCCAATGACGGATTTAATATCCTGCTTGATCTCCGCGAGGATACGTTGCACCAGCGGGTAGGATTCAGGATGGACGGCAGAGGCATCGAGCGGATTGTCGCCCCCCATGATGCGCAGAAAACCCGCTGCCTGCTCAAAAGTTTTTTCGCCCAGGCGCGGAACCTCGCGTAATTGGGCACGAGAGGTGAACATACCTTTACTGTCCCGGTAAGCCACAATACCCTGCGCTACGCTGCTGCTCAACCCAGAAACACGGGCCAGCAAAGGAACGGATGCGGTATTAACGTCGACGCCAACAGCATTCACACAGTCTTCAACTACGGCATCGAGTGAACGCGCCAATTGGGATTGGCCGACATCGTGCTGGTATTGTCCAACCCCGATCGATTTCGGGTCGATTTTTACCAGTTCGGCCAACGGGTCTTGCAAACGCCGGGCAATGGATACCGCACCCCGCAGTGATACATCCATATCAGGCAGTTCACGCGAGGCAATTTCGGACGCCGAATAAACCGACGCGCCCGCCTCGGACACCACGACACTGGTCAATTTCAGCTCGGGATAGCGCTTGATCAGTTCCAGTGCCAATTTGTCTGTCTCCCGCGAGGCCGTGCCATTGCCAATAGCGATCACTGCTACGCGATGTTTTTCGGCTAATTTTGCCAGGGTGTGCAAGGAACCATCCCAGTCATTTCTCGGCTGATGCGGATAGATAACTGCGGTATCCACTACTTTCCCCGTCTCATCCACTACCGCCACCTTGACTCCGGTGCGTATCCCCGGATCAAGCCCCATCGTAACGCGTGGGCCTGCTGGAGCGGCCAGCAACAAATCTTTCAAATTACGCGCGAACACATTGATCGCTTCTTTTTCCGCACGACCCCGCAATGCGCCCATCAACTCGGATTCCAAATGCACAAAACTTTTCACGCGCCATGTCCAACGCACGGTATCGACCAGCCAATTGTCGGCAGGTCGATGTTGCTGAGAAATACCAAAACGATTTGCAATACGCATTTCGCAAGGGTTATGCGGCGCATTCCAATTTGTTTTGTCTGCCTCGCTGTCGAGGCGCAATCGCACATTCAACATCTCCTCGCGCCGGCCTCGCAATATGGCTAAGATGCGGTGCGAAGGGATGGTCTTGATCGATTCGGAGTAATCGAAATAGTCGGCATATTTTGCTGCAAGCTCTTCCTTGCCTTCGATCACTTTAGATTCCACGATGCCATGTTCTTGCACATATTCGCGCAGGGATTGAAGCAAGGTGGCGTCTTCCGCGAAGCGTTCCAACAATATTTGGCGAGCACCATCCAGTGCCGCCTTGATGTCTGGTACGCCGGGGTTGTCGCATTGCTCAACGGTAAAGGGGGGTTTCATATATTGGGCTGCTTCCTCTTCAGGTTGCAGCATCGGATTAGCCAACAATGAATCGGCAAGCGGTGCCAGCCCCGCCTCCAGCGCAATTTGCGCCTTAGTGCGCCGTTTGGGTTTGTAGGGTAGATACAGATCTTCCAGATGTGTTTTATCCTCGGCATGCGTAATTACATTCAACAGCACGGGGGTCATCTTGCCCTGTTCGGTAATCGAGGTAATGATCGTAGCGCGACGTTCTTCCAGTTCGCGCAGATAGCGCAAGCGCTCTTCCAGCAACCGTAACTGGATGTCGTCCAGTCCCCCAGTGGCCTCCTTGCGGTAGCGGGCGATGAAAGGAACGGTTGCACCTTCATCCAACAAGGCAATGGCTAATGCAATCTGTGCAGGCTTGGCAGCAATTTCTACTGTGAGCCGTTGTTCAATGGATGGGAGCATGGGTCGGTTAGCTTAATGAATTCAATAGAATCCCATTCTGTTACTTCAGAACTGAGGGTATGTGATTTATGTAGAACGTGTTTTATTCTGGCTGAAAAATATCTGCGAGGTTAGCTCTTCTTTTGAATAAATTCGATTTTGTATCCATCCGGATCGGATACGAAAGCAATAACAGTTGTGCCATGCTTCATTGGGCCAGCTTCTCTGATTACGTTCCCACCTTTTTGCTTAACGAGTTCGCATGCCTGGCTAGCGTTATCGACTTCAATTGCAACATGACCATAACCTAATCCAAGATCATATTCTTCAACACCCCAATTGTAAGTAAGCTCTAAAACAGCACCCTCTTTTTCATCCTGGTACCCAACAAATGCCAGTGTGAATTTTCCGTCTGGATAATCATTTCGACGCAGCAATTTCATTCCGAGCACTTCTGTATAGAAAGCAATTGAACGATCCAGGTTGCCCACTCTGAGCATGGTATGAAGAATTCGCATAAGAGTCTCCAACTAATTAATCAATTACCCCGCCACAAGCAGCAAAGAGCAGCAATGGTATATTTTGAGGCGGATTCAAGTTCGAAGTGCAACAGGTAATGCTAGCTTGGTGTAGCGCACCTCTACCCCAAATAATACTTCATGCGGTGATCTGAAACCCAGCACTTTGCGTGGCCGGTGGTTGAGTCGTTCTACCGCTCGCTGCACTTGCTCTTCAGTAACGTCAGTCAATGCCATATCCTTGGGGAAGTACTGCCGCAATAACCCATTACTGTTCTCGTTCAGACCTCGCTCCCAGGAACGGCAGGGGTGCGCGAAATAGATCGCAGTCTGTAGTTCTGCTGCGATGCGTTCATGTCCCGCAAACTCTTTGCCGTTATCGAATGTTAATGGTGTGGCATTGGTCCTTGTGGGGACTCAGCAAACTCGTTGTCACGGTCGTTACACCCTCGGCATGTTTGCTGCGTAGGTGCCCCGCCAACACATAGCGCGACTTCCTTTCAGCCAGGGTAACCAGTCCACCTTTGTGGTTCTTGCCAATGACGGTATCACCTTCCCAATCTCCCATGCGCGTCTTTTGATCCACGATTTCCGGACGTTCATCAATACTGACACGGTTCTTGATCATGCCTCGCCGCTCTTGCCCGCTCGCATATCGTTTGCGGCGTGGTTTCTGGCTACGTAAATGTTGGTGCAGGTCACCTCCATCACGTTTGTCTGCGGTGACATGTCGGTAGATCGCCTCATGGCTGATCTGCAGTTCGCCTTCCAGCTCAAGCCGATTGGCGGCTTGTTCTGGGCTGAGATCTTCCCGGATCAACCTCTCGACTTCCGCCCAGCACTCCGATGAGAATTGCTTGCCATTGATACAGGCTTGCCGGCGCTCATCACGTAATGATTGCGCCTGCTTTGGCCGCCAGCCGCGTTGACCTTTGTTTCGCCTGAATTCTCGTGAAATCGTCGACTTGTCCACGCCCATCTTTTGGGCAATCCGAGTTTGATTCAAACCCGCTTGTTTCAATCCGTAAATCTGATATCGTTGTCCGCTGGTAAGCTGCTTATATTGCTTCATCTGTGCTCCTTTTACTTGGTCGTTTAAGTGGCTCCGATATTAACGCGGCTCGCCACCTAAATTCACTTACAAAAGTTGCACTTCAATGTTGAATCCGCCTGTTTGGATCTAGTCATCCATCTCTAGCTCCGCATTCCATGCCGAAATCACAAAGCGCAGGCTTCCTTTGAGGCCGGGGAATGCTAGTTTATATCTATCCTTCGTATCCATCGTGTAACTATCAAATGGTATTGCTACCTCTACCCTCTCTTTGTCTAGAGGCTTTACGTCCAGTACAGTTTCCGCTGCCAGCATTCCGGCACCTTGCCATGAATACTTCACCTTCCAGGTTTCGTTTTCATTACGAGGAGGCACCATTTCGAGAATGAGCGCATTGCGGAACAGATAACTACCTTCGTAATGCTCGTTGATCCATAAGCGATTCTCGATTTCGTAATCGGGAGCGCGAATACCAATTGTTAAGCTGTAGGCAAGCGAGCGGCGTTTCCGATTTACTTTGGCACGGTTTGCCAGGAAAACGCTGGAAAGATATTGCGCCTTTTCTTCTTTCCAGCTGGCATGCGGCACGCAGGCTACTGAATCTTCCTCGGCGGTGCGCCGCGACAGATACCATAGTTTGCCTCGGGGCGAGGTTAGTACTTCGATTTGATACAGAGCATTGACGCTACGTCCAGCATCGGCTTCCGCCTGTACCGCGATAGGTAGGCGAATGTCCTCAATGTCGAGCCACAGGTCGACACGCACGTCCCCGAACAAGAAGCGCGTCAGGTTCTGGAATGCCTCTTCACTGTTGACGATGCCGAAATACCCGGAATGAGAGCGGAAGGCGAAGGCTTTTGCACAGGGCTCGCCGATTGAGCCGTCGGTATTAAGACCCATCAAGGTGGCGTTGGCAATACGCACTAAACCGTCACTACCGTTGCCCACGAAGGTACGTGACAGCCCTGCCGCTGTATCGTAATCCATGCGGTTTGTGCCGACCATGCAGAATACCTTGCGCGATGAAAAGCGATCCTCGGGCATCAAATCGACCCGGTCGTGTTTGGCAAAAGCCTGCTTAAGATTCAAATATTCGGTCATACGACCTTTGCGGTTAAAATTGTCAATGTCAAAGGCGGTCAGCCACGATGGCGTGTTTATTCCCAGCAGGTCGATACCGTTATGAGGCGTTGCATAGGTGAAAAGCTTATCGACGTGTGCACGCATGTTTCCCGGGTCAAGGGCCGGGTTCTGCAGGAAGGCTCGGCAAACTAAGCCGCCCATCGAATGCGCAACCAGGTAGCAGCGAAAGTCCTTCTCGTCCATTTTGTTGGCGGGGTTTTTACACACTAGTTTACGTACCTTAGCCACGAGGATACCTAAGCCCTCGGCGAAAGCTTCAATGCTGGGTGTATGGCCGTCCCCCAGTAATGTTGATGCCGGATCGTAGTAGCGGTAGATCACGATCGAGCGGCCTGTGAGCAAATGGTCGGTCGGTGTGCCGTCAGCAGCCACTTCCCATTCTGGGTCCACAATATCGTAGCCGTCCTCATACACGTCGCTATAGCCAAAATCGGAGCCAAGTCGCACAACGGGTGACTCAAAAACATATTTTCGAGGCTTCTGATTCTTATTTGGCACAGCACGATAAACGGTAGAGCCTAAATTGAAGCCACAAAATGGGTCGGCCGTGGTCTGGTTAATTTCGTCATGCGTCATGGCATAGCCACGCACGTAGATAATAGGGAAGTATGGTGCTTTGATCACTGGCATGGCGAACCTCTCAATATGACGAATATGTTTCCTATGCTAATAACAGTAAAACCAATTCGCAAGAATAAAACTTTCTTACTTTTTCGTCATTAATATTTTGGTTGGCACGTACTGTATAGATTATTTTCTCCAAATATTCCTCTTAGAACGTGTTTACGATCTAAGGAACCTCCCTTAAACTATAGGTATGAGAGAGAAGAAATACGCCAGCGACATCAGTCGGGAAAAATTTGCGGAAATAGAGCCACTGCTGGCCAGCGTGCGTCGACGTACCAAGCCCACGACGGTGGATTTGTACAAGGTGTTTTGTGCGGTGTTATATGTACTGCGCACGGGCTGCCAATGGAGATTTCTGCCCAGTGAGTTTCCGAAATGGCAGACGGTGTACGCCTACTTTGCCAAGTGGAGCAAGCCCGACGAGCACGATATCAGCGTGCTGGAGCGGGCGTTAAAAAAATCAGGTTGGCGCGGCCCGCGAGAAACAGGTGCGCAGCGCCATGCCCACACTATTGATTATGGACGCGCAGAGCGTGAAGAACACGGACACAGCCGGGAGCAAGGGTAGCGAGCGGTAGAACGACTCAACCACCGGCCACGCAAAGTGCTGGGTTTCAGATCACCGCATGAAGTATTATTTGGGGTAGAGGTGCGCTACACCAAGCTAGCATTACCTGTTGCACTTCGAACTTGAATCCGCCTTAAGGGCACCTCTAAAAATTCATCACCAATCCCCCCTGAGGCATCAGTTACGGCCAGAGCTTTGAGATAATACGTCCATCACCCCGCTACCCAATCCTTCCATGCTCACACCCACATACCCCGGCTTTTTTGATGTTGAGACACGCACCGCCAAGTTGACGGCGATGGGTGACCCGCTGGTGAAACTCAATGCCCAGATCAACCGGGAAGCCTTTCGACCTGATTTGGCACGGGTGCATGCCAAGGAAAGGAAGAACAACGCCGGGGCCAAGCCCATCGATGTGGTGCTCATGTTCAAGATGCTGGTTCTCCAGCACCTGTACAACCTGGCCGACGAAGGGAATGAATTACCCCGCGGCAAGCCGCGGGGTATCAGAACAGCGCCAGTTGACGATCCTCGTGTATCTTTGTGTATACCTTACCTTGACCACTTACATACTTCATAATCATCTCTTCGTTACCATGCTTCCCAACGCTACTTGCAAAATATCCGCTTGTCCAAAACTCTCCACTCCACAATTGCTTCTTGACCTCTGGACATCTACGAAATATCTCTCGTCCCGTTATACTCTTAATTACTCTGACCACCTCTGACGTTGAATTCGTGCTTAGTTTCATTAACACTTTGGGATGTGAATGGTTTTTTTATAAGTGATAGCATACCCATTCGCCACAGGGCAAAATGCGGTATTCAGGTGATGCCACCTTGGATCAACAAGAGTCAGTCCGTTTATCTGAGTGTGTAAGATTGTGGTGATTTCATCCAATGCTTGTACATTATTCCTATAGTCGTGAAACAAAAACAATTATGTTGTGAAATTAATAACCATTAATCTATCTAAATAATGAAATCATACCCATTCATCATCCCCGCTTTATTGGCTGGCTGTGCTGCATCTACCCTTCCTTCGCAATTACCTACTTTAAATCCACCATTAAGCGTTGAAGAAAAAAAGATAATAACAACCTGCGAAAACGAAGTTGCAAATATTATGACTGGACAACTAGCAAAAAATCCGTTTTATAGCGCTTATGAAAGAACTTCAGTAATGGATAAATGCCTCGAATCACAAGGCATTCCAGATAAAAGAATCGTTGATATTTTTAGCGTCTTAGAGGGTAATGCTGTTTCGCAATGAAACAATGCGTTGGAAGGGCAGCAGTTGTAGGCTTTTGGGCGCTGATGCAATTTTGATAAATTCCAGTTTATATCATCCACCATTTCAAAGTTGCTGCAGTTGGTTGTTAAGGTGTCCAGTTATTTAGGAAATACTCAAACATACGGCTTACGTTTTTTGTTAGACCGCTTTGGATTTTTTATTTGTATTGGCGCACCCCGAGTGATAATTTGGTGCTCTGAAAACTGTGTTGCTAATTTAAATCGATATTGGCTCTGAGAGCTGCTTTTATAACAATTACAGTGTTAATGTACTTATATAGCATATTGACGGCATATCATAAAAAAGTGATGGATTATGCAAACCCCTCGAAATGAGATCATTCCCAGAATGAACGATGAACCTATATCCATCTGTGTTAAGTACGGATTTGATGATACTCGTATTCGAGAAACCATTTTGGCATTGGGCATCCATCCCGCGTATGCTGATCTCGCAGACCGAATTAGCAGGGAAGTCATCGGGGATAAGGCCGAGGAGCTTGTAAATGTCTGCTTCGCTGTATTGGCACGTCTTCGGGAATTTTCCCTGATCGAGCAAAATTTAGATGTGTCCGACTTCAAACAAGTTTGGGCCGACCAGTTGCGGCGCTTTGGCCAAGGATTCCATACTCCTGCATATTTTGCGGAACGTCTTACTCTTTCAGCTACCCGTGCTCATGATGGACTTTCGATGAGCGTTCTGCACTTGCAGCATCAAATCACCCAACAAATTTTAGTTGAGCGCCTAATCACCTCTTTCCAGAACGACCCCAAGACTGTGTGGATACTAATGCCTTGCATCCTCAAATTCGTCGCTTTGGATCTGCACTTGACAATAGAGGGTTATCATCTTCAGGAAATCGAGGGTCAGCAGAAAAAATTAGCAGCCTGTCGGGCTGAATCAGCCAAGTTGTATCAAAAAGTAGCAACAGATCAGCTCACGGGTGTAATGAGCTTCAATCATGTGATGGAAGCGCTTGAAAATCATGTTAATAAAGCAGCGCAAACGGGAAAGACGCTGTGCGTTATGATGATTGACCTGGATTTTTTCAAGAGGGTTAACGATACCTATGGCCACTTGATCGGTGACAGCGTGCTCATACATACTGCGGAGCGCATTAAGTCGGCAGTACGAGACTTTGATATGGTAGGGCGTTTTGGCGGAGAGGAGTTTACAGTCATTCTGACATATGCTGATATGGCGTTGGCCAGGGTTATCGCCGAAAGGATTCGTCAGGATGTCGCGGGAACCCCATTCCATGCAAAGGGGCACATTATTGAGGTGACCATCAGCCTCGGGGTGGCGATGTTGAGGCCGGGCGAAACCAGGGAGTCTATACTGGAGCGTGCTGACGCAGCCATGTACGAGGCGAAGAAAACGGGGCGCAATCGAGTGGTGGTGGCTGAAGACCTCGAATAGGCAGCAAGCAAGCGTTCCGGAGAGGTAACGAATAAGGCCCAAGGTACTCCAAGGTGAGGATGTGAAGTGATATATCACCACGCTGACACAGAGATCCCTAATATGTACTAGCTCAGACCTGAGCTGACAGTTACCGAATTTTTCGGGTGTCTGTCAGATTAAATTGGGTTTAGATTTTTTCCACTCCAAACCTGTTTCCCACTGAGAAACACTTGCCATTCGTACCGGCTTGCGTGCGCTCATCACGTAACAATTGCGCTTGTTTTAGTCGCCAGCCGCGTTGACCTTTGTTTTGCCTGAATTCTGGTGAGATCGTCGACTTGTCCACGCCCATCTTTTTTGGCAATCCGAGTTTGATTCAAACCCGCTTGTTTCAATCCGTAAATCTGATATTGCCAGCCCGCTGGTGAGTTGCTTATATTTCTTCATCTGTCCCCCTTTGACTTGGTCATTTTTGCGCTACCAATAATCCCTATCTGGCTATTGTTCAACCAGTAGTCTGACCGATCACTCTCACGCAGACCAAGAAATTAAATAAATGCCCCTGAACCTAATGGGAACAGGGGCAATATCTTAACTAATAATGCGATAAGTTAAGATTCCACGTCCAAGGAGAAAAAACGTGGGAATAGCTTACGCTATACGAAGCATAGAGATAAAAAAATGCTGAAATAGTTCCATGAATTAAAACAGAAGCAAACCTTCAGCATGAGTCATGAGGACTACGAATTGGGGAAATAATCAATTTCGGCGAAGTTTTTTGAGGCGGTTTTACCGAACCCCAAGTGCTACCTTTATGTAAATGATGAGCCCAGTAATATTGCTGCAACATAATAATGATCAAATTTATACCAGCTTCGACATGTAAAAGATTTATGAAGCGATATACGAATTGAGACCAATGAACTTTCTGAATCAAATAATGGAAGATTGTATGGAAATACTGGATAACGTTAATTGGACTTTCGGCTCCCGTAAAACTCTCGTTAGGTTGAAGTCATCGCTATTATTATTTAATATAACGATCTCTATTAGCTAAGAAGAATCTGGATGAAAGAATGGGTATCTGTTGTTATTTTATTTTGCGTGATAGTTGCGTGCTTTTGCCCTGTTAATTATTACCCTCAATAAGCTATAAAACTGAGTCTCAGACTAAATTAATGGATATTGAATGAAAGACTGGATACCGATAATTGCTTCAATGTGCGCCCTAATTATGTGCTTTGCACTGACATGTGCTTACCTTCTTAAGCTATGACAATTTAATCACAGAGTCGCTAAAATTTTGGATTGCTCTGAAAGATAGGTTGCAATAGGAGATTGTTATGTCAATAGAATCCATGCTCAAAGCAATGATTCATGAAATTCGAATGCTGGGTGGTGCAGAAGACCAGGTCGATGCATATCTTACTGACTGGACCATGGCTACTGAGGATTCCGCGAACTCGTTGCCATGTCCTTCCTGTTATTTAATAGGTGAGATCAAGCAACTAAATCACCTTGATGATACAGATGGAATAAGTAAAGTTAGATGCACGTGCTGTCGTAAGCTCTTTCAGTTCGGTAACACAATGTAACGATCCACAAGTAATTGGGTAAACCCTCTTCTGCTCGTAGAAATGTTACAACAAATTAGATGTAATAACGGTACAGAAACGTAAGTCGACGCTATGTAGCTGAAATGGCACACGGCTAAGGAGCGTCCAGGTATGCGTAGCCTGTCCGCTTCGGGCTTCGTCATAGCTCCAAGGTGAGGCATTTGCATGCGCCGCCCGCTTTCATGAATTCTGAAACATCAACCTCGATAATGGAAAAATTATGCTTGCTGAGCGCAACCTTCAACTCATCCGAAGCCTTATTTAAAATGATATCGCTGCCGATATTCACCGCATTGCAGGCAAAGTTATTGGCATCCTCATCCGAAACCCAAATGACTCTGTCGTTGAATTTGTTCTTAATTATATTAACGCTTTGGGACGTGAATGCTTGTTCATATGCGAGAACATACCCATTTACCAAAGGGCAAAATGCGGTATCCAGGTGATACCACCTTGGGGCAACAAGAGTCAGTCCGTTTACCTGAGCCTGTAAGATTGTGGCGATTTCATCCAATGCTTGTGCATCGCTCCTGTGTCCGTAACCAATCCACACCCGTCCATTGGAATCATAGAGCGCATCACCCGCACCTTCGAATTTGATATCGCTATTTAGCCGCCTGATACGATAGCCGGAATTCTCAAAGAACTGGCTGAAGTATGACGACTCTCCCTGCCTTTCCGGATAGCGGAATGAAGACACAATCACTTCGTGATCGCGGCATACAAACCCACCATTGGCTGTGAACACCATATCCGGCAACCCAGCTACCGGCTCGATCAGCTTGATTGATGCCTTACTGGAGAGAATGTCATGTAAGTTTTTCCATTGCTTCGCTGCTAACTCTTTATTTTCCAGCCCTTGATTTCCAGCCATCCAAGGGTTGATAACATAGCTGACTTCGAAATATCTGGGATCACACATCAAAAATGTCTTCATCGGCTCATCTAGCTAAGTCAAAGATGAGAATTTCTGCCACACTATCAGCACTGAATTCCAATGCATCCTCACGGTTAATCGATGCGCCATCGCCTTGCTTAAACGTTTTCTGATTCAATGTGACCATGCCGCGTGCGATCTGCACCCAAGCCATGCGTTCGGATCTAAGAGGGTAGCTATAAGTTTGGCCGGAGGTCAAATCCAGCACATACATTTCCGCGTCTTGGTGGATGGTAAGGCTATCATCCCTGCCATTTGGCGACGCTACCAGCGTCAATGAACCGGCCTTACGGCGCTCAGTAAAATTCTTTTGCTCGTAGCTAGGCGCTATGCCCTGTTTAGCCGGAATAATCCATATTTGCAGGAAATGTACTGACGCACCGTCAAGCACGTAGGAAATAATCTCCATGTCACGGTGCGTGATGTGAACCAAAACCTTGCGCTGGCGCTACCTTATCCTCGTTAATTACACGTAATGGGCCAAACCCCATATGCTTGGGGTCATGGTAATGGCCGAAGCTAAAGGTATGCTTGTTGCTATCAAGCCAACCGAAATTTGTTGGCCCACGATCTGCTGATTTGCGAATATCCATCATAAAAAACTCCGTTTAACATTTATATTTCCATCATAAGTGCTATGAGGAATTTTATCTTGAAGGTTATTGACTAAAATACGCATGGCCAGTGAGCATCACACCTTTGCTATTTTCGGCTCGCGCATATAGCGATGAACATAGGTAATGCAATTTGCGCCTTCACCCACGGCGGCAGCAGCGCGTTTAGTTGAACCCATGCGTACATCCCCAGCCGCGAAAGAGCCGGGGACGCTGGTTTCCAGTTCCATCGGGTTACGTTGTAGCGGCCAACAGGCAGGTGTCTTTCCATTGATTAATAGATCTGCGCCAGTGATAAGATAGCCTGCTTCATTACGGATGATCGCGGTATCCTTTGCCCACTCCGTATTAGGGCTTCCGCCTATGCAGACAAAAAGGCGCGTAGCCGCCGCCGTTTCCTCTTTGCCGGTGCTAAGGTTTTGAAGGGTGATGGCGCGAAGGTGGTCATCGCCATCCAGCCCGCTTACTGCTGTATTAAAACGCACTTGCACATTAGGCTGGCTTAAAATGCGCTCAGAGAGATATTTCGACATCGTTCCGGCAAAGTTGCCAGCCCGCACCAGCATAACGACCTTAGAGGCACTTTTGGCAAAGTGCATGACAGCTTGTGCCCAGCCGAATTTGCGCCATCTACCACATAGACGGTTTGGTCTTTGCAAAAAGGCGCTTCCGCCATGCCAGCTCCGTAATAAAAACCTTTTCCTAGAAACTCCTGTTCGCGCAATAAATTTAGGCGGTGATATTCCATGACTCTGGAATTCTTATTTTATGCAGCATACAGCGGTTTTGAGGGTGTCTCCGACTTGAACGGCGAGCCCACCTTCGTGCAGTCTCCCAGTTTTTCTGCTGTTGGAGATTGCGATGTACGTTGGCAAGCCCTTGTTCGCCCAAGTGATGGATTTCCTTCCGTGGAAGACCTTTTACCGCATCGTTGCTCGGCATGGTGGCGATCATCGCGTCAGGACGCTGACCTGTGCCGAACACTTCCGCATTCTGGCTTTCGCGCCACTCACCTACCGCGAGAGTTTACGCGACATCGAAGCCTGCCTCTCGGCGCAGTCCGCCAGGCTTTATCACATGGACATCAGAAATGCGGTGTCGCGTTCCACACTGGCCGATGCCAACGAACTGCGCGACTGGCATATCTACGCCGAATTCGCTCATCGCTTGATTGTTCAAGCCCGAACGCTTTACGCCAGCGAAGACTTGGGGCTGGATTTGACCAACACGGTGTACGCGCTGGATTCGACCACCATCGATCTGTGCTTGTCGGTATTTCCATAGGCGCTTTTCCGAACCACCAAGGCAGCGGCGAAGATGCCTATGCTGCTGGATTTGCGTGGCAGCATTCCCAGCTTCATTCATGTCTCCGATGGCAAGATGCACGACGTGCGAGCGCTCGACTTGTTGATTCCAGAAGCGGGCGCTATCTATGTCATGGATCGAGCCTATGTCGATTTCGTGCGTCTGCATCGACTGCACTTGGCGGAGGCTTTCTTCGTGACGCGCGCCAGGTCGAATCTCGATGCACACCGGATGTATTCCGCCAGGACGGACCGAAGCTTGGGCATCATCTGCGATCAGACGATTGCACTCGATGGGTTTTACACCCAACAGGATTGCCCAGAGCCGTTGCGGCGCATTCGATTCAAAGACCCAGAAACGGGCAAGACGCTGGTGTTTCTGACCAACAACTTTACGTTGCCAGCGGCAACGATCTGCGCGCTCTACAAGAGCCGCTGGCAGGTGGAGTTGTTCTTCAAGTGGGTGAAGCAGCATCTTCGTATCCAATGTTTCTATGGCACATCAGAGAATGCGGTGAAATCGCAAATCTGGATCGCCGTTTCGGTTTATGTGCTCGTCGCTATCATCAAGAAGCGTCTCAATCTGGACGCTTCGCTCTACACTTTGTTACAGATTCTGTCGGTCACGCTGTTCGAGAAAATGCCCATTCAACAAGCCTATTCTGGCGCACGGACTGCCTGTGGCGCTCTACAGCGACAAACACAGCATCTTCCGCATCAACGCTAAAGAGGCCGATCCTGAGGCCGAAACACAATTTTCGCGGGCGGCACGTGAGCTGGGAATCGAATGTATTCACGCTCACAGCCCGCAAGCCAAAGGGCGTGTGGAGCGCGTTAATCAGACTTTACAAGACAGGCTGATCAAGGAAATGCGACTGGCGGGCATCAACGACATGGACAGCGCAAACACTTGGTTGCCAGGCTACATCAAAGAGACTTCAACAGGCGTTTTGCAGTCGTATCCAAAGACACGTTTGACGCGCATTTGGCCTATCCAGGCACACGGGCCTCCTTACTGCGCACCCTGTCAGTTCATGTGGCAAAAATGCTTTCGAAAAACCTGTCTTGCCAGCATGAAAACCAGCTGCTACAAGTCGCCACCACCGGGACAGGACTGGGGTTGCAGGGAGCACAAGTACGATACACGAGTACTTTGACGGAAGCCAGGAACTGCTCTGGAAGAAGCGCAAACTGACCTATGGCGTGATGGACAAACCGCAGCAACAGTCACCCGTAGCAGACGGAAAATCGGTCAATGCACCAGTGGCTAAAGCAGTGGCGCGGCACAACACGGGACACAAACCCGCACCGAATCATCCCTGGAGAAACATGCCCGTCGGCAAGTCCGCCCACGACGGGCAACGCGCTACGACGTAGCAAAGAAAAAACAGGAAAAGCGGACATTTCTATTTAGCGTTGACATGGCAATTTTATAACCCCGTTCACGGTAATTGACTATGGCATCATTCAGAAAATTATCTTGACTGACTGCACTTTCATTGATTTCGATAACGACTTTATCAGTTGGCAATGAATGATTATGCAGTACTCGTTCGAATATTTTCCCATGAGAATTGACTGCCACTAGCAGCTCGGGATACACATTGAGAAATAGCAAGTCTTTGCTTGAGCCCATGTTTAAATAGTTTAGCGTGTGCAAAGTACGGCATAAACGATCAAATTTTACCGACTTCTCGGCGACCTCTGCCTGTTTGAATTAGGCTTCCGCTACTTTACGCGTACCGCGTTTGTCCACCACTTTGTCCACCACGCTCACCGGCAGGTCCGCTACGATGCTGACAGGCGGATATACTATGTCGAATTTGTCAGCGCCATATTCCTGTTTAATGAATTGCACTTCGTTCTCAAAGGTAACCAGCACGTCGCCGATATTACGTTGTACAAAGGCTGTGGTTGCGCCACGCCCGCCTGTTTCCAATATGGGTACATTAGCGAAAATCTTGGCTATCAAGTCTCTCGCCTGCATTTCATTCCCGCCTTGTTTAATGATAGAACCCCAAGCTGCCAGACAAGCATAGCGTCCATTGCCGGATGTTTTCGGATTGGCAATAATTACCGAAACACCGGTTTTCGCCAGATCTGCCCAGGTTTTAATGCCTTTGGGATTGCCTTTACGTACCAAGAACACTGAAGTCGAGCTGAACGGCTAACTGCCGTACGGCACTGGACAGGGTTGCCCAAGAGGGAAAAAATGGAGCCTATAAAATTAATACATTAAAATTAAATAATTAAAATTTCAAAAGGCATAGAGTGAAGTTTCAACATACAAAAAACTTGAGTTATCTTTACGCCCGGGCTGTACTAGCTGGGACGTTTTCTTAGTGAAGTCACCCGCCATGAAGTATGCATAGCCCACATTAAGCCCTATGTATTTGCTAATTGGATATCGCACGCGAATATCGAATTCTTCGCCTATATTTTTCCCACTTTTACCAGTGGTATCGCGTAGATTAGCTCCACCATTCCAGCGGTCAGTGGCACTGGCTAACTCATACCAGTTGTACCCAAAATCAATTTTTAATTTACTAGTAGGATTAAGCTCAACGCGAACCTTGGAAGCATGGATATTTTCCATTTGGATATAGTCATTATTGGACCACGGCCTGGCAAAGCCAAATAGACGATCAAAGCGTTGGCTTGTACCATCTTTGGGGTTTTTATCGCCGCTCGCAAAGCCAACACTGCCGCTAAAGCGAGGTTTCCATGCGTGTTCCGCGGTATAGCCTGCTTCCAAATTATAGGCATAAGCATCCTGATTAAGCCCGCCATCACTTCCCCATTGCTTGGCATAGTTAAGGTCATAATCAAGCCCTGTATCGCCTATAACACCATAGCCTCGTAACCCGCCCGTGTTGATTTCGCGGTTTATGTGCGCGCTGGCAGCAGCAATTGTTCCATCCGACGCATATTGAACTTTGCTACCATTTTGTCGCAGCAAGTAATAGTAGGGTTGCAGTGTGATAATTTTTGACCATTTGCGCCAATCCCCGACAGCGCCATAGAACCATTGTGCATGATCGGCTTGATCCGTTGTTTCTATTAAACGAACCATGGGTTGCAGCGCAAACACGTCTGCTTGCCAATCGCTTTTTTGCTGACCTAACGTTGCCCGTAAACCTTGGAAGGAATTCGTTGTATTGCGCCATTCATTGCGTGCAACCAGACGTCTGTCTGTTAGCTCGAATGCCATACGGCCAGCTTTAACGCTGATAGGCCTGTCGTTACCCAGATCATCTTTACCTAGCGCATCTTTAAAATACAACTCTCCGTAGCCTTGAATTACATCAGCTTTATTAAAATCCCGGTTGTCTGGCGCAAATACGCTGTTAAACCGTCGAGAGTCTTGGAGTTCAATGGTGGCGCGAAATGGGTCAAATTTACTTTTGATCGCCGCATATAAGCGTGTACGGAGTAAAAATGGTTCATCCAGAACATCTTTATTACGTCGAAAGTCATTGTCACGATATTCATAGCGAATTCGAGATTCCAGACCCAAATCCACCCAGTCCACATTGTCCAAGCCTTCTATATTTTTCAGCCATGTCTTGTTGAGTTGTCTGACATAGCGAGGGGGTTCAGTTTCACGCTGCAACCCATAACTACGAATAGGAACATAATAGCTGGGGTTTGCTGCCGTGGTATTTGATGCTTCCGCTTTGGACGATTCTTTAATTTTCAAAGAAGCATTTTCCTTTTCTATTTCCTGTAGTCGTTCTGATATTCGTCTTTTTTGGTCCAATTCTTCGGCTTGCTGCTGACTTAACTGCGAGTCATTTGCCTGCGCCAAGGCAATAAGTGGCGTTATTAATACAGCACCAGCCAACAGGCTGGCTATTACCCGTAACCGGGAAATTTTTTTCTTGTGTAACTGCAATGCTGTCATTCAGATGTTCCTTAAAATTATGGGAGATTCAGCAGTACGGTCAGTCTGGAAACAACCCTTGATCGTTTATCTCATTCTTCCCGTTATAATTTCGCAATTGATACTTCGGTAGATTTCACTAATGCCACTACGTCTGAGCCAATACTCAACTCCAACTCGTTAATGGAACGGGTGGTAATAACTGAAGTTACCGTGCCAAATGGCGTGCCTACCACGATCTCCGATACCACGGGTCCGGTTACGATTTCAATTATCTTGCCCTTGAATTGATTCCTTGTATTAATTGCTTTAATGGTCATTTTTCCTCCAGAATATTGGTCATATCTAACCGACTGCATATCGATCCTGATATCGAACATCGTTACATTCGTGTTTTTATCAGCGATGAACTCGCTAATTTAGCCAGGCGTGTTCCCATTGAATGGCCAACTGAGATCGCGCAGCGGTGATTGCATTTATGCCCGCCCGAATTTCATAGAGCAGCAGGCTATTCGAATAACCATTTAATTGTTGCAATATCGCATCGACATTTAAATATTCCTTCTGATCGGTTCCGATTACGAATTGAAGAACACTTTGATAATTATTCAATTCGCTGTTTATGTTTACCGTTTGAGCGGCCAATTCGTCTTTGTTGTATGTGTCCATGAACACCTCCTTGATTAATGAGAAATTAATTTCTAAAAATTGGAATTAACAACACAACATATTCGACAAATCAGCCAGATACGCATTACCGTTACTTTTTGGAATAAACCTGATCGAATACACCCCCATCAGCAAAGTGCTCCTTTTGCGCTTTGCTCCACCCCCCGAACTCCCCATCGATAGTAATAAGGTTCAGTTTTGGGAACTGTTTGGCATATTTCGCGGCCACTTTTTCATCCGTAGGGCGGTAGTAATTTTTGGCGGCAATTTCCTGACCTTCCGCGCTATAGAGGTAGTTCAAATATGCTTCCGCCACTTTACGTGTGCCATGTTTGGTAACGTTCTTGTCAACCACGGTAACGGGAGGCTCAGCCAGAATGCTCAGCGAAGGTGCCACGATGTCAAACTTATCCGGCCCCAGTTCCTTGACGGCAAGAGAAGCTTCATTTTCCCAGGCCAGCAATACGTCGCCAATTCCGCGCTCAACAAAGGTAGTTGTGGAACCGCGCGCGCCTGAATCTAATACAGGCACATTGGCAAACAATTTGCCGACAAACTCCTTGGCCTTGGCTGGGTTGTTGCCATTCTTCTTCAACGCATATCCCCAAGCTGCAAGATAATTCCAACGCGCACCACCTGAAGTTTTAGGATTAGGCGTAATGACAGATACACCGGGTTTGATCAAATCATCCCAATCGCGAATCTTTTTTGGATTGCCCTTGCGCACCAGAAACACGATGGTGGAGGTATAGGGCGAGCTATTGTGCTTCAAGCGCGTTTGCCAGTTAGCCGGAATTAAACCGGCCTTACTTTGAAGTACGTCTACATCGTATGCCAGAGCCAATGTCGCCACGTCTGCTTCCAAACCATCGATAATGGCGCGTGCTTGCTTACCTGAGCCGCCATGTGATTGCTTGATGGTGACATCATCACCGGTCTGTGCCTTCCAGTGCTTGACGAATGCTTCATTAAATTCCTGATAAAGCTCACGCGTTGGATCGTAGGAAACGTTCAGCAACTTGATGTTTGCCGCCAGGACGAGCGGGCTTAGGGTGGTGAATAGCAATGCCAATGTCGATGTGATAATAATTTTATTCACTTAAATTTCCTTTAAAGTTGAAGTCCATTAACAAATTTGTCGCGAATATTTATGAGCGAGGAACGCATTCTGGAGAGGTTCTTTTCCTGCGTGAACCAATTAATTCTTAATTGCATATCTGTTTTTTATATATGGGAGAAAATGAAAGAATGAGATGGGCCGTGCATCGAACCGTGTAACGAAATTGACAGCCCCGCGCAAAACACGGAAACTACATGCCAGTGCCGATTTGACATCAGCTTGCGGGGCACTTAAAAAATTCCAGCTAAAGCGAAGCAACCCGCTCCGCTCAAGCTGAACGGGTTTTGTTTTTAGGGATTCTTAATTGAACGCATCAAATAGCATCGGTATCGTTAGTGCACAACACGCGCAGTTCAACACCCCTTTTTCATGTAAAAGCGGGGCTGTGTTGCCGAGTTACGAGCTGATATATGAGACTTACGGCACATTAAACAAAGATAAATCCAACGCCATCCTGGTCTGCCATGCGCTTTCTGGCCATCATCATGTAGCGGGCTATTACGCGGATGACCCGAAAAACGTTGGCTGGTGGGACACGATGATCGGTCCCGGCAAACCAATCGACACGCAGAAATTTTTCATCATCGGGCTGAATAATCTTGGTGGCTGTCATGGTTCCACAGGGCCCATCAGCATCAACCCGGACACTGGAAAACCTTATGGTGCAGGCTTTCCCATAGTGACAGTAGAAGACTGGGTGAAGTCGCAGGCTCAGCTGGCCGATAAACTCGGCATTGATCAATTTGCTGCAATAATTGGCGGCAGCCTGGGCGGGATGCAAGCGTTGCAATGGTCGCTGGCATATCCGGAGCGCGTGCGCCATGTACTGGCGATTGCCTCGGCACCTCGCCTGACTGCACAGAATATCGCGTTCAATGATGTGGCACGCAGTGCGATTTTGACTGACCCAAACTTCTACGGCGGTGATTATTACGAGCACGGCGTGGTACCTACGCGTGGCTTGCGCTTGGCGCGCATGCTGGGGCATATCACCTATCTTTCAAACGATGCAATGGCGGACAAATTCGGGCGTGGCCTGCGCTCCGACAAGTACAGCTACAGCTATGATATCGAATTCGAGATCGAATCTTACCTGCGCTATCAGGGCGACAAGTTCGCCGCCTATTTTGACGCCAACACCTATTTGCTTATGACCAAGGCACTGGATTATTTTGATCCCGCCCGCGAATACAATGATGACCTGAATAAAGCTTTCGCCGTTGCTCGCGCAAATTTTTTGGTTCTATCATTTACCACCGACTGGCGTTTTGCACCGGAACGTTCGCGCGCCATCGTCAAAGCACTGCTTCATAACCGCCTTAAAGTAAGCTACGCGGAGATTACCTCGACGCATGGGCATGATTCTTTTCTGATGCAGCATACGCATTACCATAATGTGATGCGCGCTTACTTCAACAATATTGCCAGCGAGTTTACTGCATGAGCACGCACGATCACTCCACACTCGCCGCGACCCGCCCTGATTTTGCTGCAATCGCGGCATGGATTCCGGAGAGTGCTTCAGTGCTGGACTTGGGTTGCGGTGACGGTAGCCTACTGCGCTATTTACAGGGTACAAGCAATGTGCAGGGCTACGGCGTGGAAATCAGCGACGATAACATCGTGGCATGTATCCAGAATCAGGTGAATGTAATTCAAGGCGACCTGGAATCGGGACTTTCCGGCTTTGAAAGCAATGCCTTTGATTATGTCATCCTGTCACAGACGCTACAGGCCACTCGTCACACGGAACCTCTGATGCAGGAAATGCTGCGCGTGGGACGTGAGGGTATAGTCAGCTTTCCCAATTTCGGCTACTGGCGGAACCGTATGAACATATTGCAGGGCAATATGCCCGTATCTGAAGACCTGCCTTATCAGTGGTATGACACACCCAATATTCATCTGTGCACACTGCATGACTTTGAGACATTTTGTCATAATCATAAAATATATATTCTCGACCGTCGTGTCATGACTGGCGATAGCGAAATAAAACTATTGCCTAATCTGTTAGGCAGCACAGCGGTGTATCGCTTCAAGCGTGCTGTTTAATTCATGAGTGTGATCGCGCAGCTGTTCACGCGGCGCATGTTGATTTGTGTATTTACAGGATTCAGCTCTGGTCTTCCGTTGTATCTGTTGTTCAATTTGGTGCCCGCCTGGCTGCGTAGTGAGCAAGTTGATCTCAAAACCATCGGCCTATTCGCGCTGATTCAGTTTCCCTATACCTGGAAATTCCTGTGGTCACCCCTGCTGGACCGTTATGTCCTGCCTATCCTTGGGCGACGACGCGGTTGGATGCTGCTCACCCAACTGGGTCTATTGGCTGTAATTGCATCGATGGGAGCGTTTTCGCCGCAAAGCGATCTACACACGATTGCCTACATCGCAACGCTATTGGCGTTTTTAAGCGCTACTCAGGACATTGTGCTGGATGCCTATCGGCGCGAACTGCTAGAGGAAAGTGAACTGGGATTGGGCAATGCGGTGCATGTAAATGCCTATCGCATCGCTGGCTTGGTACCGGGTTCACTGTCACTGATCCTGGCAGATTTTCTGCCGTGGAGCATCGTATTTATCATTACAGCGTTGTTCATGTTACCCGGCATGGCGATGACGCTCATGGTGAAAGAGCCGCTGAATATTAACTCACCGAAATCCCTGCGTGATGCGGTTGTCGAACCGT
Organism: Candidatus Nitrotoga sp. AM1P; assembly: GCF_013168275.1. Taxonomy (GTDB): domain Bacteria; phylum Pseudomonadota; class Gammaproteobacteria; order Burkholderiales; family Gallionellaceae; genus Nitrotoga. Next base: position 204,145 of record NZ_AP019547.1, on the reverse strand, counting down.
TTCACGAATTCATCACTCGGCATGGTTGGCAAAGCGCACTGCTCATCCTCACCTTCCTGTTCTTTTATAAACTCGGCGACAGCATGTGTACCGCACTGGCCACCCCGTTCTACATGGATATGGGATTCTCTAAAACACAGATCGGCCTGATCGCCAAGAATGCGGGACTGTGGCCCGCTGTAATTGGCGGTTTGCTTGGCGGATTATGGATGGTAAGGATCGGCATCAACCGCGCCTTATGGTTGTTTGGTGTCGTTCAAGTGGTATCAATCTTTGGTTTCTTCTGGCTGGCATCGGTGGGGTACCATGCCGAAATTACCACCGTGGAACTCACTCAACTCGCCATAGTAATTGGCATAGAAGCCTTGGGCGTGGGACTGGGTACAGCCGCGTTCGTCGCCTTCATTGCGCGTACCACCCATCCCGCCTACACCGCCACGCAATTTGCACTATTCACCAGCCTCGCAGCAATGCCACGCACCTTCGCCAACGCAGCGACTGGCTGGCTGGTGGAAGCAATCGGCTGGACGGGATTCTTTTTGCTGTGCGCACTGCTGGCACTGCCAGGAATGGTATTACTATTAAAAGTGGCACCGTGGAATGGGTCGAATTCACTGACACATCAATAACGTTAGCAAAAAAAGATTTGTATCTTATTAAATTTTGCACGACCTATCCAGCACCAAATTCCGAATTCACTCCCATCATATTTCCATTCTGCTCCTTGTAGCGATACTTTGTTACCAGACAAAGTAGTACTCAATTTAAAACACCGTATGGCTGCCATATATCCATTTGTGTGACATGTTGTCGCAGCTAAAACTGGCTGGCTAACCCGATGGTTTAAATGATGTGATTAATAATTCGTCATCTATCGAAAACCCACTCGGGCACATAGGGTCATATCTACGCTGTGCACCATCGCTCGTTGGCACGGCTTTCCGACCCATATTGCCCGAATGATTCTTTTCAGGCTACAATTGCGAACAATTTTTATTTACATTTGAGAGGGTGCCAGCCACCTGACCAGAAAGGAATGTTCATGTGCGCCGCTGAGCTTGTCCTGCAGCAAGAAGTACATGCGCTCTACAGCAACCACCACGGTTGGCTGTATGGCTGGCTGCGCAAGAAACTGGGCTGCTCGCATCGTGCTGCCGATCTGGCACATGATACTTTTGTGCGGTTGCTTGCCCGCGAAGAACCGGTGGCCATCCAGGAACCGCGCGCCTTTCTTACAACTGTGGCACAGCGCGTGCTGGCCAACCATTGGCGGCGCGAACAGATCGAACGGGCCTACCTCGATGTGCTGGCGCGGGTGCCGGAAGCCTTGGTACCATCGCCGGAAGAACGAGCCATCCTTCTCAAAACACTCCTCGAAATTGACCGCCTTCTTGACGGCTTGCCGGCTTTGGCCAAGCGCGCGTTCTTGCATGCCCAGCTCGACGACATGACGCATGCTGAAATCGCGACCGAACTCGGCATCTCTATCAGCACCGTCAAGCGCCATCTGGTGCGTGCGGGCATCCAATGCTATTTCGCATTAACGGCGGACTGAGGTAAGTACGCTGATGAGTCTGAACGCAAGCCTGGGAGTAAATGCCGATGCAAACAGCGACCCATCTTCACCGAGTGCCTCTCGCAACGACAGTCATGGCCTCATCCGTCCCAGCGACATCCCGCCGCACGTTGCCCGGCGTGCGGTGGAATGGTTGGTAGAGCTGCAATCCGGTGACGTCAGCACCACCACCCGGCAGAGCCTCCAGCACTGGCTGGGCTTACATCCCGACCACGAACGTGCCTGGCAACACATAGAGGCCGTCAATGGCCAGCTACGTAGCGTGGTCTCGCCCATGGCTTCGGCCATCGCACATGCTACGCTGGCCCCCCACCGTTCAGTCAAACGCCGTGAGGTGATCAAGACCTTAGTCGTCCTGCTATTCGCGGGCGGTACAACCTGGGTGACCAAAGACAGCATCCCTTGGCGCGAATGGACAGCGGACGAACACACTGGCGTGGGCGAACGACGCACCGTCACACTGGCCGACGGCACTATCGTGACCCTGAACACTGACAGCGCCATCAACATTCGCTTCAGCGTCACCGAACGCCGCGTGCGGCTGGTCAGCGGTGAAATTTTAGTGAGCACCGGCAAAGATGCCGGTCACAACGGCAACGGCCGCAGCGGTAATGGCGTGGCGCGCCCCTTTGTGATTGAAACCGCGCAGGGTGAGCTTCAGCCACTGGGCACACGCTTCGTCGTGCGCCAACAGGCAGATGCTAGTCGGGTGGATGTCTTCGAAGGCGCAGTCGACATCCGCCCGCACGATGGCGCCGGTGCAACCCGCATCCTGCGCGCTGGCGAGCAAACCCGCTTTACTCGCAACGTCATCAATGAACCCATCGCAGTCAATGACACCGATGCCGCGTGGATCGACGGCATGCTGGTCGCGAGTGGCATGCGCCTGGCCGACTTCCTCGCCGAACTCAGCCGCCACCGTCCCGGCCGCTTGAGCTGCGATCCGGTCATCGCCGAACTGCGCATTTCCGGCAGCTATCCACTGGCCGACACCGATCGCATCCTCGATACCCTGCCCACCACGCTGCCGGTAGAGATTCACTTTCTCACGCGCTACTGGGTCACCGTGCGGCCGGCTCATACATAGCTTCGTACTGCCGCACCAAACCTGTGGCCGAAAAAAATTCGGCTCAGGTGGTCTATTTTTGATTCTCGCGGGACATAGGAGTTGAGCGCATCACATCTCCAACTATCCTAAAGAGGAATCTAACATGGGGCAACACGGCAGAGCCGGCATCGACACCCGCAACAGCAGCAAGGCGCCAAGTCTTAAACGCTTCACCCGTAGCCTACTGGCATACGCCTTTACGACGACGGCTTTTACGACAACGGCCATCTGGGCAACCACGGTGCATGCGGCCGACGTAGCGACCACCGCAACTTCGCGCACTGCCTACAACATTCCCCCTGGTCCACTTGAAGGCGCACTCAACCGTTACGGTCGCGAGGCGGGTATCCTGTTGTCCTACCCCACCGAGCTCACGGCTGGACGGCACAGCCAGGGCCTGACCGGCACCCACAGCGTGCAGGAAGCCATGCCGCTGCTGCTTGCCGGCACCGGCTTGGCGGCGGTGGCTCAGCCAGGGGGCGGCTGGACGCTAATGAAGCAGGATGAACCTAACAAAACCCTCGAGGAAGTAACGGTTAGCGCAGACTGGCTTGGTTCTCCCACGCCGAAAGCGGCGAAGAAACACCCTGGAGCGCGGACAGTCATCACCAATCAAGAGCTGACCGAATCCGGTGCGCGCACTGTGGAAGACGTATTGCGCGCTGTCCCCGGGGTGCGGGTTTTGGACGAAAGTGGTACAGGTATTCTGCCTAATATCGGTGTGCGCGGACTCAACCCGTTACGTAGCGAACAAGTATTAGTATTAGTTGATGGCATCCCAATTACTCTCGCACCTTATGGACAAACCGGCCTGTCATTGTTTCCGCTAACGATTAATTCGATCGAAACTATTGACGTGGCAAGGGGTGGGGTCGCAGTGCATTATGGTCCGAATAACGTCGGTGGCGTGATTAATTTCGTGACTAAGCGAATTCCACAAAAAACATCCCTGACCGTCAAGGAAACGTTGTCTGTCTTTTCCGGTGGAAATTTACTGGCAGATACGTATTTTCGTGCTGGTGGCTTCGTTAACGACAAGCTCGGCCTCCAACTACAAGCAAACGTAATCGGTGGTAATACCGCGCGTGAACATTCCAAGACGGAAGTGAACAACCTAATGTTGGACAGTCATTGGCTGGTTACCGACAGGTCCGAGGTAAAAGCGGGTATTCAATATTACAAAACCCAAAATCAACTGCCGGGCGCACTAACACCGAAATCCTATGAGCAGAACCGCAACCAGTCTACCCGACCATTAGACCATTTTAACGGTGATACCTTGCGCGGAAATTTGACGTATAACTACTTCTTCGATAATGGCGCAGAATTTAGTTGGATCAACTTCGGGCATCGGAGTAACCGCGAATTTATATTTGGTAATTCCACCAACGCAGACATCGCGTCAACACAGAAACAATCGGCACCTAGAAATTTTTTAGTGTATGGCAGCGAACCACGACTCACATTTAATATTGACGGGGGGATTAAGCAGAAAATTTCTATTGGCGCACGCTATATGCGTGAAGAAGTTGACTATCTCGTTGATGCACGCACCCTGGCAACAGGTGCTTACACTGTTTCTCGCAACTGGCGTTTCGAGAACGATGCCTATGCCATTTACATGAGTGATACTTTCATGCTGTTAGACAACAAGTTGAAAATCACTCCGGGTATTCGCCGTGAGCAAATAAACCTTTACTACCGCAACAATCTTACCGGTGCGCAAACTCGTAATCCGACCACGGATTGGTTACCGGGCTTAGACGTTGGATACCAAGCAAATAATGAGGTATTTCTGTTTGCAAATACTCACAAGTCGATGCGTCCTGTTCAGTTCACACAGATTACGTTTGCCGCTGATCTGGCGTCCGAAAAAGCACAAAATTACGAAGCCGGAATCCGCTGGGCACCGACCAAAAATATTGACACCACTCTTACGGCCTTTCGTTTTGATTTTGACAATAAGCTCGAATTCGTGAATCAAATGGTGGGTTTCCGAAATCTCGGGAAAGCCCGCCATCAGGGGGTGGAAACTGAGTTTGCATGGCGACCGGAGCAAGTCCTCGGTCTCGAACTTAAAACTGGCTATACCTATGTCGATACTAAACAGCTCTCTGGTGCATTTCTTGGCAAGGAATTGCCTTTGACAGCACACCATCAATTTAATCAACGTATTAATTACCACAGCGGAAACTGGAATTGGAATCTCAATGGCCTTTACCAAAGCGAATCATTTAGCGACGGAGCCAATACAGTAACCGAAAACGCTACCGGATCAGTCGGCAAAATCCCATCGTATTCGATATGGAACGCACAAATCACACACAATTTACGCTGGAGCAGCAAAAAAATTAAAGCGGGGCTGGCGATCAACAACCTATTCAATAAGGATTATTACTTCCGCGGCGTCGACTACAGTCAAGGCCGATTGCCAGCGCCCGGACGGTCGGCTTTGCTGACACTGCAACTTGATATTTAAAAAGGCACCTCATGAAAGAATTGATTATTTTAGCTCACGTAATAACCGATTCTGTCAATGCTGGCTTTATTCCGGCCGCACAACGCCTTGGCTTATCCATCGTGTTATTGACTGACCATGCTGAGGCTCACAGGCAGTATTTTAATCAAGTGGGGCTTCCCGCTTACCCTAATGAAATTGTCGCCTGTGATGTGTTCAACCCGCTCGCGGTAATCGAAATGATCACTTGCCGTGCGGAGACACCGGTAGCAATTTTTTCCAACAGTGACCGCTAACCAGGTTGAAAACGCCGAATACAGTACCGCGTAGATTAGCTGGAGCAGTGTCGGCGGCAATCAATACAACAAGGCCCCAAGTCAAAAGTGTCTTATGGTTTATGCGGTCTGACAGCTGGCCGAAAGGGTAAGCCGCTCCGGCATAAACGAGGTTCATTGCCACCATCACCAGCGGCACTAAAGCGAGGGGGATGCCACTTTACTGTGCGCGCAGGACTAAAAATGCCTCACTGAGCCGTGCAAGGGTAAACACAGCCCCCTCATGGCTGTCAAATAAAAAATAATATTGATATGAATCAATATTTGCATTATTATTGATAATACAAATAAAAATTAATATCATTCAGATATTTTGGGGGAATTTAGGAAACAGTGGCTTCCTATGAAGGATTTCTCAGTTGCCTGTCAATCAACTACTTGCCGACTTTCACCAAGTCATCATCGAACATAACTGCGAATCTTACTTTTAATTATTATCAAGAACATTCAACTAATTTATAAAAATAAAAACTCTTAGTAGCCAGCCATCTAGTCCATTTCTTTAGGATAAGCAGCCAGCCAGCTTTTTTAATATTGGTGGTTTCTAATTCAGGAGAATTAAATGCGGACAAATCCCCAACTGGCAGCTTATGCTGCCATCAAATTAACAGTTATATCTAACGCAGTTTCCTATTCGGGTCTGGGCCATGTCCAGCAAGATGAACCTAACAAAACCCTTGAGAAAATAACAGTTAACGCAGGCTGGCTCAGTTCTTCCACACTGGATGCGACGAAAAAACAGCCTGGAACGCAGACAATCATCACCACTCAAGAACTGACCGAATCCGGTGTGCGCGATCTCAATCCATTGTGCTGCGAAGTGGCCCAATGATCCTTCATAGCATTCTTAAAGGCATAGGGGATACTCCCATCGTGCGCCTCTCTCGTCGTTCGCGTTGACCTGATTCGCCCGAACGAGCGTCATCATCCCGAACATGCGATGGCTTTGACCGACACGATTCTGCGCGAACAGCTCTGGCGTATTCCCACTGCACTCGAACGCAACAGCCTAGCGGTGATGGATGGCCATCATCAGGTAGAAGCGGCCCGAATACTCCGGTTGAAGTATATTCCGTGTCTGCTCCTCGACTACGATCAGGTGCAAGTAAACGCCTCGCGACAGGGCTATGTTGTCACGACGCAAGAAATTGTGCGCCGCGCCAAGACGGGAGAGCTGTACCTGCCCAAAACGACTCATCACCGGTTTCCGTCGCTTCTTCCAATCTGCAACATTTCGCTGTTGTTGTTACAACCCAACCGCAAATCAAAACCGACCTCCTCATGGCAACCGCCAAACAGGGACATTTTGACCAAGTATGGTGACGTTGCCTTTGCCCGCCCCCAGTTTCCCATCGTTTCTACTTAAAAATATAGGAGATATACCCATGCAGCTTCGTTTATCTACGCTAGCAAGTGCGATTTCGCTGGCGTTTTCGGTTTCCCAAGCGAACGCTCAGACTTCGGGGCAGGCCGAACCGGCCAAGGAACTCCCCGCCGTAAACGTGACAGCCGAGCGTTCGGGAAGTTTCAAGTCCAATGTTGTTCAGGTTGGTACGTTTCGGGACATGGCACCGCTGGATGTCCCGCAGACCAGCAATGTAATCACGCGCGAAGTACTCGATGCACAGGCTACCGACAGTCTGTTTGGAGCCTTGCAAAATACGGCTGGCGTTACACGCTCGGCGATAAGTGGTTCGACTTATGACAATATCGCCATTCGTGGCATCCTGGTAGAAAATCGCGGCAACTACCGCCTGAACGGATCACTGCCGATAATCAACTTGATCTCCACCCCGTTGGAAAACAAGGAACGTGTCGAGGTTCTCAAGGGGGCATCTTCGCTATATTACGGCTTCGTACCGCCATCCGGTATTATTAATCTGGTGACCAAGCGAGCTGGCAATAATCCGGTAACCAATCTCAATCTGATGGGCAATCAGTATGGTGGCGGGAATGTTCACCTCGACGTTGGCCGACGTTTCGGCAGTCAGCAACAATTCGGCGCACGGGTTAACTTGCTTAAAGGTCGCGAGGATATCGGCATTAACAACTATTCCGGTGATCGCATGCTGGCTTCAGGCGCATTCGACTGGCGGGTTAACGACAAACTTTCCTTCAAGCTCGATGTAGAACATTACCGCAAGGACGTCTCGGAACAGCCGCCGATCCTGGTGCCGAAGGCAGTTAACGGCGTTATCACGCTGCCGTCCGTGCCGGACAACCGTCAAAACCTGAGCGGCGAATGGCAAAGGTACGATGCCAAGGCAACGAATATACTGTTCCGTACCGATTACGCGCTGAACGATAATTGGGGCGTGTTCTTCGAGGCCGGCAAGGCACGCACCGGCCGAGACCGCGCTTTTTCCCGCTTCGAAAACTTCGACCTCAAGACGGGTCAAGGCACGCTACGTGTTACCGCCTTTACTCGCGATCAGGAATGGAACAACGAGAACTACCGCGCCGAGGTCTATGGCCGCTTACCCGGCGCATGGGTGACACACGAACTGTCATTGGGATTTACCGCCAACGAACGCAGCCAGGATGGGCGGAATTTTCCCGGCGTCAGTATACCGCAAAACTTATACAACCCGGTCGCTATCCCACCACAGTCACCCGTCGGTGCGTCCAGCCCCGCCTTCCCGGGAAAGATCCAGGACCGTGGCTGGTATTTCTTTGATCGTATGCTGATCGGCAAATGGCAGGCCATGTTCGGTGCGCGCGGCAGCAATTACAAGAGCACAACGCCCGACTCCTACTATACAGCGGATAAAGTGACTCCAACGGTTGCGCTGATGTACAAGCCGAACTCTCGCATCTCCTTCTATGGCAGCTATTTGCAAGGCCTTGAGGAAAGCGGTACTCCCGGACCCGATCGCGCCAATTTCGGGCAAGTGCTGCCACCCGCGATGTCGAAGCAAAAAGAAATCGGCGTGAAGGCGGAAGTTGCGCAGGGCGTACTACTGCAGGCGGCGTATTTCGACATCGAGCGTGCATCAACTGCGATAGATTCGGCCACCAACAACCTTACTCTGAACGGTCTGGCCCAGTACAGGGGGGTGGAGCTGGTCGCCTCAGGCGAAGTGACAAAACGACTATCGCTCATCGCCTCGGCTGTGTTCCAAGATGCCAAGCAATTGAACGCAGCCAATGCAGGGACATTCGGCAAGACTCCCGACAATACTCCGGAGCAGACTGCAAGCCTTTTTTCTGAATATCGTCTACAGAGCGTTCCGGGTCTGGCGCTTAGTGGAGGCTTGTATTACGTGGGCAAGCGTCCGGTCAATAATGAAAATCAAGCTTTCGTAGACGGTTATACGACCGTGTCATTGGGCGCCCGTCATACCACAGTTATTGCCGGCAATCGAACTACATTCCAGGCAGTGCTCGACAATGCAACCAATAGGAACTATTGGGGTACTGCTGGCAGTAACCTGCTGGGTGTGGGGGCGCCGCGCATGCTTAAGGTTACAGCCCGGATGCAATTTTAAAAGATGATTATATAAAGGGACAACGAAACATAGTCTTTCGGGCCGAATTGATACGTAAATCGGCCCATTTGATTGAAGATGTTTATCGTGCAGACAGCCCTTCAGGAAGCAAAACATGACTGCCGGAGATATAAGCTGTGACTGCTAGAAAAATTGTTTTCCAATTACATCTGTATACCGGTTTGACTATCGGATTGCTGCTGATATTAAGCGGGCTGACCGGTAGCGTGTTGGTATTTCGCGAAGAGATCGAGGCGCTGGTATATCCCGAATTGATGAACACCGTACCGCGTGACGAGCGTGTTTCTTTACAGACGATGCTGAAAACAGTGCAGCACGCCCATCCGGAAGACAAACCGTTTTTCATCCGTATGCCGCGTACTCCAGAGCAAACCTATTTAGTTAAGATGAACGGTGCGCATGATTTGTTCGTTTATGTTGATCCTTATAACGGCATGATCTTGGGTGAACACCGACAGGAAGATACATTTACCGGATGGATTGCGCTTCTGCACACCGAACTTTTAAGTGGCGAGCCTGGCAAAATTATCCTTGGTGTAAGTGCATTGCTACTGATTGGCATGAGCATAACCGGCCTCATTTTATGGTGGCCGCGAAACGGAAAATTTTCCCCGGGGTTTAAGATCCAGTGGGCAGCACAATGGAAAAGAATGAATTTTGATATACATCGTGCCTCTGGTATTTATACCGTTGTTTTTATTCTACTTATTGCTTTTACAGGCACATCTTTAGTATTTAATAAAACGGTTATCAACTTGATCAATGCAATCACTCAAAGCCCACCGCGGGCTGCCCCACCGCTTTCCGACCCTCGTCAAGCACGGATGCCGAGGCCTGCATTCGACATGATGTTACAACAAGCCGACTATATGCTGCCCGCTTCCACCACCTGGATTACTCTTCCCCAGAAACCGGGAGCACCCTTGGTGGTACGAAAAAAATTCGTCCAGGAATTTCATCCAAATGGTAAAAGTTTCGTCTATTTCGATCAATATTCGGGAAAGGTATTACAGGTGGAAAACGCGTTGACGGCCTCTCTGGGCACGCGCATTTTTAACATACTTTACCCGATACATATCGGTGTAATAGGCGGGACACCTACCCGTCTTTTACAGGTGATCATCGGTTTGTCGCCGCTCATTTTATTTACCACAGGCTATATCATGTGGTGGAACCGAAGGAAGGCAAAACGATATCACTCCCGCCTAATAAAATAAGGCGTAAGTTTGATATGCGGACAAGCTTCCTCTCTTTACCAATGCTAAAAATCAACCGCTTGACTCGTCCGCTCGTAACCAATTTATTTAAGAGTGAACAGTGATTACGGCCGAAGGACTCACTCAACTCAATGTATTGACTGACCAACCTTCTGTTCCCGATTACCCCAGTGTGATAAACCTACCTCTCTAAGCGCCAACTATGTATGACCGGATAAAGAACAATGATGTTTGTCCAGCTCAATTTGAATAGTGACGTGTCCAATAGTAAAATTATCGTGCAACTCTTCCGCAACACGACACAGAAACTCATTCCCCGGATGTCCGTCGCGCATGACCAAATGAGCGGTCAGTGCAATTTCTGAGGTACTCATCGCCCACACATGCAGATCATGTATTTCGATGACGTTGGGCTGGGCTGTTAGATAATTTTTCACCTTGTCTAATTGGATTGATACCGGCACACCGTCCAAAGAAAGATGTACAGACTGGCGCAGCAAATCCCATGTACTCCACAATATCACTACAGCAATAACCAAGCTGATGGCGGGATCAAGCCAAGACCAACCAGTCCAGATAAACATCGCGCCTGCGATGACCACACCAAGTGAAACCAGCGCATCTGCCGCCATATGAAGAAAAGCGCCACGCAGGTTGAGATCTGTTTTGTTGCCGGACATGAATAGCCAAGCGGTGATGCCGTTGATCACTACTCCGATGGCGGCAACCAGCATGACGACGCCACCCTGAATCGGCACCGGATGACTGAATCTGCCGACGGCTTCCCACACGATACCGCCTACCGCAATCAGCAAGATCATCGCATTGAACAATGCAGCCAGAATCGTGGCGCGCCCCAAGCCGTAAGTGTGTTTCTGATTGGGTCGCAGCCGTGCCAGATATAAACCGCCATAAGCCACAAGTAAGCCAAGTACATCGCTCAGGTTGTGCCCGGCATCGGAGAGTAGCGCGAGTGAGTCGGCCTGCCAGCCAAAAATCGCTTCGACGATGACAAACAGCACATTCAGTGCAATGCCGATGGCAAATGCTCGACCGTAGTTTGCGGCGTGGCTGTGCGAGTGATTATGGACTGTCATGATATTCCTTAAGGAGCAGCGGTGACTGAGATATACACTAGCAGCAAAATCTCCTGTAAACAATGGGCTGACGCTATCCCCTTTTCTACCATAAACACAGGCGGCCAAATTGTGGGTAGGCTAATAATTGCGGCGTAGTTTGTAGGGATTTTGTGACTTATTGTGAGTAGCGTTTATTGATGTCTCAATGACATTGGCAAAAAAATTTGTCTTCGATGAAACAATTAATCATTAAACTCACCTCCGGCAGAGCGAAATGTTTATTGCGGGGTACCTCGAAGGCATTAGTAACTCGTGAGGCACTCAAATGGCGATAGCCCAGTTTCCAGACCGGCCGCCGAAACAAAATATCTATGACGCCATTTCCCTTTAATCTCATCAAAATTGCCGGACTGAGCAAGCTACGCATTGAGTTAAAATACGGCGATAAAATATATGTCGTAGACAATATTTACAAGCAAAAATAAGCAACTCATGGTTTTATATTTTTTGTTATCTTTGGTCCCCTTGGTAAGGCAATCATATGAAAATCGGAATACCAAAAGAAATCAAAGCAAACGAAAGCCGTGTCGCACTGGTTCCATCCGGCGCAGAATCACTTATTGCGGCCGGGCATTCTGTGCTGGTCGAGGCAGGTGCAGGACTGGGTAGTGGCTTCAGGGACGAGCAGTATCTTGCAGTAGGGGCATGTATCGTCTCCGATGCCCATACAATATGGGCGGATGCCGATCTGATAGTGAAAGTTAAAGAGCCAATTGAGTCAGAGTGGCCGCACATCAAGCCTGGTCAAACACTGTTCACCTATTTTCACTTTTCCGCTAATGAAAAACTAACCCAAGCACATCTGGATTCTGGTGCAACCTGCATCGCTTATGAAACGATTGAATTACCTTCACGCGAATTGCCACTGCTGACACCCATGTCTGAAGTCGCCGGACGCATGGCCGTATATGAGGGAGCCAAATACCTTGAAAAATCATATGGTGGACGGGGTGTTCTGTTAGGGGGTGTCCCCGGTGTGCCACCCGCACATGTTGTCATCCTTGGCGGCGGCGTAGTGGGCATGAATGCCGCCAAAATGGCGGCAGGTCTGGGCGCAAGTGTCACCATCCTTGACATCTCACTGGAGCGGCTACGCTACCTGAGTGATGTCATGCCCGCTAACGTACAGTTGATTTTTTCCAATCGACACAATCTGCTGGAACAGATTGCCACCGCCGATCTTGTCATCGGTGGGGTGTTAATCACCGGGGCCATAGCACCCAAGCTGATACGCTACGATGATCTCAAGACTATGCGTCAAGGCTCGGTGATCGTGGATGTTGCAGTGGATCAAGGCGGCTGCATTGAAACAAGCCATCCCACCACGCACGAAAACCCAATTTATGTGGTCGAGGGAGTCATTCACTATGCCGTGGCGAACATGCCCGGTGCCCTACCCCGCACTTCCACGCTGGCGCTAACCAATGCAACTTTGCCTTATGTGCTGCAATTGGCAAATAAAGGCTGGAAACAGGCACTAAAGGATAACGCTGCGTTGCGCAAAGGACTCAATATCGTGAATGGAAAAATCACTCATCACGCAGTCGCGCAGGCATTCGGAATGCTTGCCCACACACCGGAAAATTTTCTCGATTAATCACTCGATTAACCCCTTAATTAATTCGTGGTACGCAAATCTTCGGCCAGCGATTTTATCGGGCTGGGAGTCGTAACAAGTTGTGCGACAGCCGCCCCCTCATGGAACATCCACAATGTGCCCGGCATCATGGCTTGCCAAGGCTCGTTATCGGTCAGCGGCACGGTGGCGATGATAGCCACGCGATCATTAGGCGTGGTCACACGGCTGAAATCAACTGTCATATCCTCATCCTTGAGATGCGCCACATTGAATGGGCTATGGCGGATAAGATAGTTTAATTCGGTAGAGCAATGCGCGAAAAGACATTCGCCATTAGACAAGAGATAGTTAAAAATGCCCATGCCCGCAAGCTGGTCGGTTAGCTCATGCAGTGCGGCAAATAGAACATCACGCGTTGGCGGTGTGTCATTAAAACGAATTCTCAGACTTTGCAGCAACCAGCAAAAAATACGTTCACTATCAGTGTTTCCCACAGGAACAAAGCCACCATATAACTCAGGCTGGAATTGCGGCAAATTACCGTTGTGCGCAAAAACCCAATACTGGCCCCACAGCTCGCGCACAAACGGATGGGTGTTTTCCAACGACACCAGGCCTTGTGTTGCCTTACGAATATGCGCGATGACGTTGAGGGAATGGATAGGATAGTTGCGCACCAGTTCAGCAATAGGCGATTGCGCTGAAGGTTTTGGATCTAAAAATAGCCGCACTCCCTTACCCTCGAAAAAAGCGATGCCCCAGCCATCAGCATGTATGCTCGTTTCTCCGCCTCGTTTCTGGAAGCCGGTGAAGGAAAAACAAATATCAGTGGGGACATTGCAGTTCATGCCGAGCAGTTCGCACATATCTCAAATCTCAAAGCAGCGCAAGCTGATGGTTCGAGTGCAATTTATGATACTCATCGCCTTGATTCTTAACGTACTTGCCTATCATGGCTTCTCCATGTTTCCCAACTGGTTTTGCAAAAAAACCTTCCATCCAGATTCACCATCCCACAACTGTTCGCTCATTCGGAATGCTTACCCGCAAAGCGGCGGGGAACTTAACCCACAAAGATTAATTGGTAAGCCTAGCCACAGTAACTATTACCAGTGCAAAGATAATGATAACCGAGCATATCGCAAAAAATACCGGGACCCAGTCTTTCATTAAATACCTCTTTATTTGAAAGATGAATAATTCTGATAATAGATGAAAATGGCTTCAAGTTTTCGTGAAGATAGACGGACTTATATTTCTTAAGCGGCGATGAAGTAGATTGCAAGCTTTAATGAGAATAAACGAGGTTTACCAAATTACTTGTGGATCGTTACATTGTATTTATGAATACAAAATACTTACGACAACATGTGCATCTGACTTTACCCACGCCCTTTTCGTCATCAAGATGGTTTAAGCGTTGAATCGCACCTTTCAAAAAACAAATGGGACATGGTAAAGGTTTCCCAAAATTCTTAATAGCACTGCGCCATTCAGTCAAATATGCGTCGACATGTGTTTCTGCGCCGCCCCGAACTCGAATTTGTTGCAACATTTCTTGAAGCATAAATTCAAGCGACATTACATTTCCTGTTCAAACGTTGACAGTTCATTTTGACTTGTTATTAGCAGGTACCTGTAAGGCGTAAGGATTGTTAGTCGGTGCGTTACCGTAAGGATTGCCATACGGTGAGTACGGATCAGTAATTTTTGTTGGTGATGGACTACCGCCGTGCATTCCATATCCGTTGGACGAGTAACTCTGCTCGCTTTTATTTTTAGTAAGATTGCTCGTATGCCGCCCGGTCTGGCTATCTTTTGTCTCAGCTGCGGCATTCGCAGGACTTGTGAATGCTATATAGACGAGCGCCGCTAGCACGGCGATTGCTACAGCTTGCAATGACATTATTTTGATTCTTGATGACATGATATTTTTCCTTATCTATTTTTATTTTGTTGAAGGTTTGCTCACTATCTCAAGCAATCTATTCTGGCATTGGAGGAATATTCATATCTATTCATCGTAATTTGATAATGAGAATCATTCTATTTATAGACAGACAGAATAGCAAGCTTTAATGAAAATAGAAAGGAATTATGTCTTTGACGCTTTTAGATTCTGTTAAGTATTGCATCTCTACATACCGTGCTTATTCCCAAATACGATAAGCAAAGCTGAATTTATGATTTTTACTATGTTCCTGGCGTCTATACACTGCATGACTGATTTGATTAAAGGATAATTTGATGGCGCCATTCAAAGCGCACAGCGTGTTGCCGGGATTCAATCTGGCACTTGGCTTCACACTTTTGTATCTCTCATTGCTCGTACTGATCCCGCTATCTTCACTGTTCTTCAAAACAGCGACACTAGGCTGGGACGGTTTTTGGGAAGTGGCCACAGGCGATCGAGTGCTAGCCTCGCTGCGTGTCACCTTTGTCGCGTCCTTTGCTGCTGCGGTACTAAATGCCATTTTTGGTCTGGTGGTTGCATGGGTACTGGTGCGCTATACCTTCCCCGGCAAGCGCCTAGTGGATGCGTTGGTAGATTTGCCATTTGCCTTGCCTACCGCGGTAGCGGGCATCACTCTAGCCATGCTGTATGCGCCTAATGGCTGGATCGGCCACTACTTTGCCGAGCATGACATCAAAATAGCGTACACCCCGCTTGGCATAGTGGTGGCGCTCACTTTCATCGGCTTACCCTTTGTGGTGCGCACGGTACAGCCAGTATTGGCTGATGTTGAGGCCGAAATAGAAGAGGCAGCCGCGAGCCTGGGTGCAAGTCGCTGGGATGTATTCCGTCGAGTTATTTTTCCTTCGATATATCCCGCTTTGTTGACGGGTTTCGCATTAGCTTTCGCTCGCTCGATTGGTGAATATGGCTCAGTCATTTTCATTGCGGGCAACATGCCGTTCATTTCAGAAATCGCGCCATTGCTAATTGTCGCCAAACTGGAGCAATACGATTATGCAGGCGCCACAGCAATTGCCCTGGTCATGCTGATAATTTCATTCGCTCTGTTATTGGCTATCAATGGCTTGCAATGGTGGAGCAACCGCCGGGAAATTAGATAATGTCTTCACCTCATCAATTGATTAACAATCGAAAAATCGCCACGCATGAATCCAAAGCGGTGACGCTGGTACTCATCACTGTTGCGCTGTCATATTTGGTGCTTTTTCTCGGTATACCGTTATTTGCTGTGTTCTACGAAGCGCTGGGCAAAGGCTGGACTCTTTACTGGGCAGCATTGCAAGACCCGGATGCGTGGTCAGCTATCGAATTAACCTTGATTGCAGCCGCTATTGCGGTGCCAGCCAACCTGGTGTTTGGGGTTGCGGCGGCTTGGGCTATTGCCAAATTCGAATTTCGCGGAAAAAGTGTATTGATCACACTGATTGATCTGCCGTTTGCCGTCAGCCCGGTAGTGTCCGGCCTGATTTATGTACTACTGTTCGGCGCGCAGGGCTGGTTCGGGCCATGGCTGCAGGAACATGACATCAAGCTTATTTTTGCTGTGCCGGGCATCGTGTTGGTCACCATTTTCGTTACCTTTCCTTTCATTGCACGGGAGTTAATTCCGCTGATGCAGGCACAAGGCAAAGAAGAGGAAGAAGCGGCGGTATCGCTAGGCGCTTCCGGCTGGCAAACCTTTTGGCGCGTCACCGTGCCCAACATCAAATGGGGTCTGCTGTATGGTGTGATTCTTTGTAATGCCCGTGCGATGGGTGAATTCGGCGCGGTGTCAGTGGTGTCCGGGCACATTCGAGGTATGACCAACACCATACCGCTGCACGTAGAGATTCTTTACAACGAATACAACTTTGTTGCAGCTTTCAGCGTGGCCTCACTGCTGGCCTTATTAGCGTTGGTTACGTTGCTCGCCAAGTCAATCGTCGAATTTAAGGTCAAGAGCAATGGCGACAGACTTCCTCATGGAGAAACGGAATGAGCATCACTATTCAGGATTTGAATAAGCAATTCGGCAATTTTACTGCACTAAATAACATCAATCTCGAAGTAAATAGTGGCGAATTGCTTGCGTTATTGGGCCCTTCTGGATGTGGCAAAACCTCGTTGCTGCGCATTATCGGCGGACTGGATGTACAGAATTCCGGCAAAATACTTTTTCATGGCAAGGACGTTGATCAGCGCGATGCCCGTGAACGTAATGTCGGTTTCGTGTTTCAGCATTACGCGCTGTTCCGCCACATGACCGTGTTCGAAAATGTTGCTTTCGGTCTCCGCGTGAAGCCGAAAAAGGAACGCCACAACGAAACCGAGATTAAGCGCCGCGTACATGAGCTGTTACAACTGGTGCAACTCGATTGGCTGGCGGATCGTTATCCAGCACAGCTTTCCGGAGGCCAACGACAACGCATCGCTTTGGCACGCGCATTGGCAGTTGAACCACAAATTTTGCTGCTGGATGAGCCATTCGGCGCGCTGGATACCAAGGTTCGCAAAGAACTACGCCGCTGGTTGCGTCGCTTACATGACGAACTTCATATCACCAGCGTATTCGTCACTCACGATCAGGAAGAAGCCCTGGAAGTGGCAGACCGCATCGTGGTAATGAACAAAGGCAACATTGAACAAGTGGGTTCACCCGATGACGTATATGCCAATCCTGCCTCACCTTTCGTGTATCAATTCATCGGCAATGTGAATTTATTTCACAGCCGGACTCATGCTCTTTGGACGCAACAACAAGGCGATGCCGTAGCCTACGTACGCCCGCATGACATTGACATCAGTCTGATACCGCAGCAATCTTCCCTGCCGGTAGTGGTAAAGCAAGTGCGCGCCATCGGGTCGGTGGTACGACTGGAAACAGCAATCGGGCAAGATGGTGAAGTGGTGGAGATCGAGCTCAATCGCGAACGTTTCAACCTCACCCCTGTGGCTGTAGGTGACGAAGTGTTCATCCGACCCCGCCAGATTAAGGTGTTCGAAGCATAACGGAGGAAGTCATGAATTTTCAACAATTGCGCATTATCCGCGAAACGGTCGCAAGTAATTTCAATCTCACCGAAGCGGCTAACGCGCTGTTCACTTCTCAGTCAGGCGTCTCCAAACACATCAAGGATTTGGAGGATGAACTGGGCATTGAGTTATTCGTGCGAAAGGGTAAACGGCTGCTGGGATTAACCGAACCGGGACGTGAGCTGGTAGGAATTGTTAATCGTATTCTATTGGATGCGAAAAATATAACGAATTTGGCTAACCAATATAGCGGACGTGATGAAGGTCGCCTTACCCTGGTTGCCACGCATACCCAAGCGCGCTACGCCCTGCCTCGAGTAGTGACAGACTTCAAGCAAGCATTTCCCAAGGTACATCTAAAACTACACCAGGCCAGCCCTAATGAAATAGTTTCCATGCTGCTGGATGGCCAGGCAGACATAGGCGTGGCCACTGAAGGACTTTCCGATGTTACCGGGCTCGATATATTTCCCTATTATTCATGGCACCATGCGGTCATTGTGCCTGTCGGACATCCGTTAGAGAGTGTTCATCCGATCTTGCTGGAGGCTGTTGCAGAATATCCCATCATCACCTACCACGATGGCCTAACCGGACGGGCCGGAATAGACCAATCCTTCGCTGCGGCGGGGCTGGAGCCAGACATCGTCATGTCGGCACTGGATGCGGACGTAATCAAAACGTATGTAGAACTGGGACTGGGCATTGGGATCATTGCCTCAATGGCATTCAATCCATCCAAGGATACTGGGCTTCGTTTGCTCGACAGCACACACTTGTTTGGCAAGAACGTTACTTATATCGCTTTGCGGCACGGACACTATCTGCGCAACTTTGCATACCGTTTCATCGAGCTTTGTTCGCCCGCCCTTGATGAAGCGGTAATTCGTGCTGGTGTGGCTCCCCTTCAAGCTGAAGAAATTCGATGATTAAATATTTTTGCTTAACTTATTGAGCAGCGTTCAATTTTTCCAGCAACCCGCGTATTTTTAACGGATCGTTCGCACGCAATATTCTTTGCGTCAGCGTAACAAGCTCTGGCAGGCTTGTGTTAAGTACGCGCTGTTTCACACTGAGCAGCTGCGCTGGATTCATGGAAAAGTGACGCAAGCCGAGACCGAGCAGCAGACGAGCGTAGTCGGCATTACCGGCCATTTCTCCGCATACCGAAATTGGAATGCCCGCCTTATTGGCATTACCAATAACGTGCGCCAGCAGGTATAAAACAGCGGGATGTAACGGATCATACAGGTGAGCTACCTCTTCATCTGTTCGGTCTATTGCCAACGTATACTGAATCAAATCGTTGGTACCGATGGAAAGGAAATCCAGCTTCTTGATAAACACGTCGAGCACCAGAGCAGCGGCAGGAATTTCTATCATGCCGCCAATTTGTATCTCACGATTATAGGGAATACCCTCATCATCCAGGCCTTGCTTGGCATGACCGATGAATTGCAGGGTCTGGTTAATCTCCGACACACCGGAAAGCATAGGTATCAGTATTTTTACGTTGCCATAGTGCGAAGCGCGTAGCAAGGCACGTAATTGAGTACGAAATAATTGCGGCTCAACCAGGCACAGCCGAATAGCGCGCAACCCCAATGCGGGGTTGCTGGCAACCCGTTGTGCACCATTAAGTTGTTTGTCAGCACCAAGATCAAAGGTACGAATGGTTACGGGCAGTCCTTTCATTCCTTCTGCCACAGCGCGGTAAGCTACAAATTGTTCTTCTTCATCCGGCAGGACATCACGATTCAGGAACAAAAATTCGCTGCGAAATAAGCCTATACCAGTAGCGCCATTGTCATAAACTTCCGCCAAGTCGTGGGGAAGCTCAATATTCGCGTGCAGCTCAATAGCAGTACCGTCCAATGTAATAGCAGGCGTGGATTTGAGACACTTAAGTTTTTTCCGTTTTTCTTCCCATTGGTTCTGAAACAGTTTGTATTGAACAAGAACTTGTTCATCCGGGTTAATAATAACAACACCTTGCTCACCATCCACGATGAGCAGATCGTTTTCACGCATCAGCTGGCGCGCACGATGCAAACCCACCACACAGGGCGTACTCAGACCACGGGCTATGATAGCGGTGTGCGAGGTGGCACCGCCCAAATCGGTAAGGATGGCGGAAAATTGGTGCGGCTTAAGTTGGATCAGATCAGCCGGACTAATATCGTGCGCTACCAAAATCATTTTCACGCCCGGCAGGGTGGCAGGCGGCACATAACCCGGCTGGCCGGTAAGCTTCTTAAGCACGCGCTCTACTACCTGCACTACGTCAGTTTTACGCTCACGCAGATAGACATCGTCAAACGCCTCGAATTGAGCTACCAAAGCATCCATCTGTATCTTGAGCGCCCATTCTGCATTGCATTGTTCGCGCTCTATCATTTTGCGCGATGCCAGGTCGATGTGCTCATCGGCCAAAATCATCAAATGCAGATCGAGAAAAGCATCGAACTCGGCAGCGGCATGCAGCGGACGATTGCTGCGCAATCCGGCTAGTTCCTGGCGCGTGCTTTCCATTGCAGCGTCGAAGCGCGCAATTTCTTCATGCACCAGATATTTAGGCATCACATAGTGCACAACTTCCAATACGGTGTGCGAAAGAAGATGAGCATGGCCGATGGCAATACCACTGGAGACTGGAATGCCATGCAGGGTAAAACTCATTCACCTTCTCCAAAATAATCATTAATCAGAGCAACGATTGCATCCATCGCCTCTCTCTCTTTGTCGCCGCTGGTTTCAATGTTAATGGTGCTTCCTTTGGCAGCGGCCAGCATCATTACACCCATAATACTTTTTGCGTTCACACGCCGACCCGCACGTGACATCCATACCTCGCAGGGAAACTTTGAAGCAAGTTGTGTCAGCTTGGACGAAGCACGCGCATGCAGCCCCAGCTTGTTAATGATTAGTGCATCTTGATTCAACATGGCATCCCTCATCCGTATCCATTAAAACAATACATTCACGGCCCCCTTCCAATGCCTTCTGAGCGACTTCGGCCAGCGGCTTGTGGCGATAGCAAACTGCGCGCAACAACATAGGCAGGTTTACTCCCGCCACACCGACCGCTCGGCCAGGCTGAAACAGCCGCCGTCCGATATTGCACGGGGTCGCACCGATCAGGTCGGATAACATCAACACACCTTCTCCTGTGTCCAATTGCGCCATGAGCTCCCGTCCTTCCTCTTCTTTACGCTGAGGATCGTCATCTGCCAGAACCGACAATACCCTCAAATTAAGCGACACATCGCCCATGACATGCCGTACACAATCCACCAGGCTATCACCGAGGCCATTGTGGGTTATCAATAAAATTCCGATCACTTCAAACTCCTAGACATAAAACAAGAAAAAACAATCAGTAGACTTAAATCAAGCTTCCATTTCTTCCAGTTCTAATGCCGCCGCCAGCAGTGCAATTCTGGCCACGACAGCATATGCGTAGAAACGGTTCGGCATATCGTCCGGTGCGCAATCCGGATTTGGCAAAATACAGCTGGTATCGAACGCCAACGGAACAAAGTGCATGCCCGGTGCATTGAGATTCTCATCCACGGCGCGCCCGGTATGCACGCGATAAAAACCGCCCACCACGAAATGATCGACCATATACACCACTGGCTCGGCTACTGCATCATTGATGCTCTCAAAGGTATAGACACCTTCCTGCACCAGCACATCGGAAACGTGCATGCCTTCTTTCACCACGGCCATTTTGTTGCGCTGTTTGCGGTTGAGGCTCCGCACTTCGCTGGCGTCTTTCACCGTCATGATACCCATACCATACGTGCCAGCATCGGCCTTGACGATAACAAATGGAGCTTCCTTGACGCCGTATTCAGCATACTTCATTCGCATTTTCTGCAAAATACTGTCCACATGCATGGCCAAACACTCCTCACTGGAACTCTGCTTAAAATCAACCTGGCCGCAGCTAGCAAAATAGGGATTAATCAGCCAGGGATCTATGTCGAGTAACTTGGCAAACTCGGCTGCAACGCGGTCATAGGCACTAAAATGCTGCGACTTCCGCCGCGTGGTCCAACCCGCCGCCAGCGGTGGCAGCGTGGTCTGCTCCAGATCTTTCAGTATGTCCGGCACGCCAGCGGAAAGATCATTATTGAGCAGCACCACGCAGGGGTCGAATTTGTCCAGCGCCAAACGATTTCCTTTACGCTGCAAAGGTTCCAGCGTGAGTGCGCTGCCATTGGGCAATGCCAGTTTGGTGGCCTGAGTAATTTCCGGCAACATGGTGCCAATACGCACATTCATACCCGCCCGTTTAAGAATCAGAGCGAGCTGAGCCACGTTTTGCAGGTAAAACGTGTTACGTGTGTGATTCTCGGGAATCAGTAGTACACCGCGAGCTTCCGGGCAAATTTTTTCAATCGCGCTTTGTGCAGCTTGCACACACAGCGGCAAAAAATCCGGATTAAGGTTATTAAAGCCGCCCGGGAACAAATTAGTATCCACCGGTGCCAGCTTGAAACCACTATTGCGTAAATCCACCGAGGTGTAAAACGGAATGGTGCGCTCTGCCCATTGCGAGCGAAACCAGTGCTCGATAGTGGGCTGTGCGTCGAGCATCCGCCGTTCAAGATCAAGCAGTGGACCATTTAGGGCAGTAGTAAGATGTGGAATCATAGTGTCTTTAATATATGGACTATTAAGAAGAAATGCAAAGCGGGCATTGTAGCCCAGCCGCCCTGACCGGTGTGAGCCGCACACATGGTAGAATGTGCGCCTTAATTTTTTGAGTACGCCATGTTATCTACCGCTAATATCACTATGCAATTCGGCGCCAAGCCGCTGTTCGAAAACGTTTCTGTAAAATTCGGCGATGGCAATCGCTATGGCCTGATCGGCGCAAATGGCTGCGGCAAATCCACCTTCATGAAAATTTTAGGCGGGGATCTGGCGCAAACTTCCGGTAATGTCATGCTGGACAAGGGCGAACGCCTCGGCAAGCTGCGCCAGGACCAATTCGCCTTTGAGGACAATACCGTATCAGAAGTAGTGATGATGGGACACGCCGAAATGTGGGAAGTCATGGTGGAGCGCGATGCCATCTATGCAAACCCGGATGCCAGCGAAGAAGATTACATGCACGCCGCCAACCTTGAGGCGAAATTCGCCGAATTCGATGGCTACACGGCCGAAGCGCGCGCGGGCGAATTACTGAACGGTGTCGGAATCCCCCAGGAGCTGCACAATGGGCCGATGCGTGCGATAGCACCCGGTTTTAAATTACGTGTACTGTTAGCTCAAGCACTATTTGCCGATCCTGAAATTTTGTTGCTGGACGAACCGACCAACAACCTCGACATCAACACCATACGTTGGCTGGAAGACTTGCTGAACGCCCGTAAAAGCACCATGGTGATCATCTCGCATGATCGCCATTTCCTGAACAGTGTGTGTACCCATATGTCCGATCTGGACTACGGCAAAATCACCACTTTTCCCGGCAATTATGACAATTACATGCTTGCCTCCTTGACCGTGCGCACGCAACTCGCCACCGACAACGCCCGCGCCAAGGAGAAGGTCGCTGAACTAAAAGCCTTCGTGGCACGCTTCTCGGCGAATGCATCCAAATCAACCCAGGCACAATCCCGGGCGAAACAGATCGACAAAATCAAAATCGAAGACATTAAGCCATCTACCCGCCAGTACCCCTTCATCCGCTTTGACTATGATGAGCGCGAGAAACTACATCGCATTGCGGTAGAAGTGCAAAAGATGAGCAAAGGTTTTGATCGCCCGTTATTTTCTAATTTTAATTTCCGTGTTGAGGCCGGTGAGCGCGTCGCCATTATCGGCCCCAACGGTATTGGCAAGACTACGTTACTACGCTGCCTGGCGGGCGATCTTGAAGTAGATAACGGCACCATTAAATGGACAGACAAGGCCAACGTCGGGTACTTCGCACAAGATCACGCGCATGACTTCGCCAAAGATGAGGTCCTTACCGATTGGATGACATATTGGAGACGCGAGGGAGATGACGATCAAAAGGTACGCAGCGTTCTCGGACGTTTGCTGTTCTCCGGCGACGATGTCAAAAAAAGTGTAAAGGTGCTGTCCGGTGGCGAAAAAGGACGCATGATGTTCGGCAAACTCATGCTGCAAAGACCCAACGTATTGTTGATGGATGAGCCAACCAACCACCTTGACATGGAATCCATCGAATCGCTCAACACCGCGCTGACTGAATACAAAGGCACGCTGATATTTGTCAGTCATGACCGTGAATTTGTAACTTCACTCGCTACGCGCATTATCGAAATTTCCCCACAAGGTATATCCGATTACCATGGTACGTATGAGGAATATCTGCGTGATCAGGGCGTGGCAACATAAATCTGCTCGTAGCCTTACAGTGACATGTCCTGCCGGAATGAAAAAATTCGCGTTATTTCGGCTAGATACATGTTAAACCAATTTCAAAATTTGCCCCTGCGGTGGAAGAGCAAGCTTTTAAGAAAAGCACAACTCCACAAATTATTTAGATTGGACGAAGCCCGACGAGTTGTGCTACCTAACTTGAAGCCTACGACAAAAACGATTTCACTGCGGCTGCCCCAGCATCTTCTGGATTCCATCTAAAGCCGCAGCGAATTCTCGTGATGTGCCATACCAGTCACTTATCAAAGTGTGGCTGCAAAATAAATTGCACAGTCACTGGACCTGCTCAAGTCACCAAAAAATCTCCACAGTCATGCCCTCGCAAGACCGTGAAGAGATCTTGCATTAAGAGCATCGCTTTTGTGTCAGCAAACCCACTGCAGTCTGACGTAGCCAGCTGAAAAAACACCATTACACGTGCGCGGTAATTATGGTCATGCCGCTTTACATATTACGCGATGCGTCATACCATATATCATGATTAAGTCGTTCAAATGCGCTGACACCGAAAAACTGTTCCACGATATTCTGGTTGCGCGATTTCGTTCGATTGAACGCCCTAGCCGTCGCAAGTTGCTTTATTTGCATCGCGCACGAACGCTCGACGACTTGAAGCAACCACCCGGCAATCGTCTGGAAGCACTTAAAGGAAATCGCAAAGGGCAATACAGCATCCGCATCAATGACCAGTGGCGCATCTGCTTTAAGTGGTCAGACAGCGATGTTTATGATGTGGAAATCGTGGACTATCACTAAAGGAAAATACTATGACTCAAAAATTACTCGATCCTATTCCGCCCGGCGAGATTTTGTTGGAAGAATTCATGAAGCCCATGGGCGTCAGCATCAATGCGTTATCAAGAGATGTAAGTGTACCGCCCAATCGCATCAGTGAAATTGTGAATGGCAAGCGCTCGATCACTGCCGATACTGCATTGCGCCTTGGCAAGTATTTCGGCGTATCCCCGGAAATCTGGCTCGATCTACAAAGCGATTACGACATCCGCTTGGCACAGCGCACCGTCTGGCCGCAGATTGAGCCGCTTGTCCGCGCCCATACAGCAAAAATGTTGGCGCAGGTGCCAATCAGCCAGTAATCAAATGGCAGACAAACGCTCAACCGTGTCCGGGTAGCGCTCAACCATACGGATCAAAATTGCAGCTTGGACATTCGGACTAGCTCCGCCTTGTTCCCAGTTTTCCAATGTGCGTTCGTTAGTGCGCAAGTATCTGGGCGAATACGGTTCGTGACAGATGCAACTTCTCCCGCAAACTGAGCAACTCTTCCGAGGTGATGATGAGCGCAGGTTTCTTTTCTACACCATGCTGGCGCAAGGTGATCTTGCTTTCGCGGTGCCATTGGGCTGTCTGGGCGGCTGGTATACGTCCAGTCATCCCGGTTAGCCAGATCGTAAAACACTACGAGGTCTCACAAACAATCATTTACAATGGTGCCCCTCAGTGCCACGTCAGTCACTGAACCTCAGTCGAATACGAGCGGGGGAAAATCACACAGGCAAGATGCTCCATGAATGCAGTAGAAATCGAGGAAGCCATTTCAGAACTGGCTCTTCAGCCTTTCAATGCGACAGAGTTTCCGTTTGAGTTTCTGGCCGCTTTCGGCAATAAGGACACAGCCCTTAAACGCCTGCGCACTGGCAACAACAATACTTCTGATGTGCCTGGTGGCGTGCTTCAGCGCAACAACATCCATATCGCCGTATGTGAAAGCGGCACCGTGGGTGCTTCCCTCAAGGCATTGCGCGCCAGTCTGACCACCACTAAAGCTCGTGCCAAGTTCATCCTCGCCACCGACGGGCAAACCCTGGAAGCCGAAGATCTGGCCGGTGGCGAAACCATCGCCTGCACCTATCCGGATTTCCCCAACCATTTTGGCTTCTTCCTGCCGCTGGCCGGTATCTCCACCGTCAAGGAGATCAAGGACAACCCCGTCGACGTGCGCGCCACCGGGCGCCTGAACAAGCTCTACGTCGAACTGCTGCGCGAAAACCCGGACTGGGCCACAGACGAGCGCCGTGCCGACATGAATCATTTCATGGCCCGGCTCGTGTTCTGCTTCTTTGCCGAAGACACCGACATTTTCAACGGCGAAGGCTTGTTCACCCACACCATCGAGCAAATGAGCGAGCGCGATGGCAGCAACACTCACGAAGTGCTGCAAGCTATCTTCCGCGCCATGAACATCAAGGTCGCCGAGCGCGACTATGCCCAACCCCGTTTGCCAAACTGGGCCAATGGCTTCCCCTATGTGAACGGTGGCCTATTTTCCGGCACGACCGACGTGCCGCGCTTCACCCGCATGGCGCGCACCTACCTGATCCATGCCGGTAATCTGAACTGGCAACAGATCAACCCGGACATCTTCGGCAGCATGATCCAGGCCGTGGCCGACGACGAAGAGCGCGGCGCATTGGGCATGCACTACACCAGCGTGCCCAACATCCTTAAGGTGCTGAATCCTCTGTTCCTGGACGACCTGCGCGCGCAGTTGGCAGAGGCGGGCGATAACAAAATCAAGCTACTGAACCTGCGCAAGCGCATGGCGCGCATCCGTGTGTTTGACCCAGCCTGCGGTTCCGGCAATTTCCTCGTCATCGCCTACAAACAGATGCGCGAAATCGAGGCGGAAATCAACCGCCGCCGGGGAGAGCCGCATTTGGGCAGCGAGATACCACTGACCAACTTCCGAGGTATCGAACTGCGCGACTTCCCGGCGGAGATTGCCCGTCTGGCGCTCATCATCACTGAGTTCCAGTGCGATGTGCTGTATCGCGGACAGAAGGACGCGCTGGCGGAGTTTTTGCCGCTGGATGCGCAGAACTGGATTGTTTGCGGCAATGCGTTGAGGCTTGATTGGTTGAGTGTCTGCCCGCCCACGGGGACGGGCGTGAAAATGCTCGCCGATGACTTATTCGGCACGCCGCTCAATCAAACGGAAATCGACTTCGCGAACGAAGGCGGCGAGACATATATCTGTGGCAATCCGCCGTATCTGGGTTCGACTTGGCAGACGGACGAACAGAAGGCGGATTTGCAAGCCATCTTTGCCAACCGCACCAAGAACTGGAAGTCGCTGGACTATGTGGCGGGCTGGTTCATGAAAGCCGCCGATTACGGCACCAAGACCAATGCTGCTGCTGCGTTCGTGTCCACCAACTCCATCTGTCAAGGACAGCAAGTCCCCATTCTTTGGCCGCTGGTTTTCAATACCGGCAACAAGATCGTATTTGCGCACACCTCGTTCAAATGGGCCAACCTGGCCAGCCATAACGCGGGCGTGACCGTGGTGATCCTGGGACTGTCGTCGCAAAGCAAAACACCGCGCAGCTTATATTCCATCGCCAATAGCGGTAAGAGCGACGCGGTGGATGTTGTGAAGGAGGTAGAGCACATCAATGCCTACCTGGTGCCCGGAGCCAATGTGATGGTGGAAAAGGCACCTCGCCCTTTGGGTGAATTGTCAGAAATGTTACGTGGCAACATGCCCTATGATGGCGGTCATCTGCTGCTATCCAGAGATGAAGTCGATGCACTTGGCCTAACACCAGAACAACATGCCCGTTTTATCCGCCGTATCTACGGCTCGGCAGAGTTCATTCGCGGCCTGGAGCGCTATTGCCTGTGGATTGAGGATGTCCATCTCGAAGAAGCGATGGGTATTGATGCCATTCGGCAGCGCATTGAAAAGGTGCGAGCAATGCGGCTGAGGAGTCGCGATAGCGGTGCCAATCAAATGGCTGCGCGGGCGCATCAAATGCGGGAAATGAATATTGGGGTGCGACATACGATAGGGGTGGCCGCTATTTCTTCCGAAAGCCGCCCCTTCTTGCCGTGCGGCTTGCTAAGCAGTGACCAAACGGTTACTAACAAAATGTATGCCCTTTACGACGCCCCCCTCTGGAACATGGCGCTGATTGCTTCACGCCTGCATTGGGTCTGGATTGGCACAGTCTGCGTGCGGATGCGAACGGATTTTTCGTACTCCAACACCCTCGGCTGGAACACCTTCCCCGTGCCGCTGCTCACCGAACAAAACAAGGCTGACCTGACTGCCTGCGCCGAAGCTATCTTGCTAGCCCGCGAAGCGCATTTCCCCGCCACCATCGCCGACCTGTACGACCCGGACAACATGCCGGAGAATCTGCGCCGCGCCCACGAACGCAACGACGAAGTGCTGGAGCGCATCTACATCGGCCGTCACTTCAAGAACGACACCGAGCGGTTGGAAAAACTGTTTGAGCTTTATACCAAAATGACAGCTCGTTCAGGCAAGCAGGGCAAAGGCCGCAAGTAGCGGCGTTGCAAGCAGGGTGGCCACGGCTGGTCAAAATAATAGCGCTGTGATACAGTGAATACACGCATTCAACTGGAGACTCTTAATATGGCAACTTCGATTCGCCTTGCTCCTGAAATCGAGCAAAGGCTTGATTACCTTGCCTCCCATACCGGGCGCACCAAGGCGTACTACCTGCGCGAAATCATCGAGCGGGGCATCGAGGAAATGGAGGACTATTATCTTGCCGCCGACGTGCTGGAGCGTGTCCGCAAGGGACAAGAACAGGTGCATTCCGCTGCTGACGTGAGAAAAGACCTTGGCCTGGACAATTGATTATGCGGAGACAGCCAAAGGGCAGCTACGCAAGCTGGACAAGCAGACGGCGCGTCGCATCGTTGATTTTATGGATGAGCGGGTCGCCGGACGGGAAAATCCGCGCGACTCAGGCAAAGCGCTGACCGGCTCGCTGGGTGGTTTCTGGCGTTATCGCGTGGGCGACTGCCGGGTGATTTGCGACATTCAGGACGGTGTATTGCGCGTGCTCGTGGTGCAGATTGGCAACCGGCGCGAAATTTACCGATAGGGGAATTCATGGAGGCACAGCAGCGTTTGGTCATAATGACCGGTGTCGGGAAGAACGCAGCAAAAACCGCGTTCGATGGCTTGGCATTGGCGGGACGTTTTGCTGATTTCCCCCTGCGCGAAGATATCCCGACTTCTGCCGATGTTCCGCGTTTGGAGCTGCGTCTTGAGGTTGAGGACAAAGATGAGCATAAATGAAGCGCCTCCCACCCTGAACTCGCGGCCTTTCTCAACATGAAGGGGTTTTCGCCGCGCAATTTCAAGGTTTGGCCGCTCCTCAAACTTACCGCAAGCGGTTCGTTTTGTCCGCTTCACGGGCAGTTTATTTTGCTGGATTCCCGCCTGCCCCCCGCTTTCGCGAGGGTGACAAGGAATGGCCGGGCTAATGGATTAGCCGGATTTAACTCATTGATCTAGCCGTAATGCTGTTCACTTAACCGTTCATAGTGAGCTTGTCGAACCACCCCTTCGCAACTGGAGCCCTTCGACAAGCTCAGGGCGAACGGAATTTTTCTAAAGTGAACAATTATTGGGTCTAGCCGGATGGGAAATTTGTGCAGCAGACTGCTGCACAATTGCCCCAGCATCGAGCAGATCGAGCACGAACTGGCAGGCGACGACATAACCACGGAGGACAATTCACAATGACTAACCCGGCCAATCCCACCAACGCCTATACCGTGCCATCGGTTTCCATCACTACGGCGCGCACTGGCGCTTCCAGCAAGGCCAATGCGCTAGGGATGCGCGCCATGCAGGAACGCGCCTATGCCAAGCGGGGCGAACAATACCTGCTGATCAAATCGCCACCGGCCTCGGGCAAATCCCGTGCGCTGATGTTCATCGCGCTGGACAAGCTCAACAATCAGGGCTTGCGGCAGGCCATCATCGTGGTGCCGGAGCGGTCCATCGGCAGCAGCTTCGCCGACGAACCGCTGAACCAATATGGCTTCTATTGGGACTGGCAGGTGGCGCCGCAGTGGAACTTGTGCAATGCCCCCGGCGTGGATGAGCCTCGCGTGGCTAAGTCTAAGGTGGACGCGATGCGCAAGTTTTTGGAAAGTACCGATAAGATTTTGGTCTGCACTCACGCCACTTTCCGCTTTGCGGTGGAGGAGCTGGGCATAGCGGCATTCGACAACCGCCTGATCGCCATCGACGAGTTCCATCACGTTTCCAGCAACCCGGACAACAAGCTGGGCAGTCAGTTGGGCGCGTTCATCACCCGCGACAAGGTGCATCTGGTGGCGATGACCGGCTCCTACTTCCGTGGTGACAGCGAAGCGGTGTTGGGGCCGACAGATGAAGCTCGGTTCGAGACGATCACCTACACCTACTACGAGCAGCTCAACGGCTATCAATGGCTCAAATCTCTGGACATTGGTTACTTTTTCTACACCGGCCCTTACGTTGATGCCATCACCAAGGTATTAGACCCGGCATTGAAAACCATTGTCCACATTCCCAATGTGAATGCCCGCGAAAGCCTCAAAGATAAGGAGCGCGAGGTAAATGAAATCCTGCACGGCTTGGGCGAATGGAAAGGCGTTGATCCGGCCACCGGATTCCATCTGGTGCAGACTAGTGATGGCTGTACCCTGAAAGTGGCGGACCTGGTAGATGACAGCGATCCGGCCAAGCGTTCCAAAGTACTCACTGCGTTGAAAGATCCGGCACAGAAGAACGATCGCGACCACGTAGATATCATCATCGCGCTGGGCATGGCGAAGGAAGGCTTTGACTGGATCTGGTGCGAACACGCGCTGACCATTGGTTACCGCAGCAGTCTGACCGAAATCGTACAGATTATTGGCCGCGCCACCCGTGATGCCGAGGGCAAGGAACGATCGCGCTTCACTAATCTGATTGCCGAACCCGCAGCCGAACAGGCCGCTGTGGCCGAGGCGGTGAACGACATGCTCAAGGCCATTTCCGCCAGCCTGCTGATGGAGCAAGTGCTGGCGCCGCGCTATGAGTTCACGCCAAAAAACATTGGCCCAAAGGAAGGCTTCAATTATGGCGAGGAAGGCTACAAGGATGGCGGCCACAACATTGGCGTGAACACAGACACCGGCCAGATTCACGTCGAGATCAACGGGCTGGTAACTCCGCAAAGCCCGGAAGCTACACGCATCTGCAAGGAGGACTTGAATGAGGTCGTTACCAGCTTTTTACAAGACAAGACCGCGCTGGAGCGCGGCTTGTTTGACAAGGAGAACACGCTGCCCGAAGAATTGACCCAGTTGCGCATGGGCAAGATCGTGCGCGAGCGTTATCCGGACTTGAGCGATATTGACCAGGAGGCCATCCGTCAGCACGCTATTGCTGCGATGAACATCACCCAACAGGCCAAATTGGCCTTGGCCCAGGCCGATGCAAATGGTAGCGGCACGGCGCAAGGCAGCACAGCCTTGCTGGATGGGGTGCGTAAGTTTGTAAATGTGCGTGACCTGGATATTGACTTGATCGACCGCATCAATCCGTTCGACGCCGCTTATGCTGTGCTGGCGAAAGCGATGGATGAGAAATCGCTGCGTCAGGTACAGGCCAGCATTGCCGCCAAGAAAGTCAGCATCCCCGAAGACGAAGCCCGCGAGCTGGCAAAACGTGCCTTGCAGTTCAAGAACGAGCGTGGCCGTCTGCCGGATATCAATTCTGCCGATGCGTGGGAAAAACGCATGGCTGAAGGCGTGGCTGCGCTAGCGCGCTACCGCGCACAAGCGAAGGCGGCACAGGCGCAAAGAAAGTCCGGCAATGGCTGATACTTCGACTGCGCTCAGCACAGGAATGGACGATGACGCACTGCTGGATGCGCTGGGTATAGAAGTCGCCCCGCTCAAGGTCTTCAGCCGAACCCCGCGCGAAGAACGCATCATCGCTGGCTTCAAGGACATCCTGCGCTTCCATCAGGCCAATGGGCGTGTTCCGCTGCATGGCGAGGGCCGTGACATCTTTGAGCGCCTGTATGCCGTGCGCCTGGATCAGCTACGCAAGTTGCCAGAAGTGCAAACCCTGCTGGCCGGGCTGGATGGCCCCGGCCTGTTGTCTGGTGTGGCAGCGACTCAGGTAGAGGTGAGTGAGTTGGACGAAGACGCTTTGCTGGCCGAGTTGGGTATTGGCGATAAGCTCGCCGACCAGAACGACATCACTGTGCTGCGCCATGTACGTTCCAGCGTTGAAAAGCGTGCGGCTGAGGAAATCGCCGACCGTACGCCGTGCGTGGATTTTGACAAGTTCCAACCGCTGTTTGAGCAGGTGGAGCGGGAGCTGAAAGTGGGCGTTCGCATAACGCTGCGCTTCGGACGCGATACCAGCATTGCCAGCGGAAACTATTTTATCGTTGGCGGGCTGCTTGCATATGTTGCCGAACTTGGCGAAAACATCAAATCTGCCTACGGAAGAAATGATGCCCGCCTGCGTGTGATCTATGCCAATGGCACGGAAAGCAACTTGCTACGGCGTTCTCTGGAGCGGGCGCTCTACAAGGACGAGACCGGCCGTCGCCTGACCGAACCAGACATGGGGCCGCTATTTGGCGATGCGCTAGAGCCAGACGACATCGAAACCGGAACCATCTATGTGCTGCGCAGCCTGTCCAGCCATCCATTCGTCGCCGAGCACCGCGAGCTGATCCACAAGATCGGCGTGACTGGCGGAAAGGTGGAAAGCCGCATCGCAGGCGCAGAAAAGGATGCCACCTATCTGTTGGCCGACGTGGAGGTGGTCGCCACCTACAAACTCCAGAACCTGAACCGCATCAGGCTGGAAAATGTCTTCCACCGACTGTTCGGCGCAGCACAGCTCGACTTGACCATCGAAGACCGCTTCGGAAATCCGGTGAAGCCGAGGGAATGGTTCCTGGTGCCACTCCATGTGATTGACGAAGCGGTTCAGCGCATTCGGGATGGATCAATCACCGAAGTGATCTATGACCCGAAGACAGCACTCTTGGTAGGTTGAGCGTATGCAGAATTCTGTGAACTTGCTCTGACAGCTTCGCGTTCTAATGCTGACACGGTGCATTGATCGTCACTGCCAGTTTAAGATCGCCATTCCGCATTTCAGAGCACTTAATATTGATGGTAAAGTTGGGCGACTCATGCACTCGCTTATCTCTGATTTTCAGAAATAGCACACTCTTCGCCATCACAACCGTCGCGCCCTATAGCAGGTGGCTCTTGATATTGATCGCTATTGGGATCGATCGCAGTCTCACTCAGCAGTTGGCCAATCGTTGCCCCAACGCGCAAATCATCTATGCGGCCGAAATGATTAAGTCGAATGCGTCCTTGCCGGTCCAAAAGAATCAGCGTCGGTGTGCCCCTCATATTAAATGCTTCCATCGTATGGGGAATGTTGCCCGTTGTTGATGGTCGATCCACAGCAACTGGGAAACGGATACGATATTCATAAAGAAACGCCTCTAAAGCCACGGGTGTCATTGCACTGTGGTGCTCAAAGACACTGTGAATACCAATCACGGCAACATCTGCTGCCGGAAAAGTTTCATGGATAGCCGCAGCCTGTGGCAGACCATGTGACACACAACCGGGGCATAGCATCTGGAATGCGTGCAGTACGACCACGCGTCCGCGTAAATCTGCAAGCGTAATAGAACGTAATGTATTGAGCCATTGAGATACTTGTAGTTCTGGAGCTACTGAGTTGATGTTCGGCATACAATTATTCCTGATTAAAAATTAAGTATTGCTGG
The DNA here is from genome assembly GCF_013168275.1 of Candidatus Nitrotoga sp. AM1P. Taxonomy (GTDB): domain Bacteria; phylum Pseudomonadota; class Gammaproteobacteria; order Burkholderiales; family Gallionellaceae; genus Nitrotoga. The sequence continues at coordinate 170,215 of NZ_AP019547.1, read as the reverse complement.
GAGAGCCTGGGCCGCTCCCAGCAAAGCTGGCAGCTAGTCAGCTACGCGTAGATTTATTTTAGGAAAATCGATCGGCACATTAAAAGCCAAATTGACATAGTTGGTAAAAATGTTTAATACGACGTGAGCCATGATTTCGACGATCTGTTCATCGTTGACCCCCACCGTTCCCAATTCGATGACATCGGCATCGACAATTTGCGCACGGTTGTTAACAAGTTTTAGAGCAAAACGCAAAGCGGCGGCGGCATTTAAACACCTTCAAGCTCCCGCCAGTTTTGAACGGCGACGGTTGTTTGGGCCTGATCATGTTCTGGACAATCAAGACGCAACGAGCTCACAGAAAGTGGCGCATCGACCAACATACAATGGTGTGGCGTTTCAGAATCAGGATGCCTGTTTACTGCAAAGTGCTTGCATGTGACGCAGGCGCGAATTTCAGGGAATCGATCCGACTGCTGCAGCTTACCAATCAATACCAGAAGAGATTCAAACAAAGCATCCTGAGTGGACTGAGGAAGATCAGAAGCGGCTTCGTGCGCAAAACTGACCGAGTTGGAAATCCTTGCAGCCAAGTCTTGCCCTGATCTCGTTAGCCTCAATGCCACAGCGCGTCCGTCTTCAGAGTCACGTCCCTTTTCAATTAATCCTTTAGCTGTGAGCGAAGTGATGGAGTCACTCGCGCTGGCGGCCGTTACGCCCAGATGCTGGGCTATCCATGATAAACGTACACCTGCTCGTCGTGACCGCAGCGCTTCGAGAATATCCACTTGTGTCGGGTTGAGCCCTTCAGTCGTCGCAAATTGCCACGCTCCGCTGCGTAACACAGAAGCAATTCGCGTAATGGCACTGACAATCCGTTCGCTTTTTGCAGGGGTGTCTTCCCAAGGTAAGGTGTGTTTCGTTTTCATGTTTATAGTCTCTGCGAAACCCAGGCAATTGTCAAGGAATCCTAACTAAAATGTGACGATATATTTGAGCATTACAATTGCGGCAGAATGTCCAACACAGATTCAGATGGCCGGCACAAACGTGTTCCCAAGGGTGTTACAACAATCGGGCGATTGATCAGAATCGGGTTTGCGATCATGAAATCGATTAGTTCGTCATCGCTCCATTTCGGATTATCCAGATCCAGCTCTTCAATTAGCGTGTCTTTACGGCGTAGCACATCGCGCACAGGCTTGCCAATGGCTGCGATCAACGTCACCAGTTCAGCACGGCTAGGTGGCGTTTTCAGATACTCGATAACACGCGGTTCAATACCTCTATCGCGAATCATCGCCAACGTGTTGCGCGAAGTGCCACAGCCAGGGTTGTGATAGATAGTTATGTCAGTCATAAGGCTTCTTACTCAAAAAGTTCAGACCTAATCATACCAAGACTTGGAATTGTTGACTAACCATCAAAGCATGGTGGGCATCTGAATCAGCGCACCCATAATTGGGGCAAGAGCCGCGCAAAAATTGAAACCAAAGAAACTGGTACATGATGTTTCTTCTTGAAAGAATTAAGAAGAATTTAATATTTCTGCTTAACGCGGGTTATGCGTCACAAGGAAAATATTTTCCTGCAACTGGGTTATACCCTTATCGCGAAATCGTGGTTCCTGGTCGAGAATGTCCGCGCTATTCAACAGGCGCACTTCGCCCATTTTCTCATAAAGTGCTCTTACCTCCGGCTCTTTTACACTAAAAGGCGGCCCCTGCATTTCATGCTGGGGATAGTCGAAGGTAACTAACAAGGTATTTACGCCTGAAACCAAGATAGTCTGCATGTGGGCTGCATAGGCACTGCGCATCGATGGGGGTAGCGCGATAAGTGAGGCGCGGTCAAAAACTGCGCTCACTCCGGCCATATCCTCTGATGTCAGCTGGAAAAAATCGCCGCAGTAAAGCCGAATTCCTTCTGTCTGGTAGATACTGAAGGTGTCGTGTTTTGTGACTGACGCATGCAGGCCGCTTTCAGCAAAGAATGCCTCGACCGCCAATGGACTGATTTCTACGCCAACTACTTCATGGCCTTGCGCTCGCAGCCAAAGCATGTCACGACTCTTGCCGCAAAGTGGCACGAACACACGACTGCCCGAAGTAAGGTTCAGTGCAGACCAGAATCGCTGCAAGTGCGGATTAATTTCTTTCTGATGGAAACCTGTTTCACTTCTGGCCCAACGTTCGCGCCAATAATCTGTATCCATATTCATCCACCTGCCACGAAAGTATAGTCGAAATAGCCATGCACGCCGCCACAGAGGGTCGAGCTCTGTAGCATATGATCGAAATTTTGACGAGGCTCACCAATCGAATAGTGGGTCATGGGAAACAGAAAAATACAATTCACGATTCAATCTCCAGGGTGTTTGCTGTCTTTTCCGTTGTCTTCCGACTTATGGGTCAGAAACAGCGAAGCACCGATCAGAGCAATGGCGCCGCCGAGATAAAGCAGGTCGATCGGGGTCGATATCTTCATGTTCATTGCTTCTTCGAACAGGGTAACGATCAGGATCATCAGAATTACCTTGGCCAGCCGCGCTTTGAGGTCATCCAGACTCGCGATAACCAAAATCTTGCTGGAGGTTTTGCTACCATGTGCTTCATCAATGTCACTGACAAACAGTTCATACATGCCGAGCGAAAAAATCAGCATGAAGGTGGCAAGCAGGTAACCGTCAACGACTTCGACCACATGGCTGATGGTCTGGTCATGAAGAAGCTTGCGCGCCTCTTCAGTCAAGGCAGAATCGGCATAAGGTAGCATGTGGCCGACAAGGTACACCACGTCCACTGTGGCCATATAGAAAATCGCAATGGCAGCGGCCATGCTCGCCACAACGGCTACCACTACGACGAAGCGTCCGTTCCACAGCGTAGCTTCGAACCATTTTTCGATAGCTTTTAACATATCGGTATTTTATTTCCTGATAGCTGAATGCGAAAAAATAAATTCATGAAGCACTGTGAACCCACCCAAAGATATTTGAATATTAATTATTATCGAACACGGGGTAAGCAGAATTTTCTGATACCTATAAACTATAGTCATAAATCATAGTAAATAAAAAAGGCTTACAGAGTTTACGCTGCAAGCCTTTGATTTAATTGGTCGGGGCGAGAGGATTCGAACCTCCGACCACTTGGCCCCCAGCCAAGTACGCTACCAGGCTGCGCTACGCCCCGAAGGTCAGAATTATAACAGAGCACAAAAAATCCACGGATAAATTTTGGGCTAAGTACGCTTGAAAATGGAGGCGGGGGTCGGAATCGAACCGGCGTACACGGCTTTGCAGGCCGCTGCATGACCACTCTGCCACCCCGCCATGTTGCGCATGCTTTAAGAAATAAAGGGAAAGCCAGATACTTTCCCAAGAAGGTGGAGCGGGAAACGAGACTCGAACTCGCGACCTCAACCTTGGCAAGGTTGCGCTCTACCAGCTGAGCTATTCCCGCAAAAATCGAAGTCCGCATTATAGTGATATTGCTATCAGTGTCAAGAAAACAGCATCAGTTCTTATCGCGCAAAGAAACTCCCCCGGCTTGTGGCACATGATTTATCCGGTATAACTCAGCCACAGGAACGGTACAGGTCTGACTCTGTAACTCAGGAAAGAGAAGAGATCAAAAGCGTGCCATTTATTTGCTGTAATACCGGACAAATCAATTTATTGCTGACAAACATGGTCTCAATCAATTCGCCAATTACCCGACCTGATTGAGAAAAATTACGATGTTTTTGCTAACGTGGCGGGCATCTCTGTATAATGCGCGTTGTGCAATGAGTTGGTTAGTAATCCTCATTCCAAACTTGCTTTATCTCGCCCGGGTGGTGAAATTGGTAGACACAACGGACTTAAAATCCGTCGGGGAGAAATCTCTGTACCGGTTCAAGTCCGGTCCCGGGCACCAACAATCAATAAGTTGCAGATAAATTGTAACTTTCAAAAATCAAGCTCTGCTCCGCAAAATCAGGCTTGCTTCGCAAAAATGAACTTTCCGGTAAATTTGAACAAAATAAATAACCGTAAAGGTAGAGTGGCCTGGCAGCACACACAAACAGTACAAGCACTCACAATGCAGCATGTAAATAAAATTTATATTGCTGCGATCGTGAAAGTAGTCAAAACAAAGCTCCCATTCATGCACAATCTGACTCTCCGCTGTAACTTTGCTCAGCCCACCATAACATTCCCGCTAATCCGATCTTTTTAATCTCTGAATGTTGTCGCAAAAACCCATTTTCTCAACGTCAGCAGGAATGAAATTGGGATTTTTTTAGAGTTGTTCTAATGCTAAGTAAACTCAATCCCTCACAATTCGAAGCAGTTAAATATCTGGATGGCCCGCTGTTAGTACTGGCTGGCGCAGGCAGCGGAAAAACGCGTGTTATCACTCATAAACTCGCCTATCTCATTGAGCAATGCGACTATGCACCGCGCAACATCGCCGCAATCACCTTCACCAACAAGGCTGCGAATGAAATGCGTGAGCGCGTAGGCAAACTGTTATCTGGGCGCAATACCAAAGGTTTAACCATTTGCACCTTCCATGCGCTAGGTATGCAAATCTTGCGCGAGGAGGCTGGGCTGCTCGGCTACAAAAAACAGTTTTCTATCTTCGACAGTGCTGATACAGCAAAGATCATTAGTGAGCTGTTGGGTGCACCGGACAAACAAGATATTCGTATCGCACAAAGTGTCATGTCCAAATGGAAATCCTCTTTTACTTCACCAGAACAAGCCTTAAGTCTGGTAGAAAACGAAGCAGAGCAACGTACTGCATTACTTTATGGACGCTATCAGGAAACATTACGCGCCTATCAGGCGATGGATTTTGATGACTTGATCCGCTTGCCAGTGGATTTATTTCAGGGTTTTCCTGAAGCCCTGCTGCGCTGGCAGCAGCGGTTTCGTTATCTGTTGATTGACGAATATCAGGATACCAACGATTGCCAGTATCAAATGACTCGCTTGCTGGCAGGTAGTCGCGCAGCACTCACGGCAGTGGGCGACGATGATCAGGCGATCTATGCCTGGCGGGGAGCAAGCACCGCGAATTTGCAGAATTTACAAAATGACCACGTGAATTTACGCGTAATCAAGCTGGAACAGAACTACCGTTCTTCGCAACGCATTTTGACCTGTGCCAATCATTTAATACGTAACAACACCAAGCTATTCGAAAAAAAATTGTGGAGCGACCATGGACCGGGCGACCCTATCCGCGTATTCGCAGCCAGGGACGGCGAGAACGAAGCAGAGTCCGTAATAATGCGTTTGCTGGCACATAAATTTGAACACAATACGCGTTTTTCTGACTACGCCATCCTGTATCGCAGCAATCACCTATCGCGTACTTTTGAGGAACAACTGCGTGGACAGAAAGTGCCCTATACCGTCAGTGGCGGCAGCTCCTTCTTCGATCGCGCGGAGATCAAGGATCTCACTGCTTATTTACGCTTGATTGCAAACACGGATGACGATCCGGCCTTCATTCGCGCCATTACCACGCCTAAACGAGGTATTGGCAACCAGACACTGGAGAAGCTTGCGGGCTATGCCGGTACACGCAACATAAGCCTGTTCGCAGCGGCTTTCGAAAGCGCCATGGCACATCAACTTCCTGCACGACAGCATGAAGAGTTACTAACCTTTTGCAATTTCATTAATCGCATGGAAGCGCGCGCCGACAAGGAAGAGTGTGCGACAGTGATGGCAGATTTAATGAGCGCAATAGATTATGAGGCATGGCTGTTTGATAGCCATGAACCACGTCAGGCGGAAAACAAATGGGCGAATGTTACCGATTTTGTCGGCTGGATCAACCGCAAATCGGAAGCCGACGGCAAAACGTTACTGGCGATGACACAAACCATCGCGCTGATGAACCTGCTCGAATCCCGCGAAGAAGAAGTGGATGCCGTTTCATTATCCACTCTGCACGCTGCCAAGGGTCTGGAATTCGGCCATGTGTTCATGGTTGGAGTGGAAGAAGGCACCCTGCCGCACCACCAAAGCGAGCAACCGGAACAGATTGAGGAAGAACGTCGGCTGATGTACGTGGGCGTAACTCGCGCAGAGCGCTCGCTGCAAATCAGCTACTGCACCAAGCGCAAACACGGTAAAGAATGGCAGGCATGTGAAGCAAGCCGCTTCTTGAAAGAATTGCCCGCAGATGAACTAATCTATTCGGGTGTATTACCAACAGGCAGCACACCCGAAGTAAGCAAAGATGTGGGGATGGCGAAATTAGCGCGGTTGAAGGCGATGTTAGGATGACCCATATTGGCAATGCCAAATATTGGAACGAAAATTTGAATACTGAAGCTCAGAACATAAAGTGAAATAAGCAAAACAAAAATAATCGGTGAAATACGCTACTCTAGTTATTCCGTCCAGTTTGCTGCTACTTTACCCCATCCGTTGTCTTCTCGATTCAAACAAACACACCCCTGCGCTCACAGAAACATTCAAGCTTTCCACGCTGCCCAGCATCGGAATACGCACCAGTTGATCGCAGGTTTCTTGGGTAAGCCGACGCAGGCCCTCTCCTTCCGCCCCCAGCACCCAGGCTAATGCGCCGGTATGCCGGAACCCATACAGGTCAGTTTTGGCCTCGCTATCCGCACCGACTACCCAGATATCACGCTCCTGTAGTTCGCGCAGGGTACGTGCAAGGTTGGTAACGGTGATATAGGGAACCGTTTCTGCCGCGCCGCAGGCAACCTTTTCCACGGTCGCATTCAAACCAACGGCGCGATCTTTGGGAGCGATAACAGCATGTATGCCGAAAGCATCGGCACTGCGCAAACAAGCACCCAGGTTATGCGGATCTTGTACACCATCCAGCACTAGTAGCAACGCGGGTTCGGTGAGTGTATCCAGTACGTCGTCCAGATGCCGCACCTTTTGCGCGGCGTCTACGCGAGCGGCGACCCCTTGATGACGAGCATTGCCAGCCATGCCATCAAGACGCTTGGTATCCACTGGAACCACACGCACGTTATTACTTTCCGCCAGCTTCAACAGATCACGAACCCGTGGATCACGGCGTTGGGTATCTATATAAAGTTCCAGCACGCTGTCAGCGTGCTGGCGAATACGCGCAGTGACGGCATGAAAACCATGAATTACACGAGTTTCAGTCATGGCGTAGTTTGGTTTTTTTTGGTTTCTTAATTTTCGCTTCCTTAACGGGCGATTCCCCAGTAGGCAGATCCAGCACGAAGTCGAGCTTGGTACTCTCCATATCCACTCTCACGACTTTAACGCGCACGCGATCTCCCAAGCGATAGCGCTTGCCAGAGCGCTCGCCTAGCATCTGGTGCTTGGCCGCATCGAAATGAAAATAATCCGTACCGAGTTCTGACACATGCACCAGCCCTTCGATGAAAAGATCGTCCAGCGCAACAAACAGGCCGAAGCCAGTCACTGAAGATACCGTGCCTTCGAAGCTGCTGCCGAGATGATCCCGCATATAGAAACATTTCAGCCACGCTTCAACATCACGTGTGGCATCATCAGCCCGCCGCTCCGTCATGGAACAATGTATACCAAGTGTGTCCCATTTCTCTTTTGGTTTGTATTGATTGTTATTTAACACAGCCTTAATAGCGCGGTGCACCAACAGATCGGGATAACGGCGAATGGGCGAAGTAAAGTGTGTATAGGCATCGTAGCCGAGACCGAAATGACCCATATTTTCTGGGCAATAACGGGCTTGGCGCAATGAGCGTAACATCACTGTTTGCAATAAAGCGGCATCAGGCCGCCCTTTAACCTGCTTGAGCAGCTTAGAGTAATCACCAGCCTCAGGTTTGTCGCCTCCCCCAAGTTCCAAGCCAAATTCCTTAAAGAACTCACGCACGGCTTCCAATTTTTCAGGAGTGGGGCCTTCATGCACACGATATAACACCGGGTGCTTACGTTCGCTGAGGAAATTGGCGGTACAGACGTTAGCTGCCAGCATGCATTCCTCGATCAGGCGATGGGCATCGTTACGTACCAAGGGTACGATGCGCTCAATCTTGCCCTGATCGGTAAACATCATCTGAGTTTCTATGGTCTCAAAATCAATCGCACCACGTTTCTCGCGGGCTTGCAGCAAAGTCTTGAATAAGGTATGTAAATGACTGATTTGCGGCAACACGGCGGCAAATTTTTGTGCCATTTCGCCTTGTGGGTGGACCAGCATATCTGCTACCTGGTTGTAGGTCAGGCGAGCCTGCGAGAACATAACCGATGGATAGAAGCGATAAGCTTCAATATCGCCTTGAGCGCTGATCTGCATATCACATACCATGCACAGGCGCTCAACATGTGGATTAAGCGAACAAAGGCCATTGGAAAGCTCTTCCGGCAACATTGGAATAACGCGGCGAGGGAAATATACCGAGTTACCTCGATTCAAAGCTTCCTTATCCAGCGCATCTCCGGGCTTTACATAATGACTTACATCGGCAATTGCTACTACCAGACGGAAGCCATTGGCATTCGGCTCGCAATATACCGCATCGTCAAAATCCCGCGCCGTCTCACCGTCTATGGTGACAAGCGGCAACTGACGTAAATCTTCGCGCCCTGCATAATCTTCTGGCAGTACTTGGGGCGCAATTTTTTCAGCTTGATGTTTCGTGTCGACTGGAAATTCATACGGCAGATCATGCTTGCGTAACGCAATTTCAATTTCCATGCCAGGGTCGGCATAATTGCCCAAAATCTGCACGATGCGGCCTATGGGTTGTGCATTTTTGCTGGGTTGCTGCATAATTTCCAGCATCACCACCTGCCCCGCTTTTGCCCCGATATGCTCACCTGGAGCAACAAGGATATCCTGACTAATACGACGATTTTCCGCTACCACGAACTGAATGCCATGCTCCTCATACAACCGCCCGACCAGACGCTGGGTGGCGCGCTCCAACACCTCCACGATACTGGCCTCACGGCGCCCGCGCCGGTCGGTGCCCATTTCGCGTACCATGACAGTATCGCCATGCAATGCTTTATGCATTTCCTTGGCACTCAATACTAGATCGGTGCTGCCATCATCAGGAATCAAAAAACCAAAGCCATCGGGATGGCCTTGTACCTTGCCTTTAATCAGGTCAAGTTTGTCCATCACGCAGATGGCCCGCTTGCGATTACGCATTATCTGACCATCGCGCTCCATAGCACGCAGACGGCGCGTAAACAGTTCAGCCTCATGTTCATCAATATGCAATATGTGGCATAACTCTTCTTCGGCAACCGGCACACCTTGTTTTTCCAGCAATTGCAGAATGTACTCGCGGCTGGGAAGCGGATGATCGTACTGGGCACGCTCACGTTCCAGGAATGGATCAAGCTCACGAATGTTGTTTTTCTTATTTGTCATTGACAGAAAATCCTATAACGATTAACTTGTGCGCCCTCAAGAAGCAAAGTTTTGTTTTATTGCCCAGATGGCGGAATTGGTAGACGCGCACGGTTCAGGTCCGTGTGCCGCAAGGTGTGGAGGTTCGAGTCCTCTTCTGGGCACCATAAAATAAATTATCAATTTTATTCATCATGTTATAAAGTGCCCATCGGGGCATTTTTTCTTTTATTTTCATATTAGCTAGTGTAATTGTTTTCTCAGAAATTCTTCTAAGAGCTTTACAGGCATTTTGCACAATGCAATACCCTCGCAGCATTTTTGATCAAACTCAATAATTACAACAAGGCTCCCGGTAATTTGACAAAAGCGTCTTAAATTATTAAATTTTATATTTAGATACATCATGTTAATGAATGACATTTGTTTTAAACAATTTTACAGCATGGTGTGCGATGCTTTGTTCGATAGATAACAATATGAAGAAGTGGGCAGTAAATTAGCCCGTCAGAATTAAGATCTTGCAGAACAAAAAATCAAGCGCAAGTTTTCGATATACACAAATACAAAATTCAACTAAAAAGAACAAGCTACAGCTAAATTCTATGAAATTCTATTATTATTAATGATAGCAGGAAAGCTTGATGTCTAGTGAAAAGACGCCGATTCCATTAGTGAAATGACTAAATTATTTTATTGATCACTGAAAGTATGAATAGTTGCCCCTGAACAACATACAAAAGTGGAATGTTTATTTATTTTCTGGGACTAATCAGATACTGAATCAGCACCCGTGCACTCATTGTAAGATTGGTAAGCCAGATGACTGGAATAAGCATACAAACAACTATGATTTTAAACAGGAATAAAGCTTGACATGGATTTTTTCCCCATTTTTCTAAACCTCAAGGGAAAAAAATGCCTCGTTGTGGGAGGGGGTGACGTTTCCTTTAGAAAAGCTTCCGTGTTGGCGCAAGCGGGCGCATTAGTAAAGATAGTATCGCCAGAATTGTGCGAGGCTTTTAAAAACATTCCTAATATCGAATATGTTCCAGTTCGGTTTCAAGCTGCACATCTAAATAATATTACACTTGTCATTGCCGCCACAGATGAAATCGAGACCAACGAAGAAATTTCGAACGAAGCAAAAAAAAGAAACATACCCGTCAATGTGGTCGACAATCCCGATCTTTGCACCTTCATTATGCCCGCAATACTGGATCGCTCTCCCCTCATGGTCGCTTTTTCCACGGGAGGGGCATCCCCTGTTCTGGCAAGGATTTTAAGAGGCAAGTTAGAAACGCTGATACCGCCAGCATATGGCCAGCTAACTGCCTTCGCCGCCAAATTCAGGCAAACAGTCAAAGTACATATCAGCAATTTCAGTAAGCGTCGGATATTTTGGGAGAACGTGCTGGAAGGTCCTATTGCTGAGAAAGTTTTTTCGGGCAACGACAAATCTGCCGAAACCATGCTACTGGCTATGTTGAAAGATAATAATCATGGCTCAGTCGGTGAAGTATTTTTGGTGGGTGCAGGCCCAGGCGCCCCCGATTTGCTCACCTTCAGAGCACTACGGCTGATGCAAAAGGCAGATGTGGTGCTTTATGACAACCTTGTTTCCAAGCCGGTGCTGGAAATGACGCGACGCGATGCAGAGAAAATTTTTGTCGGCAAGATGCGCGGTCAACACACAATGCCGCAAGAAAGCATAAACAATCTATTGGTAAGGCTAGCAAAAGAAGGAAAACGGGTCTTGCGGCTTAAGGGGGGCGATCCCTTTATTTTCGGCCGTGGCGGGGAAGAAATCGAAACGCTATCAGAACACAAAATAAATTTCCAGGTCGTACCGGGCATCACCGCTGCATCCGGTGTTGCAGCCTATGCTGGAATACCGCTCACGCACAGGGATCATGCGCAGTCTTGTATTTTCGTAACGGGCCATCTGAAAGAGGGTGGCATGAACCTCGATTGGGAAATGTTGGCACGTCCCAATCAGACCGTTGTGGTCTACATGGGCCTGCATGGTCTCGAAATCCTATGCTCCAAACTAATAGCACACGGCTTGCCGGAATCCACCCCTGCCGCCATCGTGCAACAGGGAACAACACAAAATCAGCGTGTGGTGTGCGGAACTCTGGCTACATTACCAAAAATCGCAGAAGCTGCAAAACTTAAAGCGCCAACTTTAATCATCATAGGTGGCGTGGTGAAACTCAGAGAGAAACTCTCCTGGTTTGAACCTGATAACACTTAAGAAACAAATATTTTTGTATGATGGACTACTTGGATTTCAAACGCTTGAATTCCTCTGCTGCTCGCCACAAATACCAAGTAGCGGTTGAGCGATAAGGACTCCATGCCAACCCAATTTTGGACAGCTCCTTGGGCAAGGGCTGCTTGGACAGTGACTTCATCACCCGCCAACCTTCACGCACGCCAAAATCGTCAACGGGTAAAACATCAGGGCGTTCCAGCGTGAAGATAAGAAACATCTCTACCGTCCAGCGGCCAATACCGCGTAGCGAAACCAGCCGAGAGACCAGCTCTTCATCCGTCATTGCCAACGCAGCACTTCTGACCGGTACAGCCCCATCCAGAGTCCCATCCGCGATTCCGCGAACTGTCGTAACTTTGGTAGTAGAGAAGCCACAAGCGCGCAGTATATTTCCATCGGTAGCGAGAATGCTCTTTGGCGACGGAAAGGGTACATCCGGATAGAGCGCCAAAAATCGATTAAGTATTGCTTCGGCTGCCCGCGCATGAAGTTGCTGGTGAGCAACTGCCCTAATCAACGCCTCATAGGGTTCACGTTCTGGTTTTGGCTGCAATCCACATCGGCCGACGCGAGCAATCAAGTTTGTCCAATCGGGATCTGAGGCTGCCAAATGCGCAACTGCGGGACCAAATGGATCAACAATCGTACTGATGGCACCTGCTGCCACAATAGTCATAAAGCCTTTCTGAACGTCAGGTCGATGCGCTTGCAGCCGAGGATAGACTTATCGCTTTCCAATAGACTAAAAAACCACCGCCAAATGCAATAGCGACACCCAGCAGCGTACCGGAGACAAAACGCACTTAATCTAAAAAGCAATATATTATGCAGGAACGGGGCTCGAAATACGATAATCTACCAGAAGAGCCTGGAAGCAAAAAGGCGGCACATTTTTCCATGTAGCGGCTACATTCAACCCCATGAAGGGATTTTATCAACATGAACTACTACCGCCTGTTTTTGTTGTCCCTCATCCTGAGTGCTAATGCCACGTTTACCAATGCGTTTGCAGCAGACCGCAGCCCTGAACTATCGTATTCCGGATATGGAACTGCACCAGAGCTAAAGATGGCCATATACTCGATATGGCTAGCCCAATTTGGACTAGTTGGCTGCGGCTTTGAACAATGGAGCTGGATCGAAACACCAACCTATATAACGGGCGTGCCGGAAACAAGCCCAATATGTGGGGGTTCGCATGGTTATAATTATTACTATATAACCAAGGTGTGCGCTACCGGCTATGTTGCTGACAGTCCTAGCTCGCCCACTTCCTGCTCGCTTCCAGATGGCGTGGTTGACTTAACCAAAGAAAAAGGGGCGCCTGATGATCAGTCCTGCTCCAAGCAAGCGGGAAACCCGATTAATATTGCTGTTGGCAATAAATATCAGGAAGAATTTGATTATGTTGGAACGGGCGCTGCCCCGTTAACGTTCTCCAGGATATACAACGGCCAAGATGGGCTGTGGCGCCATAATTTTTCGGCCAAGTTGAAAATTGCATCCGACAATATTATTTTGGTAGGGGCAGATGGGCGGGAATCCTATTTTTCTTTGAGTAATGGCATTGCGACTGCCGAGCTGGATGAGCTTGGAAAATTAACCCGCAAAAATGAATTATGGGTTTACACCTCTCCCAAGCAAATAACCTCCACTTTTGATGATGCTGGACGCCTGCTCCGGCTGGAAAAACCGTCCGGGGAAGACTACACGCTCACGTATGGGACGGATCTAAGCGTACGGGTGACAAATAACTTTGGAAGCTTTCTAGAACTCTCTATCAATACGACGGCGCAAGGGCAACCATCAAAATTAATCACAGGCGATGTTCAAATAAACTATGTCTACGACCTTCAAAAACGTCTGATTAAGCGCAGTGTTATCCGCAATGGAATCACCGAATCGCGCACGTATATCTATGACGACAGCCGCAATTTAAAATGGCTCACCGGTATTATTGATGAACGCGGGGTGCGTTATGCCAGTTGGATTTATGACAACCAAGGCCGCGCTATTTCAAGTTCACATGCCAATGGCGCTGAGCTGACAACCATCAGCTATAACACCGATGGCTCATCCACAGTCACTAACGCGCTGGGCAAACAGACCACCTACCAGTTTCAGGTTATTCAGGGCGTGAAGCGCATTACCGCTATTCACGGAGAGCCGTCACTTGGCTGCCCGATGAGCAACACCACGCTTACCTACGACGAACACGGGCTGATCAAAACAAAAATCGACAACAAGGGCATAATCACTGTCTATGATTACGATGGCCGTGGCTTGGAAATCAGCCGTACCGAAGCCGCAGGGACATCTCAAGCCAGGACGACAACCACTACCTGGCACACAGAATTTTTCTTGCCGTTAACGATAACTGAACCCGGTCGCACCACCACCTACACTTACGACGACCACGGATGGCTGCTAGGCCAAACCAGTGTTGGCACAAATGCCCCAACCGAGCGCACTTGGACCTACACCTACACAGCGCAAGGCTTGCCCGAAACCACCGACGGCCCGCGCACGGACGTATCGGACATCACCCATTACACCTATGACACCCAAGGCCGCTTGACCAGCGTCACCAACGCCCTTGGCCACCGTACCACACTGAGCAATTTTGATACATCCGGCCATCCGCAAACACTGCTTAATGCCAACAATATCAGCAGCACCCTGACCTACGCCCCGCAGGGCTGGCTGGCCTCAATCAGCACGGCAGGCAGCACCACCCGGTTTGACTACAATGCAGTGGGTGACATCACCCAGACCACCCGGGGAGATGGCAGCGCGCTAACCTACACCTGGGATGACGCACGCCGCTTGACCGCCGTCACCAACAACCTAGGCGAAAAAATCGAATACAGCCTCGATGCCATGGGCAACCGCACTGCCCAATACCTCAAAAATATCAACGGCAGCCTGACCAAACAAAACACCTGGGTTTATGACGAACTGGGGCGTTTGCTCAAAAGCATAGGCGCTGGTAACCAAACCCGCCAGCAAACCTATGACCTCAACGGCAATCCGGTACTCACCATCGATCCGCTCAGCAATATAAACAACCAGGCCTATGACCCACTCAATCGCCTGATACAAAACACCGATCCACTCAATGGCATTACCCAATTTGACCATGACGCCCAGGGTAATCTGATCCAAGTCAAAGACTCGCGCGGCGTCACGACACGATACCAATACGACGGCCTCGGCAACCTGTCCCAACTGATCAGCCCTGACAGCGGTACCAGCATCTACCTGCACGACGCTGCCGGCAATATTACACAACAGACTGACGCCCGTGGTGTCGTCACCCTCTATCAGTACGACGCCCTCAATCGCCTCACCAACAAAACTTTCCCGGCAAACCCTGCGCTGAATATCATCTATGCCTATGACATGATCACCAGTGGCAACATCGGCATTGGTCGGCTGACGGCCCTACAGGACACTGGCGGCCTGATTGGCTACAAATACGATGCACGCGGCAACCTGGGCGAACAACTCCGCTTCCTGACAGTGGCAGGGATAGAGCAGGACGAAAGCCTCAAATACACCTATAACAACGCCAACCAACTAGCTAGCATCAGCTACCCGGAAGGCTTCAGCATAAGCTATTCGCGCAACAATGCCGGCCAAATTACGGGCATCAACCTGACCATAGGCACACAACCCCCTACCGCACTAGTCAGCAACATCAGCTACCTGCCCTTTGGCCCACTCAAAAACCTGACCTGGGGCAATGGTATCCAACTGAACCGACAATACGACCAAAACTACCAGCTGACCACACAAACTATTGGCACCTGGCAAAGCACCCTCAGCTACGATGCCAACGGCAACATTAAAACCCGCAACCACAGCCTGTTTGGCAACCTAAGCTACAGCTACGACGCATTGGGCCACCTCACCGAAGAAAAAAGTACCGTCCTACGTAAAACCTACAGTTACGACGCCACCGGCAACCGTAAACAACGCAGCACTTACGGCACCGCCAATGGAATAGAACAACAGACCGCCACACAAACATTGACCACCGCTACCGACAGCAACAGAATGCTGCAGAACGACAGCTGGGCAATGACACTGAGTGATGCCGCAGGCAACACCCTGCGGCAATCCAAAAATCTCGTTTACGCTTACAACGGCCAAGGCCGCCTGAACGAAGTACGCAACCCAATCAACCTCTATGCCAACTACAGCTACAACGCCCTAGGTCAAAGAATCCTCAAACGGATCTTCAGCGCCAACAATGCGGTTACCCCCACCACCACATACAGCTATCTATATGGAGCAGATGGCCAACTGCTTGGACAAAAGACCTACAGCTCCACCGGCAAACCAAGCAAAGCGCAATACTGGGTCTGGCTCGGCGGCCAGCCGATTGCCGGAATAGAATTGGAATACACCGGTAAAGGCGCGGTCAACAAAACCAGCCAGTACTACCTGCACAGCGACCACCTGAACACTCCACGCATGGCCACCAACCAAAGCAAAGCCCTGTTGTGGAGTTGGAATAGCGACGCCTTTGGAGCTAGCGGTGTTAATGGAGACACGCATGGCAATAAACCCTCCCTCGACATGCCCCTGCGCTTTCCTGGCCAGCTCTATGATGCCCACACAGCCATGAACTACAATTACTTCAGGGACTACGATCCCAATACCGGGCGATATATCCAGAGTGATCCGATTGGGCTTCAAGGGGGCATAAATACATATACATATGTAAATGGTAACCCATTGAGCTACACCGATGCGCTCGGGCTTGCCCAGTTTGGGAAGAGACCGTTAGACGGAATGCCTTTCAAGCTAAATAACCTCGTTGATAATTACTTCAATACAGAGATAAGCCATGAGCAAATCTTTTATGAGGATGGAAAACAACCAGCAAATGAAGGATTTTTTGGGGATAGTACGGTAAGACCAGACAATCCAAACAATTTATCTAAATACGAAATGTTTGGACCCCACTATGACGATACCACAATGCGAGAAGCTGTTGAGGCGGCCAAGAGAGATATAAAGCCATATTGCCTCATAGGCAACAACTGTCAGGACTTTGCGGATAAGATACGTAAGGAATATGAGAGTAGACGCCCGAAAGCATGCTACAAATGAATTTCTTCACACTAATGTTGCTAGCTTGCTTGTCCCTGTTTGCGGAAGGTGCCATGTCTGAAACCGTGAAGCTGTCTGGTCGGCTTGTATATTCCGCAGGAAGCAATGATATTAGCTTGATCGAGTTGCGTAGCTTGAAGTATTACAATCTAGGTTCATTTTCAACTGATAGCATTAATCACTTTACAAAACTGTCCGATCGTGTCGTTCTCTTTGAAGACTGCACCGGGATCAGGAAACCAAATTGTCTTTTGAGGAAATTTGATATAGATGCCAAGACATCTAGCACTTTGCGCTCGGGCTACCTACCAACATATATCCCGGAAAGCAAGACACTCCTATTCTATGATCTGGACGGGGAATCAGGACAAAAATGTTTATATACGGCTAATATTAGGACTCTAGGTACTGCTCAGAAAATTGCAAAAGCACCTGCGGACATGATTTTGCCTAATGGTTTAACATACCCACTAATCACTCCACCACTTCAAATATCTAATGATGAAGTTATATTTGTGGGAGAAGATCAGGATCTTTGGATATTTCAAATATTAAACTCGAAGCTCACGCCAACAGGGATCAAAGCAAGCGTTCCATACGTGTGGCGAAAACGTACTCAACAATTGATTTCCTATAATTGGAAATCGCAAGAGTTTTATCAAATTACTCTTAAGACTGGGCATGCCGAAAAATTGCCGCAACTCAAAGGAGCATCCGGCTTAGTTTACCTTCCAAATGATGACGTAATTATTTATGGAAAATCTCGCATGCATATGCTGATTTCAGAAATCAGCGATATTTTTACATATAGTTTCAACACCAAGAAAGAGATTAAGCTTCGTGCCCGCAGCCATATAAGCAGCGGAGTATGGCTTCCATAAAAAACCGTAAGGCGGCATCAATACCTATACCTATGGGGGGAATCCGGTGAGTTGGGTCGATCCGTTAGGTCTTCTTCACTACAATGCCCCGGCACCGCGAACTGTCCCTGTTACAGGAACTACTGCGACCAACCTTCCAATGTGTAGAAACCTGTCTCCAAGGCATCACAGGCAATTCAGGACTGGATCTACTAATTACGGGAGGAGCAGAAACCAAAGGACATACACGCAGCAAGCGTAGCCTGGGCTAATGTAAGTTGGCGCTGAGCTTGCGAAGTCCAACATCACAAGGGAATGAACACATGAGGAGGCCTCAGGGTCTGCCCGGATTCTAAAACTTTGTTTTACATTCATGCGTGAAGCAAGCCCAAAACTACCATCCCGATTCGCGTTCCGGTGATGCCGTAATCTTATGTATGCTTAAATCCGAACCATTGAATTCTTCTTCCGCACTCAGTCGAATACCTACTGTTTTCTTCAAAAGAAAATACACTAAAAATCCACCGCCAAATGCAATAACGACACCCAGCAGCGTACCGATTATTTGCGCCATAGAACTGACTCCACCCAGCCCTCCCAATGCCTTTAACCCGAAGATGCCTGCTGCAATACCGCCCCATGCGCCACATAATCCATGAAGCGGCCAAACGCCAAGGACGTCATCGATTTTCCACCGGTTCTGCGTCAGAGTGAACATCCATACAAACAATCCACCCGCAATACCGCCGGTCAACAATGCGCCTAGGGGGTGCATCACATCGGAGCCGGCGCATACGGCTACTAGCCCGGCCAGCGGCCCGTTGTGTACGAAGCCAGGGTCGTTCTTGCCAACAAAAAGTGCAACCAGTGTGCCACCCACCATCGCCATCAGCGAGTTAACTGCAACCAGGCCACTAATTTTACCTATCTCTTGCGCTGACATGACATTAAAACCGAACCAGCCCACGGTGAGGATCCATGCGCCTAGTGCAAGAAAGGGAATGCTGGAAGGGGGATGCGCCGAGATGCGGCCTTCCTTGGTATAGCGTCCGCGCCTCGCACCAAGCAATAAAACAGCCGCCAATGCTATCCAGCCCCCCACTGCATGCACCACAACAGAACCGGCAAAATCGTGGAACTCCGCACCGAATTGAGTTTGCAGCCAACTCTGTACACCAAAACGATGGTTCCAGGCAATGCCCTCGAAAAAGGGATAAATAAAACCGACCAGTAAAAAAGTGGCGGCTAATTGCGGATTGAATTTGGCCCGCTCGGCCACACCACCGGAAACAATCGCGGGAATGGCAGCGGCAAAGGTAAGAAGAAAGAAAAACTTGATCAGTTCATAGCCATTTTTCTGAGCCAATTGTTCAGCATCGGTGAAAAAATTGACACCGTAGGCGATGCCGTAGCCGATAAAAAAATAGGCTAGCGTGGAGATGCCGAAGTCGGTGAGAATTTTCACCAATGCGTTCACCTGATTTTTCTTGCGCACCGTACCCAACTCAAGAAATGCAAAACCAGCGTGCATCGCAAGAACCATGATAGCGCCGAGCAGAATAAACAACGCGTCACTGCCCGTTTTCAGGTTTCCAATATTTTCCATTGCTTACTCCATATATGAACTAATCCAGAGGTTATATGCAAATTTCGTTCCAGTTTGCTCGTGACTTGATTTGCATATGTATTCCTGTGGGATTAATTTTCACACATGAACATGTTCACCAATATGGTGCATCAATAATTCATTTATGCTCCATATTGGCGCGCCATAAAGTAGCAATATGAAGGCTTTCAGCTAGTTAATATTTTTTCCAGCCATTCAACATTTTTTCCAGCCAGAAAATGCCAACAATGGTTTTACTGTCATTGATTTTGCCTTGTCTTATCCAGTCCAGTGCATCGGAGAGCGATAGCTCAAATACTTCGAGGAATTCACCATCGTCTAGTTGTCTACCTTGGTAGGTCAGACCTCGCGCCAGAAAATATTCCATTCGTTCATCGGCAAAACCTATACATGGCCAAGCCGTGGTCAAGTGCGTCCACTGGCTGGCAATGTAGCCGGTTTCTTCCAATAATTCGCGTTGCGCGGTAAGCAAGATGTCTTCGCCATGATCAATTTTTCCGGCAGGTAGCTCAATGAATTCACGTTGCGGCGCATAACGGAATTGCCGTTCCATTACTAGATCGCCATTATCCAGAATTGCCAATACCGCCACCGCACCGGGATGAACTATATGTTCACGGAAGCCCACACTGCCATCCGGTAACCGCACATTGTCTTTAAACACCTTGATGAAATCGCCTTCATACACAGCCATTGAATCAATACGCGTTTCTTTTAAATCCATAAATACTCCTTAAATTTTATCAACAAATGCATGCCACACGCAGATGACTAAGTATCCTGTGTATTAATACTGTCTGAACCCGTTTCGCCAGATTTACAAACATCTATCAATTTTTGGCAATCATCAATTGCGGGCAAGCATTGCACTCCCTGACAGACCCAAGCGCTAACGTCTTGTGTGTAAGGCTTCGTCAACGTTTGCGGTAGTCCAACAAGCTCGCCTTCTAAAGCCAGAATCAGGGTACCAGGCCAATAATGCTGAGATAATTGCTGGCGCCACGCTGCACTTGCTCCGGGAGCACCACACAAAATAACGATTTGCGGCGGCATGAGATATTCTTGCAAAGTCATTAAAAGGCTAGTGAAGCCCATTGGTTGCTTTGCAAAAAACGGATAATAAAGCGTCAGTGTGCGCTCGGCAGCCTTAAGATAGCGCTGCTCTCCCAAAATATGGCCAAGGCGTTGTAACGCGAGTGCTGCGATGCCATTACCGGAAGGCATCGCATTATCATGCTCTGGCTTGGAGCGATGAATAAGCTTTTCGTGGTCATGGCTGGTAAAGAAAAACCCACCCGCTTGCTGATCTTCAAATTGTTCCAGTAATACGTCAGCAAGCGCGCGGGCAAATTCCAGATCAGCCAGACGAAACTGCGTTTGCAGCAATTCCAGCAAGGCGTCCAACATGAATGCATAATCATCAAGATAGGCATTCAGATGCGCTTTGCCGTCCTTACTGGTAGCAAACAGTCGACCATTTTGCCACATCGTGGCATGGATAAAATCCACCGCGCGCTGTGCCGATAATATCCATTCTGACTCGCCTAATCTCCTACCGGCACGCGCCATCCCTTTGATCATAAGAGCGTTCCAGCTGACCAGTATTTTTTCGTCACGTCCTGGGCGCACCCGATTTGCGCGCGCTGCAAACAATTTTTTTTGCGCACTGGTGAGTTGTTGTGCGATTTGTTCAAGGGGCAGTTGGCGCGCTTCTGCGATGGTGGCTAGCGGCTGGGCAACTATCAAATTCCAATGCCTATTTTCAAAATTAGGCGGATGATCCAAACCGTAATGAGCGGCTACGACGGCATATTCTTCCACACTCAACAAGCTTGCGGCCTGCTCCGGTGTCCACACATAAAATTTGCCTTCCTCGTGTTCGGAATCGGCATCCAGGCTGGAATAATAACCCCCTTGCGGCGACTGCATCTCACCCATGACCCAACCCGAAATACCTTGCACCACACGCTTGAACGATGCCTCGCCCGACAGTACATACGCATCGCTATAAAGTGCCAGCAGTGGGCCATTGTCATATAGCATTTTTTCAAAATGTGGAATTTCCCAACGTTCATCCACACTGTAGCGGCAAAAACCGCCACCCAACTGATCGTAGATCCCGCCATCTGCCATTTTGCGCAAAGTATGAAACACCATGCGATGCGCGTCGAGGTTACCGCCGCGTGTTGCATACCTTAACAAAAATTCCATTTCGGTCGGCAGCGGAAATTTAGGCGCACCGCCGAAACCACCGTAAATGGGATCAAAAGATTGTTGCAATCCGCTGAATGCCTCTTCCAATGACGTTTTATTGAAGCTAATCTGACTTTCTGCGCTCGGCAGGCTAGTGCCGAATATTTGCATCAGCGACGCACTTTGTTTGGCAATGTCATCCTGACGCGTGCGGTATAGATCAGCCACGCGTTCCAGCAAAGGCACAAAGCCAGGCAAATTGTAGCGAGCCTCTTTTGGAAAATAAGTGCCGCCAAAAAATGGCACTTGATCAGGCATTAAAAATAAGGTGAGTGGCCAGCCACCATTACGCTGGGTCAGCATACTATGGGCAGCCTGATAAATATGATCCAGATCGGGACGCTCTTCCCGATCCACCTTGATATTGATGAAATGTTGGTTCATCACTGCGGCGACGTTTGCATCCTCAAACGACTCGTGTGCCATGACATGACACCAGTGGCAGGCCGAATAGCCAATGGATAGCAAGATCGGTTTATTCAGTTCACGAGCGAGCGTTAGAGCTTCCTCGCCCCACGGGAACCAGTCAACAGGGTTGTCCGTATGCTGCTGCAAATAGGGGCTGGTCTCTTGGGCAAGGCGATTAGGCATATTAGGTTCAATAAAAAATACTTCGATCATGTCAGCACTGATACTTGCTTGACGCCAGGTTTATCGTTATACAACATTACCATCACTATGGGATGAGCACCCTATCCACGCATACTGACTATGCCGTCTTAAGAAGCGCACATTCTCTCTTTAAACTATCCAGTTCATAAGGAATGAATGCCGCAGCATTAACAATTCCGCATATATAAAACTCAGAAACCTTTACGGAAAGCATTTTTTCAACCTAAACAGAGTCGAACGCTTCACGATATTTTATTGGATCAGCTATACTTAAAAAAGTTATATTTACGCTTCTCAATCACCTCTAAAATCCGGTTCCCGCCCAATATTGGGTTAACAAAATCTTGTTTATATAGGCAGATAAATGCAGCGCCTTGAAATTATTCCCATGACTTACCTTCCGGCAAACTCTGAATTTTTAAAAGCACCCTCTGGATTTGAATCCGTATAAATTATTTGGTGCAATTTCCGTTTGAATCCACCCATCTATTTTTCCAAGAAGAACTCAACAAGTACTTCTCAATCATCCTGGTAGCTCAATCATAAAGCGCACGCTCAAACTTTTTGCCCTTGCTGTTCTTATCTTGCTTCTTATTGCGCTGGCCCTTACCGCCTTCTTTATTTATCGAGAAACAGAAACCTCTGCATATCAGGCTCGCCGTCTGGCAAAACTGGCTCATGATCTTCGCTGGGAGGTGAAAGGCGGTCCCAATGGTGGTTTACATTTACCCCAAGCGGGGCCGTACGATATACGCCTTGGATATAGTCGATTGCCAGACTTTCTTCAGAATCTGGCCGATCGCGGCTTCCATGTGCATGCTCAGGCAAGAATTTCCCCGCGTATGAAGAAACTCGTTGAACAGGGACTATTCGTTCCCTACCGGGAAAAATCGCAGACCGGGCTCGAAATTGTCGACGGCAACGGTCAACCACTTTACCGTGCTGTTTTCCCAACTCGCATTTATGAAAACTTTGAATCGGTTCCGCCATTAGTAACCAACAGCCTGCTATTTATCGAGAATCGTGAGCTGTTGGATCCGGCCCAACCCAAAAAAAATCCGGCCATCGAGTGGACCCGGCTTGGAAAGGCAGTGCTGGACAAGACGATTCAGTTGGTTCGCCCCGAGCACGACGTACCGGGCGGTAGCACGCTCGCAACTCAAATTGAGAAATACCGGCATTCTCCCCATGGGATGACCCTCACCCCCAACGACAAGATACAACAGATCGCCTCTGCCTCTGTGCGCGCTTATCTGGGTGGGGAGGAAACAATGCCCGCCCGCAAGCGTATCGTAGTAGATTATCTTAATACGGTTCCGCTTGCCGCTGCCGCGGGCTTCGGAGAAGCCAACGGACTAGGCGACGGTTTATGGGCATGGTACGACCTGGATTTCGAACGAACCAATCGCATCCTGAAAACCTGGCCTACAGGTGGCACGGACCTTGCCGAAACAGCACGTTACTATAAACATGTACTGAGTCTCATGATCGCCCAGCGCAGGCCTTCCAGTTACTTGATTGGCGAACGCAAAGCGCTCAATGAACTTACCAATAGCCACTTGCGCGTGCTGGCGCAGGCTGGCGTAATATCGCCCAAACTCAGTGAGGCGGCGCTGAACGTACCGCTGCGCTTCCGTTATGCCCCTGTGCCAGAAGAAACCAGGAATTTCTCTGCCTCAAAGGCTGCTAATGCGGTGCGGGTGCGTCTTGCTTCGCAACTGGGGTTACAGCGCCTGTATGAGCTGGATCGTCTGGATCTATCGGTGCAAAGCACGCTCGACGGCGAATTGCAAAAAAAGACCACCGATATTTTGCGTCAACTCAAAAACCCGGAATATGCGCGCGCCGCGGGACTCTATGGCAATCGCCTGCTGGGCGAAGCGGATCCGGGCAAAATCATTTACAGCTTCACGCTTTCAGAACTGACGCCGCAGGGTGCGAAATTTAGAATTCAGGCTGACAACTTCGATCAACCCTTAGATATCAATAAAGGCACTAAGCTGGATCTTGGATCCACAGCAAAACTAAGGACGCTGGTAACTTATCTTGAAATTGTCGAAGCACTGCATCGCAAATATGCTGCACTCGCACCAGAGATATTGCATAAAGAAGTGAGCGATCCTAATGACGTCCTCAGTCACTGGGCAGTCGACTACCTACTACAAAGCCCGGACAAAAGTTTGGCAGCCATGCTGGACGCTGCCCTGGAACGCAAATATTCGGCTAATCCTGATGAACAATTCTTTACCGGGGGCGGAGCGCATTATTTCCAAAATTTCAAACATGAAGACGATAGCAGGATACTGAGTGTGCGCGAAGCGACGCTCAATTCCGTCAACCTGATTTACATCCGCCTTATGCGCGATATCGTGCGCTACCATATGCTTCATATTCAGGGTTCGTCTGCCAAGATACTCAAGGATGCTGACCACCCTGATCGCGAGGTATATCTCAGGCGATTTGCGGACAAGGAAGGCACGGAATTCATCAATCGTTTTTATCTTAAGTACAAGGGTAAAACGGCGAGCGAGATTGATGAGATATTTTTTTCCAGCTTCCGGCATACGCCGCGCCGACTTGCCGCCGCTTACCGCTATATTCATCCTGAAGCTACACCCGCTCAGTTCAATAAATTCATGACATCACGCCTGCCTGGCCTCAAGGGGCCGGGCGAGCGCGTTCTCCATGATCAGTATCAGCGCTATGCGCCAGGCAAATACTCGCTGGCGGACCAGGGATATATCGTAGCCGTACACCCCTTGG
The DNA here is from genome assembly GCF_013168275.1 of Candidatus Nitrotoga sp. AM1P. GTDB lineage: Bacteria > Pseudomonadota > Gammaproteobacteria > Burkholderiales > Gallionellaceae > Nitrotoga. Next base: position 145,354 of record NZ_AP019547.1, on the reverse strand, counting down.
AATTATGGCTCGTGCACTATTTAAGCAACCACCCAAATGCGAAATATAAGGACGTGATCAAAGCCAGCAGCGAAGAGCGTGTGGCTGTCTATCGCTGGCTATTCAAGACCATTCACAAGAATGCACAGGATATCCGAATCCGCAGCCTGCTGGAACTGGAAGCCTTTCTGGAGATTCATCGCAGTTGGAAACGTCTCGGCTATTCTTTCGATGCCCTTGTACCCTCACTGGCCACGGCGATAGGCAGTTCCGCCGACCGACCTGCCGCACTTGCCGAACTGATGGGTATTATCTTGAATAATGGCGTTCGTATTCCCACAATGCTCATCGAACGTCTGCACTTCGCAGCAGGCACGCCCTTTGAAACCATTGTGGAACGTATCCCTGCCCAAGGCGAAAAAATGTTCTCACCTGATCTGGCCGCTGTGGTGCGTGACGTATTGACCGGAGTAGTGGAAAAAGGCACTGCATCGCGACTCGCCCACTCCATAGTAAAAGAAGATGGTACCTGGATCCCGATCGGCGGCAAGACTGGAACCGGTGATCATCGTTATGTCACTTTTTCCTCAGCCGGTGTTATCAAGGAATCCCATGCGGTAAACCGCTCCGCCACTTTTGTGTTCTTCATCGGGGATCGATTCTTCGGAACGTTGACCGCATTTGTGCCAGGCGCGGACGCAGCTAACTATCAATTTACTTCAGCACTCTCTACACAAGTTTTAAAATACCTCTTGCCCACTTTGAAACCACTCACGGATAAGGCGCAACCTCTGCCCGAACAAACCGCATTGAAACCAATCCCCAAGCCCAGCTCAGCAAAGGGAAAGGGGGTAGATGAGGCTGTTAATTCCAGCCAACAACCCGCTCTGGTAGACGATCAACTACCTTAATAGATGAAGCTTTCTACAAATTAATTTGCACTATCGGTCTATACCGATAAGCAAAGTTTGAATCAGAATATGCATCAGAGTTGAACCTGAGCTTCTCCCTGTTTTTCGTCTTCCAACGAGTGAGGGATGCTCTCATAGAGCTAACTCAGTCCTTTATGAGCGGCGGTGGTTGGGGTATTGCCGTCGATAACAACCATACTCGGGGAATATCCGTTTTTCCGCTGCCTTACCAACAGTATGAAACGCATATTCACAATTTGTATGCTCCTAGCAGATACCACCGATATGCAGATTCTCAAATGTCCCGTAGCGAAACAGATATTAAAACGCCCGTTTTAAGTGACGACACAGCCTGATAATCAAGTAGTTGGACTTCTCTTAATAATGACTTTTTGTTCTGAAACTGGGCGTATAGTTTTACTCATATACAATAAAATACAGTTACCCAAAAATGGTGCCTGACTAGCGGCAATTACACAAAGCAACATTCCATGTGCGAACCCATAGCGTAACAGCAGCTCCATTGGCGCAGCATAGTTAGCTCGGTCCTGGCTCAATAGAAACTGAAATGCGGAAAACGCTTGGCCGTATTTAATGACATATGGTTCAAAACCAGCGCGCAATGCGAGATATGTCAGAGGAAACGAGGCTACGCTCCATAACACCCCCCGTAGAACTCCAACTCGCATACCAGTGCCAAGCGCGCAGGCTAATTGTGAGCTCGCTAATGCAAGCATGAACAATCCAACGGTGACCCACAGAAATGCCATTGGTGTACCGGCCCCAACAAGAAGTTCAGTAAGATTATCTGTGGCAGCTTGCTGTATTACCACAACATATGTAACTGGCAACAATGTAAGCAAAGCGACCACCCACGCCCAAAGCACGCCACCTGTTTTGGGTAGCCAGGATCGCAGTGCGATAAATCCTGCTCCGAATGAAAGCACAGACCAGAGTGTGAACAAGCCGATAAAGCGCCCAATTGACTCCCATTCCCAAGGCCAGCCTAAAACGGGCGAGCTGACTATTTTATGTATCATTTCGATGGGCGCTGCCATACGCAATAGAAACCAAGCAACAATTCCGTGAAGCAGCAGGAAGAGTGGCAGGTACGTGAGCTGGTGCGAACCTGATGCCATGTATCTGGCTACCCAAGCAGGGAAGCCAAATATCCATGCAATAGCGCACGCAAGGCCTAGCGCAGACAACATAGGATGCGCTTGTGCAACCAGTTTGCGTACGTTGTAGGGTATTGTGGGAATATGGGGCGCAGCCCATAGCAGAACTGTAAGTACTAACACAAATCCCCCTATAAACAACCATGGGCTATGGCGGGGTAACGATATAACAGGTGCAGTCCGTATGCGGTGCATGTACCTTATACGCCATGCGAGAGCACAGCCTGCCCAACCTCCTGACATTTCCAATACCACATCGGTCAGATCAGCGAATTTACCGGGTAGAAATAACTGACCTACCTCCACTGAGCCGGCAACGATGCCAACGCCTGCCAAGGCAAGCATTTTCCAGAGAGCGGGAGTACCAAAACGAATTTGGCCCACAAACAAAGTGAGCAGTATGCCCAGCGGGAAAAAGAATCCCATCTTGTGTAGTACTTCTGTTGCTGCTCGATATTCAGTACCAAAATAATAGAGAGCAAGGGGCACCCGGGTTGTTGCCTCAGCAAGTCGGCTGCCTACGAATGCTCCATCAAACCGAAAATCAAAGGGATACCAGAACACTGCAAAAATCAGGGCTAGCCAGAGGAGTATCCCGACAATTAATCCGCCCATATTACTCGCAGCTTTAGCCTGTTCCGCAACGGGTTCTTTTTTTCGCCATCGAATAGCCAGCCATATTCCGATTGCAGATCCCAAACTAGCGGTGAAAATGGTTGATGTGTCTGTAACACGGGTGTACACAAAAACTTGGAGAAACTCGATCAAAGCTCCGGCGGCAGTCAAGCGGAGCCAAATTTGCCTTCCATTGCGTTTGGCGGTAAGGCGCGCCAATATTCCGGCCGGAACCCAAATCAATACATCCGCAAGAAAGCCGTAAAGTCGTTGCGCAAACTCGTCCTGGTCGTTAGTAAATGTAAAAGGGATGAGAACAATTCTCCCTTCATGCCACTTATGATAGATTTCTACCGGACTGATAGTCAGATCCAGCGGCAAGAGACTGTAGCCGAATAACAGAAATAGGTAGCTATAGAGAAGCCGTTGAGTAAGATCCATTGGTACTTCGGCTGTCCACCAGCCCAAGTACCACCGGGTTACAGATGTCCCAGTTACCCACCAAAGAGACGCGCCTATAAAAGTGCCAAGGGTGTTTGCATAGATATCATTGAGTGAAACATTGCGTGGAGGGAAGAAAATCTGAGTAAACTCGATCGCCATGCTCAGACTGGTGCAGGCAAACAGCACAAATAGCGTTGCTACGATACGCCACGCCACGCTTGTTGAGTGTCCCAGTGTGCAAAGCCACACAAAAGCTAAAGGCATGAACAGAAGAATATTTGTCGCCCAGTCTACGCGGGAACCAATCCCCAAATTAAGATAGCGTATATTTTTGAATACTTCAGATGCTTCCTGCCATGAATAAGGTTGGAAATTCAAGGGCACAAGGCTGCCGTAGATTACAAACAGCGTATATGCGATGGCAAGAGCTAGTATGGAAAAACGAGAGGGGGAAATGCTGAGCGAGTCACCGTCTGACTTTTGCTGGAAGTATTTCGGAGTTGCATGCAAGTCAAACATAAATTATTTTTTTAATTGGGTGGTGTTGTTATTTCAAAATATTTGACCATAATCATCTGAAGGCCTGTAAACGATATTTTGTCGTTGCCTGCATTTGGAATCTTGATCCTCGTCTAACGAATACGTAAAGCGTTTATCTGCCGCCTTCCTCAAATTTGTTAAACACGCGACCTTGAACTGATCCCCCGGAAAACTGAACCTATGGGAATTGTAAGGTTTTGAAGTGTGGCGTCAACCCAACCCATCTTTAACACCCTAACAACCCTCTTTTTTAATCATGTAATTAGCGCGTAATGGCATGTGCTTTTACGGGCCTATATTGTTACACCCATCCCTGCACCGCAAGCTGGAAGTTCACGGGGGTTAAATTGTCTCTTAAGAGGCTACCTGTAAAGTATCTCTCTTCCATTTATCAAATTCACCGAAAATCAGTTTGTCGTAAACTATAAGGCATCCGCAATTCATTTCGATCCCTGTAGAATCTTTTGGCAGAATAAAAATCGAGATGTCAGGATCGTTCGGCTTCCCTGAATTTTTTAAATGAATCGGGTCGGCAGTTTTACAAACTGCCGACGGAGTAGCGTTATGGTCATTCATCGTACGATCACCCATTGGCTACTGGCCTGTATTGCGACTCACTTCGGGCTCCCTCCCGCCTATGGGGTAGAAGAAAGTTGGAACGCCAAGTTCCAGACTACCTACATCTGGCAGAGTAAGGCGCCATTCAATGCTGCCTACAGCGGACGCAACAGCCTCTCTACGGAGCGGGAAAAAAGCTATTCCTTCACCGGAACCGCCTTTCTCGGCATGCGGCCGTGGGCGGGAGGCGAGTTGTATTTCAACCCGGAAGTGGTTCAAGGCGTCCCTCTCTCCAACCTCACTGGACTGGGCGGATTAACCAATGGCGAAATCGCCCGCACTTCTGGACCCAATCCAAAACTTTACATGGCACGAGCCTTCTTGCGCCAAAGCTGGGGATTGGGTGATATACAAGATGCCGTTGATTCTGGTGCCAATCAACTGGCAGGGAAAGTTCACCGACGCCTAATCGCCCTCACCGTTGGCAAGGTTTCCGTAACGGATATATTCGACAACAACGCTTACAGCCACGATCCGCGGACTCAATTTATTAACTGGTCTCTCATGACCGCGGGCGCTTACGATTATGCAGCCGATGCGCGTGGTTATTCCTGGGGCGCCGCGCTGGAATACTATTACGACGACTGGGCCATACGCGCTGGCCGCTTCATCCAACCTAAAGTGCCCAACCAACTAGTCCTGGATCCGAATATATTCAATCACTACGGCGATCAGATCGAAGTGGGACATGGACATGTACTTATCGGTCAACCGGGCAAGATACGTCTGCTGGCCTTCCGCAATCGCACGCTGATGTCACGCTTCCAGGATGCATTGGATTACGCCACGCTCAACGGCGGCGTGCCGAATATCAACAATGTGCGTAACAGTGAGCAGATAAAATACGGCTTTGGCCTCAACCTGGAACAACAGCTAATCCAAAATGTCGGTGTATTCGGCCGTGCCAGTTGGGCAGACGGTAAAACAGAAACCTACGCCTTTACCGAAATAGACAATTCACTTGCTGCAGGAGCAGTCGTCCAAGGCAGTGCCTGGAGTCGCATGCAGGACAGCATGGGCATCGCACTCGTACAAAACGGACTGTCGCGTCAACGACGCGACTACTTGGCTGCCGGCGGCATCAGCTTCTTCATTGGTGATGGCTCGCTCAACTACCGACGGGAAAATATTCTCGAAACCTACTACAGCCTTGGGGCTATAAAAAACACTTGGCTTACACTGGACTATCAACACATCCGCAATCCCGCGTACAACGCCGACCGCGGGCCGGTTTCCATCGGTGCGGTTCGATTGCGTGGGGTATTTTAGGATAGCAGCCTGTTGGATTTTTCTCGTAAACCGACTCTAATCGTTTGGATCGAAATAGCTAAGGATTAGGTTTAACTTCCGCTACAGTGATAAATCCGTATTGACTGATGATGCCCTGAGCTTGCGGGCTCATGATGAATAAAGCAAAACGATAAGCAGCATCATGGTTTGTGGCCGTTGAGGTCAGTACCGATAAACCATAATCCAAAAATGGGTTATTGTATTGGCTGCCGCATCACTTATCGGCACCATAATTCAAGTTATCGTAGTAATCCGAGGTTAGCTAAGAGCAGAACCATCGACGCAATTAAGTTCGCCTCTATCGCAACCGTCAGTACCGAAAGCCGGAGCCTCATCCTCGGTGTTACTCCAGTCTTCTGGTCAATCCGCCACGAAAGCGCCTAGAATATCACCGCACCCCCAACCCGTCATTGCAGGGGACGCGCCGCGATGAAGCTGCGTCACTTCTTCCCGGAACTTCAACGTTGGGCCTTTCACAACATCACATGAGTATTGAATCCGATAAGTCCGACGAAGAGCTAATGGTCAGTTCAATGGATAGGGTGGGTTAATGCTAGCGTTGTGGGTTGTCTCGACGAATAACTGCTGGCGAGCCATAACATTCCAACTGCAATTTATTGCCTTCCTAGTCGCTTCAATGAGGCGATGGCCTCAGGAAACCCCTGCTGGGCCGCCAACCGACACCAGTAAATAGAAGCTTCAATATCTCTGTTTACCAAACCTCTACCATCTTCGTAAATAATGCCCAAAATATTTTGCCCTAGTGCATAACCCTGCTCAGCGGCTAACCGAAAAAAACGGACAGCCTCTACTTCATCCTTCGGAAGATTACCCCTACCTTTTGCGTACATTAAACCCAAGTTAGTTTGCCCTATGGAATACCCCTGGTTAGCAGCTAATCGATAAAAACGAGCGGCCTCGACGTCATCTTTCAAAAGGTTATCCCTACCATTTGCGTACATGACGCCCAAGTAGTTTTGCGCTACTGAATACCCTTGGTCAGCGGCCAAACGATAAAGACGAACAGCCTCGACGTCATTTTTCGGCAGTCCGCCTTTCCCTTGCGTATACAGATAACCTACAGTGACTTGTGCTTCAGCATAGCCGGCTTCTGCAGAAGAACGAAACTCGCGAACCGCCCCACCTATTTCATTTTTCTGCCACAACGCTAAACCATCATTAAAACTTTTCTGGGCATCACTTGTCACGTAGGTCGGAGCTAGCGCGATCAACGTTTGTGGTCCACTTCTACTTGGGCCAGCTAATAGCATAGTGGCGTTCCCTGTTCGGGCAATAATCTGTTGCGCAAAAGAACTCCTCGCAATCATCGATTGGAATTGAACGTTTCGCTCCTCCCATCCTGGGTGACCATCAAAAAATAAACCAATCTCACCAGCCCCCAACTCTTTCATTCGCTGAGCTAGCCTGATTGCCCCCCTGGGATTGAAACCCGCATCAACCATGTAACTGAATCCCAACTCATCAGCTTCACGTTCTTGGTCACGGGAAAATTTTTGTGAGACGAGGGTTGAGCCGATTTGACCAAGATTCATCCCTAAGCCTTGCACGCCGGTGCGTGACTGAACCTTATATTCGATAAATGCACCCACTATTGATCCCATAACTTCGATAAGTAGGTCACGCGTCTGACCAACTGACGCATGATTCTTAACGTGGTGCGCATATTCATGGCCGATAACGATAGCTGCCATATCGCGGTCACCATTCGCAAGTTTCATCATGCCTATAGTTACACCAACAATATCGCCGTTGTTTCCTCTCATCGCAAAGGCGTTTGGCTCCTTATTGTTACAAACGATGAAAGAGGAAGGTTTGCCAACCGCCCGTGAAATGGCTTCCTTGGCTTCATAAAAGGCCATGATCTGCGCAACCGTTACTTCAGCATTGACACTGTTGTCCTTGTCAAGAAGACGCATCCCTGTGCCGAGCGAACGACCTTTACTGTTCTCAGCAAGCTTGTCGCCGTCCCAAGTGATGTCGCATAAGGCCTGCGTAACATACCGTAGGAGCTAGGAGAAATAAAATAACTGATAGGAATCGTGGCATCACATCTCTCGCTTTCGGCCTCATAATCATTTAAGCATCCTTTCGCTGTTTTGCAATTCAGGCCGACTTTCTTATAGGGCGGTTTCAACAGCCCATTTTATGCGTGCCGTTGCGGCAACCACTGTCCGACTTCGGCGTTTTCACTTCAACGTGAAATCGACACGGTTAGGCTTGCCCTGATCCTTTATGCCTTCTGCCGTCAGTTTGGGAGCTATCAGGAACATTCTCTCGTTCGCTACTTTACCTTGCTCTTCCAAATGTCGCTTGACCAATAATGCGCGGCTCTCAGCTAGTGCCTTCAGTTCGTTTTGGCCGATCGGTGCGTTTACAATCATCAAATTTTCCATCTCTTTTGGCGGTAAAGATTTTGCTATGCCAATAAAATTACGTGGTTTTGAGAACTTTTCTGCCTTGTAGGCTCGCTCCAGGAATTTTGGATATTCCTCAGGAGTGACAACCATCTCCTCCAGGTTGACGGAAGCTCCATCAGATTTCAGACTGCTTATTTTTTGTGCTTTTATTTTTTTCGTGACATAAATACGGCGAGCGCCATCAAGATCGGTGACAGGGTCGACACGGCCGATGATTTCCAGTTTAAGCGCAGGCCGATCGTTAAGTGCTTTGGATAGTGTAGCAAGCTTGGCCTGTGTTTCCGGCGTCAGGCTGCTGAAACCGGGGGCAAATTCTACATAACCCAGTTCGTCGCCGCCGCCAAAAGCTGAGGCTAGCAGCGAGAAGGGAGAAATAATGGCCTTGGTTATCAGGTTAATAAATACCTTAAAAATAATGCCGCCGAGGCTGAATTTAGGGTCGGATAACGAACCAGAAACCGGTAGGTTGATGTCGATTTCCCCGCGGCTATTTTTCAATAGTGCGACCGCAAGCAACACGGGCAGTTTGAGCGCATCAGGGCTGTCTACCTTTTCGCCAAAGGTTAGCTGATCGAGAAATATGTTGTTCTTGGCATTCAACTGGCCATTCTCAATATGGTATTTTACATCTACTGACAGCTTGCCTTTGGTGATCGGATAGCCCGCATATTTTGCCGCATAGGGAGTCAAACGAGTCAACTCGATGCCGTGGGCTTTAGCGGCCAGATCAAGAAATAATTGAGTGCCCAGCGGGTTGATCTTACCTATAATTTCCAACGCGGCATCATCGTCAATTTTGCCATTCATAACGAGGTCAGCGGGTGTGGGATCGTCGGACTCAACCTTGGAAACCGAACCGGTCAGACCCGTCAGGTTAGCACTGTAGCTGGGCTTGATGAAGTTGTCGGAAAAATAGATGTTGCCGCCTTGCAGGGTAATTTGTCCGATGCGTATTAATGGTCTGACACTTGCAGCTTTAATGGCCGGCGCTTCGCCTGCCGTCCGCGCTTGGACAACGGTAGAAGATACATTCGAGGCAGCCACATTTGCTGACGCGGTCATGGTTGGCGTAGGTGATTCAACAGCAGCAATTTCAGTGGAATTGTCTGTCGAAGTTGTCTCTTGGGTCAGACTGGTAGAAGTGGGTTGCCCCTCGCCATTTTTTGTTGCGATATCCTGTAGATTAAGATGTCCGTCGGCATTGACAATAACCCGTGCGTAAAAATCAGAAAGCGCAATGTTGCCAAGCGATACTGCCAACGGGTTTTTCTGCGTGTTGATTTGTGCGTTTATATTGCCGATGTACAACGATTTCCAACGCATAAAGTCATCGCCGCTGATTTTGTCCAACGCCTGGATATCGGCCAAACTGATTGAGCCAACATAGCTAACGCGCAGCGGTCGACGCTCAGGTAATTGCACCATCAGCTTGCCCTTGGTACTAAGATTACCATTGGTAAAAATGGCGTTGATCTGGTCTGCGAAATAGGGCTGAAATGCCTTTACACTAAGCTTTTTGCTATCGATTTTAAGGTTAACACCGAACGGACGTAATGCCAGAGTGCCATTGGCATTCAGATTGCCCTGCTTGTTGTGACTAAGCTTGAGAGTCAACGGCGAGGGAGTTGAAGTGGCAGCCTCAGTCATCAAGGCAATATTTTCAAGTGTGAGGTCTAAGTTACTCAGTTGCTGCACTGCAGGCTTGCCCCCATTTTGGAGTGCTATCTTTGCGTCGCTAAAATGAATATCGGATTGTTCAATTTTCAGTTGCTTCAATGATGCCTGCCAAGCGCTGGCCTTAGCAGGCGTGCCAGAATTAGTCGTGGTTTCTTTAGTTGCATGGCCATTGCCTGCAAGCATCGCCATTAAATCGATTTCACCTTTTGCGTTGCGCTTGATTTTTATATTGGCAGCGTTTACGACTAAGCCATCGAGCACGGCGATTTGTTTTACAAGGTCAAACTGAAGGCCATCAAGCGCGATGTCTTTGGCAGTGATGCTGCTGTCTTTTTCTTTTGGCAGCTTCATTTGCAGGTTGCGTAGATGGGCACTGGCGTTAGTAAGCACCAAATTAACGCCACTTTCCGGCCAAGTCAGTTGATAAGGTAATTTGGCATCCAGCAGCGTATCTGCCAATTCGGCAGCAAAAACTGGGGCAAAGTATGGCCGCAAGTGCTGCGGCTGCAGGGCTGTGATTTGCAAATCGCCTTGCAAAGATTTGCCGTTGAGCAGGAACGATCCCTGGTGACTCAAGATTTCACCTGCATCGGTTTCTAATTTGACATTTATATTTGCCGGCGTATTTCCTTCAGTGCTGAATTTGGACAGACTGACATCCAATCGTTTGATCATCAGCGCGGCAGGCCCAAACGCAGGGTTAGTCGTGGCATCCTGCCAGTTTACGTGCCCGTTCACAATCTCGGCATTACCGAACGAAAAGATAAAAGGCTTGGACTTGGCAGTGGTGGACTGACTGTTTGGCTTTGTACTTGCACTGCTGGCTTTGTCCTTCTGAGTTGTCGAAGGCAACACAAATGCATGTACAAGATTTAGCGAACCATCCTGCAGTCGCTTCACTTGCAAATCCGGGCTTTCCAATTTGATTTCGCGCAAACGCACCAGATTGTTAAAGGGTTCCACACGATCAAGTACCACCGATAGCTTGTCCCATTGCACTAACGGGACTCCCGATTTTTCCTGTAACTGCAATTTACGGACGCCGGCATCACCACTGATAACGATGTTTTGCGTGCTGCCGCTTTGTTTAAAATCGACATTCAGGCGCGTATCCAGCAAGGCGGAGGCCAATTTAAAATTTAGCTGCACTGGCACAAAAGGCAAATAGGTTGGCAGCGACAGGCCATCAAGGTTGATTTGCACGGAACTGTCATGTGACGTAGTAAACGGCTTGGTTTTAGCCTTGATAGCGAGCGCAGTGCCGTTTACTTTTGCGCTAAACGCTGGGGAAGTAAAAATCTCTACATCGTGTGGCAGGTTTGAAAGAAATGGAATAGCAAGATCAAAATCGGAAATGGTGTGACGGGATTGCAGCACACGATCATCGTAATTAATTCGGCCTTGATAGATGTGTATATTGTTTAATGAGAAACGTGCAGGTGCATCGTCAGATTTTGGTTTATCGAGAATTTTTTTGACTATATCTGAGAAATTAAACTGGTTTTCTCCTATACGGATGATGCGAATGACTGGTTGTTTAACCCGAATTTCATTGATTACTGGTGCCAAACGGCTAACACTAGCCAGTGAGCCATCTACATAAAGTTCATCTATAGCGAGAGTTTTTTCTTGTTGTTGACCCGACTCGTAGATGGAAATGTTGTGTATCGTTGCTGACAGCGTAAAGGGGTTAATATTGACTGTGCCGAAATCAACCTTGCGTCCTATTTCCTCACCAATTTTTTTGGCTACAAATGATTTGACGATGGGGGGGCCGACAAAAAAAAGAAGCGCGCTAAAAACAAGAAAAACGATAGCAGTGATTTTGCCAATCGAAAGCAGTTTACGCTTATGTTTATGAGTGAGATTCAGTGCGAGTTTGCGCATGGAGGTCAGAATAATTAAATATTACTCATTATTAATCCCGCCAGCTCAGTTCCGTGTTCATTCAGATGGCTGGTGGTTAACTGCCCCGGTCTTTTGACAGCTCCGCAATATCAAAGAAGGTCAATAAACGGCAGGTATAGCCAGATTTATCGACCTTAAACGAACTCCTGCGATTCAGGATTCATGAGTAGACTCAGCGACGCGAAATAACTGCACCGAGAAGGATACCAACCGCTGCCGCAATTCCTATGGCCTGCCATGGATTAACATGTACGTATTCATCCGTGGCCGTGGCGACAGCCTTAGTTTTTTCTATAACCGCCACTTGTGCATTGGAAAGCCGAGTCTTGGCTGCTTGCAATGACTCTCCTGCCTTGGCACGTGCCGCCGCGATACGTTCCCCAGTCTGATTGGCAGTTGCCCTCAGCAGTTCTTCAGCATCTGCCACCACTATTCTCAAATCATCCATTAGTTTTTCTTTGGAAATATCCACTGTTGACGTTGTTGCTCCTAGCATATTCATTATAAAGTTCCTTTCGTTAATAAGCGCCATTTACTGGTTTCACTATAACAACCCACATTGAGCAAATCAAGCCGCTCATTTGAATTCCATAAAATGCGTGCTGAAAAAATACATCCATTCAATTTTCCCTGGCGTAGATTTCCAAGCAACAATTTACATGATATTTGCCGATAATTATAAGATCAATGATACCTGCGTTGCCGTACTGCTTCGAACAGACAGATAGCAGCGGCCGCAGCAACGTTCAATGATTCGCTACGCCCCGGCATGGGAATAGTAATGTGCTGGTTGATTACTGCCAGCAAACTTTCAGACAGCCCTGCTCCCTCATTTCCAATTACAAAGGCAATGTTGCCACGAAGATCACAATCATACAGATTGCTTTTTGCACCCACCACAGTAGCAAAAACCTTCCCTTGAAATGCAGTAGCCACGGCGAGTAAATCAATCGATTCATGAATATCTAACACAAAATGTCCACCCATCCCGGCACGCAGCACCTTGGGGGACCATGCATCGGCGCTGTTCTTTGACAAGAATACTGCATCACAACCTGCCGCAGCAGCGGAACGCAATATTGAGCCAAGGTTGCCCGGATCCTGAATGTCTTCCAGTAACAAACAAAAACTGCTCTGAACTGATGCGATTGGGATTCGAGGTAATTCAATAAGAGCGAGAATACAACTGGGAGTTTTGAGCTCGGACAGTTCAGCAAACAAGCCATCGTCCAATTGAGATAACGGTACGTCAGGAAACTTTTTCAACAACTCCGTCACTTCGCGGTTTTGGACGGCCGCTTCCGTCACCAATAGATGCTGAGGCTGTTGGTTGCCAGATGCGTGATACGCTTGCAGTAGATGTGCGCCTTCTAATAGAGTCTGCTGAGCCTTTTGGCGTTGACGTGCTGAACTGGCCAGCTTGAGCAGCTCTTTAAAGAAAGGGTTGCTGTGCGAACTGATGTATTTCATGGTTCAGTTAACACTCAAAATTCATACCTCATCGTGCTCCAGCAGACTGCTCATTTCTTCCAGTAGCGGTAGTTCCTGCAACGAACACAGGTTAAGGTCGTCCAGCAGTTGCTTGGTGGTAGCGAACAATTCTGGTTTACCGGGTGTATCGCGCGTGCCGACTACATCTATCCAGCCGCGCGCTTCCAAGGTCTTCAAAATTTGCGAGGATACTGCTACTCCACGAATCTCTTCGATATCGCCACGTGTTACAGGTTGACGGTAAACGATAATTGCGAGGGTTTCCATAACCGCGCGTGAATAGCGCGGCGGTTTTTGTGGATTGAGGCGATCTAAGTAAGGTTGCATCTCAGGACGTGCGCGAAAACGCCAACCATTCGCTACTCGGTTGAGTTCCACGCCGCTGCCTGTATATTTCTGCGCCAATTGTTCCAGCATTTTTTCGATAGTATGGTTTTCTACCGGCGCATCGCTGAGTTTTTTCAGCTCCGCCAGTGATAGGGGGTCTGGGGCAGTCAACAACGCAACTTCTAATATTGTCTTGAGTTGCACCGCGTCAATTTGTGCAGCGGCGTCTTCACTCAGCGGTAAGGCTATGGCTTGCCCTGACATAAATATTTCCCAATGTTTTGGTTTGTGTAATTTCGACCAATGTCTCCTTGGCCAGCTCCAGAATTGCGATAAAGGTTACCACTAGTGGCGCAATACCACCGCTTGCCTCAAACAGATTCTCAAATGCTTCAAACTCGCCGTGCCACAACTGACGCAACACACGCGTCATTTGTTCGCGTACCGACAGCTCTTCGCGCCGCACCCTATGGTGAGTATTCAGTTTTGCACGCGCCAACAGCGCCAGCCACGCTTGGCGCAAATCTTCAACAGTAATATCCGGTAGTCGCTGCTCTTCAACACGTTCGATCAAGACTTGAACCAGCTCAAAATCACGCCCGGCCTGCGGCAATTCGTTCAACTTCTGCGCGGCCAGCTTCATTTGTTCATATTCTAACAAGCGACGCATCAGCTCAACACGAGGATCTTCCTCTCCCGCATCCACAAACTTGGACGGCCGCGGCAACAACATGCGTGATTTAATCTCAATCAGTACTGCCGCCATTAGCAAATATTCGGCGGCCAATTCTAAACGGTTGCGCTGCATGATCTCAATATAGACCATGTATTGTTGGGTCAATTGTGCCATCGGGATATCAAGCACATCCAAATTGTGCTTGCGGATCAGGTATAGCAACAAGTCTAACGGCCCCTGGAAAGTTTCAAGAACAATTTCCAGAGCATCTGGTGGAATATACAGGTCGAGTGGCATCTCCAGCAACGGTTGGCCATGGATATGAACGCCGTGCGTGTTACCTGGAGACTGTGCCAAAGTATTCACTTTTTATGCCTGCACATGTAAGTCAGGAATATCTCTTGCCCTGTTTAGCTGTAACTCAGACCCATTGATTCACGCACGTCACGCATGGTCTCGGCCGCCAACTTACGCGCTTTCTCGCACCCATCAGAGATGATGTTGCGCACCAGCGTGGGATCGTCCAGATAGAGTTGAGCACGCTCGCGCATAGGAGTTTGTTCAGCCAGTACTGCATCTATGACCGGTTGTTTACATTCGATACAGCCTATGCCTGCGCTCCTACAGCCTTGTTGCACCCAGTGTTGGGTATCTTCATTGGAATATACCTGATGTAACTGCCACACAGGACATTTATCCGGATTTCCCACATCGGTACGACGTACACGCGCCGGGTCGGTCGGCATAGTGCGAATTTTCTTCGTCACACTCGCTTCATCTTCGCGCAAACTGATAGTGTTATTGTAAGACTTCGACATTTTTTGTCCGTCCAGCCCGGGCATTTTCGAAGCCGCAGTAAGCATGGCTTGGGGCTCCAATAAAATCATTTTTCCACCGCCTTCGAGGTAGCCTAACAAACGCTCGCGGTCACTCATGCTTAAGCTCTGCTGTTCGTCGAGTAGCAATTTGGCAGATTGCAGCGCCTCGTCATCACCTTGCTCTTGATAGCGATTACGCAATTCGTCATACAGTTTTGCTTTCTTGCCCCCCAATTTTTTGACAGCGGCTTTGGCATTTTCCTCAAAACCCGATTCGCGCCCATAAATATGGTTAAAACGGCGTGCAATTTCGCGCGTAAACTCGATGTGTGGCACCTGATCTTCACCTACTGGCACTTGGGTAGCGCGGTAGATGAGGATATCCGCACTTTGCAAGAGCGGATACCCGAGAAAACCATATGTACCTAAATCCTTCTCTGTTAGTTTCTCCTGCTGATCTTTATAGGTCGGCACACGTTCCAGCCATCCTCGCGGCGTAATCATGGATAGCAACAGATGTAATTCGGCGTGTTCCGGTACCTTGGATTGGATGAAGAGCGTGGCTCGAGCTGGATCAACTCCCACAGCCAGCCAATCAATGACCATATCCCATACACTTTGTTCGATAATCTGGGGGGTATCATAATGTGTGGTCAGCGCATGCCAGTCAGCAACGAAAAAAAAACACTCGTATTTTTGCTGCATCTCCACCCAGTTTTTCAACACGCCATGGTAATGCCCAAGGTGCAGGCTACCCGTGGGCCTCATTCCTGATAACACTCGATCAACAAGCATAATTTACTTTACAGTCCAAAAATAGAATTAATCAATTTAATAAGTCCGATTACAGGCGGCCCCAATATCCAGCTGAGAACAGGCGAAATCGCCAAAAAGATTAGTATAAACATACCGTAGGGTTCAACTCTCTCCAAAATGGAAGCCTGTCGATACGGTAGTAAGCTGACAGCCATACGTCCACCATCCAGAGGCGGTAGCGGCAGCAAATTTAGCACCATTAATACAACGTTAATTTTAATTCCGATCTGTGCCATTCCCAACAATGGCTCGGCAAAATAATTTGCCGGTAATGTCCATGCCAGTTTGGCCAGTGCCGCCCAGAGTAGCGCCATGAACAGGTTGGCAGTCGGACCGGCCAGTGCCACCCACAGCATGTCTTGCTTGGGACGGTTCAGTGCAGCAAAATTTACAGGCACCGGTTTGGCCCAACCAAACAAGATGCCGCCCATCCATAGTGTCAGCAACGGTAACAGGATCGTACCGACAGGATCAATGTGGCGAATGGGATTCAAGCTGATACGCCCCTGCTGATAAGCCGTCATATCACCGAAATGGCGTGCTACATAGCCATGCGCCGCTTCATGTAAGGTAATTGCAAATAAAATTGGAATCGCTGCAATAGCAATGGTTTGTATTAATTGGTCGATCTGCATGTATTATTTATTTCTCAATTAAAAATGGTGAAACATCACCCTTGCCAAACCGAACCACCACAGGTGTATCCGTGGTTAGGTCGATGACCGTGGTCGGGTCTAATCCCACCGCGCCACCATCCACCACCAAATCAATTTGATGCTGTAACAGTTCGCGAATCTGTTCGGCATCATTCATTGCAAACTCTTCATTTGGCAAAATCAAGGTAGAACTTATCAGTGGCTCACCCAGTTCTTCCAGCAGCGCCAACGCCACCGGATGATCGGGAATACGCACACCGATCGTGCTGCGTTTGGGATGTTGCAGGCGCTTGGGAACTTCCTTGGTCGCTTCAAGGATAAATGTATAACTGCCGGGGGTATTATTTTTTAGCAGTCGAAATTGCACATTATCCACCCGTGCATAGCGGGCTAGCTCGGACAAATCACGACAAACCATCGTCATATGATGCTTATCATCCACACCGCGTATTTGGCGGATGCGCGCCACCGCTTCCTTATCACCAAGATGACAACCTAAGGCGTAGCAGGAATCAGTAGGGTAGACAATCACCGCACCATTGCGAACTAAATCGGCGGCCTGTTTAATCAGCCGTGGCTGTGGATTTATTGGATGAATCGTGAAAAATTGTGACATGGTTAGCGGTTTACTGTCTCCGCTTTTCCTTGTTCCTTCTCTGGAGAGATGAGCAAAGCTTCTGAAGATGGAAATGGGTCAGTTTCCCACGCCAGCCAGATGGGACGGCAATCCAACGGGAAATCGGGCAAACGTCCTAAATCCCGATAGCTTTCCCCTGGCCCATGAAAATCTGAACCACACGAAGCCAGCAAATTAAATTCATTAGCATAGCGCGCAAATTCGGCATATTGCTCTGGCGTGTGGCTACCACACACTACCTCGATCCCCTGCCCGCCCAAATCGATAAATTCGCGCAGCAATTCGCGCAATGTCTTCTGTCCCATACCTTTGCGCGCCAGCGTATAACGACCCGGATGTGCCAGCACGGCGACACCACCGCTGCCGCATATCCAACTAACTGCGTCCGACAACGAAGCCCATTGATGCGGCACATATCCGGGTTTATCCTTAACCAGATAATTCTTGAACACGCTACGCACATCCTTGCAATAGCCTCTCTCGACCAAAAATCGTGCAAAATGTGTGCGTCCAATAATGCCATCGTTATCTGCATATTGATAAGCACCTGCCAGCGCCCCGCTAATGCCGCTCCTGGCCAGCGACTCAGCCATCAGCTGCGCACGTGCTCCACGCCCACTGCGAATGTTACGTAAACCTTCCGCCAGCGGTTTATAGTTCGGGTTGATACGTAAACCAATAATATGCAGGGTGTAGCTACGCCAAGTCACCGAAATTTCCACTCCGTTGATAAATTGCATACCGTGCTGTGCAGCAGCCTCAGCAGCCTCACCTAAGCCAGATAGATCATCATGGTCAGTCAACGCAAGAAACTTCACTCCTCGCTCAGCCGCACGTGCAACCAGATCTGTAGGCGATAGCAATCCGTCCGAAACAGTTGAATGGCAATGCAGGTCGTAATCTAACATTTAGTAACCCTAAGTAAATCTCGGCTTGCCGCACAGATGGATATCCATTTAATATGGCTAACAGGCAAATTGCAATACTAATCTGGTCTTTCATTTCCTGTATAAATCTTTTCTGCACGATGAACAAAGGCATCCACAAAACTATTGGCAATAAAATGAAAAATGGGGCCAAACACTTTTTCCAGTAACTTGTTGGAAAATTCGTAATGCAACTTAAATTCAATTTTACAGGCAGATTCGGAAAGAGGTATAAAATGCCAATCACCATCAAGGTGCTTAAACGGTCCATCTTTCAGAGTGATATCAATTTGATGGGGAAACTGACGCACATTCTCAGTGGTAAAACTCTGTTTAATATGGTGATAATTGATGTGTACTGTCGCATGTACAGTATCTCCATCCACCGAGATGACACTGGCTCCACCACACCACGGCAAAAACCGCGGATAATCCGCCACATTATCCACCAGAACGAACATCTGCTTCGCGCTGTAGGGAACCAGTACTGATTTCTCAACTAAGGCCATTCTAGCAGTACGTCCATGTAAAGCTGGTAGAATATACAAATTATGAGCATAGTCCAAAATAAAAAAGCATACCACGACTACTTCATCGAAGACCGCTATGAGGCTGGTATCATGCTGGAAGGCTGGGAAGTCAAGGCAATCCGCGCCGGACGCGCCAATCTCAAGGAAGCCTATATTACGGTGAAAGATGGCGCCCTGTATCTGTTCGGCTCCCATATCAGCCCATTAACTACCGCTTCCACGCATATATATCCTGACCCGGTTCGCACGCGCAAACTACTGTTGCATGCAGCTGAGATCAACAAGTTGATCAGCAAAGTGCAGCGCGCTGGATACACGCTTATGCCATTGAACATGCACTTTAAAGGCAGTCTCGTCAAACTGGATATCGGTCTTGCAAAAGGGAAAAAGCAACACGACAAACGTGACACCGAGCGTGAACGCGATGCCACACGCGAAGCTCAACAAGCAATGAAAAAATCGCGCAATTAACCGCAATCACTCTGCATCAAAATACTGCTTCAACCATCATACGTATCGTCTATTACCGCATATTTCACGACTAACCGATATCATGGTCGTGTAACCCAATAGCAAAATTTTGACACAACGAACCATTGCAGGTCACTCAACATGCGATGATAGAGCCATGCTAGTTACACCGGCAGGGATAATAGATGGGTTAATTTGATTAAAATAGCGCGACTCTGCGTGAGATATACACAGTACTTATGAACCAACCTTTGCAAGCTCGGCATGCAGAGCAGCGACAATGGAATCATATTGATTTGGGTCAGTCTCATTGCCTGCTTCGTATATAGCAGAGCCGACCACAAAAGTATCGGCGCCAGCCATGGCAATTTGTGCGATATTGCCTAAATTCACATCACCGTGAATTTCAAGAATAATATTGCGCCCGCTCTCATTGATTTTTTTGCGTGCCATGCGCACCTTATTAATCGCCTCGGGAATAAATTTCTGGCCACTAATTAAGCCAGTCTGTTTAGACATGATCAAGACAACGTCGATTTTGCTTATAACATGATCGAGGTAGCTAAAAGGCGTGCCAGCATTGAATGCCAACCCGGCTTTACAGCCATGTTCGTGAATTAAATCAATGATCCGTTCGATATTTTCGAAGGACGGTAGGTTGTACGCATCTCGATCAACTGCTTCAGGATGAAAAATAATAATGTTTGCACCGGCCTTAGCGTATTCTGGTACAAGATCATTGAGTGAATTGTCTACATTGTATCCACTCGTCAGATGTATCTCTATCGGCGCCTGAGTAATAGGGCGGATGGCGGCACATGCCTTCGAACCATTTCTGAAAGTTGGCACGAAGTGTTTATTCATCACTTCCAAGTGAATAATGTCTGTGCCTGAGGCAAGGACATTAATGATCTCTTCGCCAAGCTTAGCAAAATTGGCAGAAATAATACTGGGTGCGATTTTGTACATTTAAGATGCCTTTAAATAAATTTGAAAAATGCTTATTCTACCCGAAACTCATGGCGAATAATTTTAACGGCAGATGTCATGAGAACATGTTAATCCCTCAGTTAATACAATTAAATTAATCATACGTCGAATGTCTAAAGTGCTGAACAAAATACTTTATTGCAAATAACAAATTCTAAGCACCTGATTGGTGCGATATCTATTTTAAAATGCATAAAATTAGTGCATAAAAATTATATTTTATCTTCACAATATACATCAATTCATTGTTTTAATTAATTAAATAATATTGGCACGGAAGCTGCTTTCAATTGATTGGGCGTTACTGAATTTCGCTCTCAATCTTAGAAAGAAAATGCCATGTATAAGACTAAATTTCTCATTGTTGCTCTAGGTGCTTTGTTCATACTTCCCGCAGCAGGTGCCGATGAGTCTCCATCTCTATTTAAAGATAATGGCATTGAGGTGGGCGGTTGGATCAATGCAGGAGTAACTTATAACGCGAATAACCCATCTGATCGATTCAATGGCCCTGTCACTTTCGCTGATCGTTCTAAAGAATTTCAATTAAATCAGCTTAATGTATTTATGCAACGCGCCGTGGCAACAGAGGGCAAAGCGTGGGATTTCGGGGGTCGGTTTGATTTAATGCTTGGTACCGACGCTATTTTTGCTCAAGCGTACGGCATCCCTGCATTCGATGTAAATACCGGCCAATCTTTGAAAAGAAGCAGTTGGGATCTGAATTTATGCTGTTCTTCCAGTCGCTTCTACAATATGGCATTACCACAGCTTTATATAGAAACCTATGTGCCGGTCGGGAACGGCCTAAATCTTAAGATCGGTCATTTTTATTCACCAACCGGTTATGAAACGGTTCCAGCCCCTGACAATTTCTTTTATACACGTTCCTACACCTTTAGTAATGGCGAGCCATTTACTCATACCGGCTTGGTGGGTAACTACACAGTCAACAAGAATTGGGCGTTTATGGGCGGGGCAATCACCGGCAGCGCAACCGGCGGTTGGGATGGAGGTTGGGATAAGGAAATGAATAATTGGGGCGGTTTAGCCGGAACGACCTGGACCAGCGACGACAAGCGAAGCTCAGTCAATCTCACTGGCTCCTACAGCAGGACTTCTTCACGAAGCAATGAGCCTTGGGCTTTCTACAGTCTTGTGGTGCAACATAAAATTACCCCCCAAACACGTCTGGTTTTGCACCATACTAGTGGTTTTGCGGGTGGGGTCTTCATACCTGACGGCCATAAGGATATTACCTGGCATGGCGTCGACATGCAGTTACATCATGATCTCAGGGAGGATTTGTCGGTGGGCATCCGTAGTGAATGGTTCCGTGATAAAGACGGCTTCCGTGTCTGCTCACCACTCCGGGTCGCTCAAGCAACCAATAGTGTACAGATTAGCTTTGCGGCTGACTTCTTGGCTACCTGTAAACCCGCCAATTATTATGATGTCACCGTAGGCATGAATTGGAAACCGGCTAAACAGTTAAAACTTGATTCGAAACTGATGCAAAAGCTGAATATTCGCCCAAATATCCGTTACGACAGAGTGGATGGCATTGGTCAAGCATACAAGCCTTTTGATAATAAAAAAGATCAATTACTATTATCAGTCGATGCGACGATCCCGTTCTGATGCGGCAATCTTTGGACAGGTCGGAAAATGCCTCTCAAACACATCATTCACCATGAAATGATGGTTTCATTTTTGAGGAAGCGTTAATGGTCCATCAATAATAGATTCTGAATATTGCTGTTTACGCTCTAACACACATTAGGAGTGATAATGATGAAAATGGTTACTGCAATCATCAAGCCGTTCAAACTCGACGAAGTACGCGAGGCTCTGACTGCAATTGGCGTACTGGGTATCACCGTTACGGAAGTGAAAGGCTTTGGCCGGCAAAAAGGTCATACTGAGCTGTATCGCGGCGCGGAATATGTGGTGGACTTTCTGCCCAAGGTCAAGCTGGAAGCCGCTGTCAAAAAGGAAATGCTAGAACTGGTGCTCGAAGCCATCGAAAAATCTGCACACACCGGTAATATTGGTGACGGTAAGATATTCGTTCACAACATTGAACAAGTGATTCGTATCCGTACTGGGGAAACGGGCGCAGAAGCATTGTAAGGTTATACATCGAGTTCCCGTACCAACTTACTTGCTCGATAAAGGAACGACTCTCATTGTACAACGCTATGCGGGGATGACTTTGACGGCTGCTATTTAATGCTGTGGTTTACCACCTCTGCGGGAGGATAGCAGCCGTCAGAATTTATATTTAGACACTATTCAAGATGCGGCCTGATACAGGTAAACTGGGCTGGCCATCAGGTCCATATAAGCCATTGGCACTATGTGTGGCATTGTGCAGCATGGTTAGTGTTTGTTGGTTTAGACGCATTTTTACTTGAATTAATTCACCATTGGTGCGGTTCATATGCTGTGCATGAGTAGCCAGCTGCCGGATTTCGTGCCACGCTGGTGAATTAATTGCAGTGTGGGTTTGTAACCAGGTTTCCATACTGCCGGGTTCAATTTTTATGCCCCGCGTAAGCATACCCTTCCTTCGCGCATTCACCAGCTTTGCCAGCTCCTGTACCATTTGGGTCTTGGTATCAGCCAGCACATGTATTTGTTCGGTCTGCTCATTGAGTAAAGCTTGTTGTTCAGTTTCGAGCAAGCGTATAAAAGCATGCAAAGCAGCGCGCTCTGCATGCATCTGTGAGATAAATTCTGCCGTTGCAGCAGCAGATATGTCACTAGTCATATAGCATCAGGTCAGGTTTTGTGCGAACTAATCAAATCCTGCACCGTTTGGATCAGTCCATCAGCCACAGCACTGGAATTGACCTGAAAACGACCTTCACTGATGGCTTGCTTAATATCTGCGACTTTAGCTGCATCCACTAGCGGTGTGTTTGCCATGCTGCTTTCCATTTTTTGAAGTTGTGCGGAAGTTGCACCCAGATGTACGCTGGTGACAGTGGATTGTGTACTACTTACAGGGCTAGCGGTGGGCGCCCGCGCCCGCTCTTCACCCGGCGTGATCGTAGGCAACGGTTTACTATTTTTTTCTATTTTCATGATGACCTCATTTTCCAACGCGGATAAATTTACTATCGGCAGCTAAATTCAAAACTTTAGAACACAGCTTTTATACACCAGCAAAACTTTCTGCACAATATGTGTTCGCAGGATAGACATGCAAATAAGCTTATGCAGCAGCCTAGTTTTATAGACTAAAGACATAATGTTTACTCTATCCAAGGCTAAGGCCGGATGCTTACTGCTCCATCCGGCTGCACTACGCCGCTCACCACCTGACCCGATGAGGTTTTGACTTGTACAGTTTGTCCTTCCGCCGCGTTACTTAATGCTTGACCATCAGCATGAATTTTGAAGCCTTGCTTTTCAATTTGAATTTGCACTGTCTGCCCCTGTTTTACTGCATAAGGCGCACGCAGCATGTCTTGTTTTAATACTTGCCTTGCTCCAACACTATATTTAAGTACTTTGCCAATAGCTTGCAAAGGGTCAGTGAGAACACCTGTTTGAGCTAATTCACTTTTTTGGGTTCCAATATCTTCGGCACGTAGGACATGCCCCTGTTGCAAGGGGCTATTGGCGATAAGCAAATTCGCACTTACTTTAATATGCACTGGCACGAACAATGTCCATTGTTTCATATTAGCAATACAGCGGACGCCTACTGTGCTGTTACCCAACAGCTGTCCTCCAGGAGGAAGAAATGCCTCCAGCGCTGGACAAGCTGGAAGCGAAACGCGCCGATCAATCTCATTCACCGTAATGGTAACTTGGCCCGGCAGGTTAAGTGTTTGCTCATGCACGAAAGCAGTAATAAGTGTGCGTATTTCGACATGGCTTTGTTGCGGCACTGCCCATGCGGACATGCTGCACCATAGTGCGCCGAATAATGTCCATTGCAAAATATTTTTCATATTAATATTGCCTGCTTGAAGTAGATATAGGGGAAGCTAGACAGATTGCAATACATAACGTTCGCTATTGAATGATTAACAGGCAAGAAATCTCTTAAATTTTAATTTCATCCCAAATACCACATTACAACAGCCGACTCAAACAATGGATGACGGAATTTCATGGTGTGGCCACACATTATCTCGAAAACCATCTTGAGTTGGCACAGAATGATTAATCGAGCCGGGTAAAGTGTCACGCCAACCGCTCGTTTGCTTCCATCTATTGGATAGAGCAGTTTCAACAGGTAATTATGCAAAATTTTGATCGTATCGTATTCAATAAACTAAACCAGCAATCTCAGCCAAGCTTACAATCACATACACTGTCATAATTACTCTTGAGTTAATTGTATGCCTTTATTGTCCAGTAACCCACCGCAACAATGCCGTTGGCACAAGTTCAACACAACTGTCGAACTAGAGCAGGCTGCAACACAAACAATATTGCAGGCGGCGCTGCTGGCCATTAGTCTGCGCGGGACTTTTCATATCGTACTCGCCGGCGGCACAACACCGCGTCGTGTATATGAATCGCTGCGCAACGCTGATGCAGACTGGGCTGCCTGGCATGTTTATTTCGGTGATGAACGTTGTCTGCCAGCTGACCATGTGGAACGCAACAGCTGGATGGCCGCGCAGGCGTGGCTTGACCATGTCGCCATCCCTCGTACCCAGATTCACTTTATTCCCACAGAGGAAGGCGCGCGGGCAGCCGCTAGCGCTTATACACAAACATTGGTAGGCATCGAATTATTCGATTTGGTTTTACTGGGATTAGGAGAAGATGGCCACACTGCCAGCCTGTTTCCTGGTTACGAGTTGGCCAACACGGCCGATGCTCCAGCTGTTATTGTGGTGGAGAATGCACCAAAATATCCGCCACAGCGGGTATCGCTCAGCGCACGTCGCTTGAGTATGGCACGCAAAGTTATATTTATAGTGAGCGGTGCTATGAAACAGCAGGCCGTAAAGGACTGGCGCAATGGGATCGCTATTCCTGCTGCTGCCGTTAGTCCGACAAACGGTGTAGATGTATATCTTGAAGCGGCGCTGCTAGTGTGAGTTGCCAGCTCATCTTTAAAGTACTCCCCCCAGCGAATATTCTAGAATTTCTCTCTATAGTTACACACAATAAATTGATTATTAATGTAATTTTTTCTTGTAGCAACCAAGTAATTTCAGACACAATGAAACAGTTTCCCGTACTGCCGCGCTACCGCTCACTACACTTGCTCTTCAGTAACACCAGTCAACTCCATGTCCTTGGGGAAATACTGTCGGAATAGCCCATTACTGCTCACTGTGAATAATCCTCTAGCAAGAATAAGCCCTGGGGCAGAATAGCTTCGAGTGTGATACCTTTCTTTTTATGACTGCCCCTACCGCCCAACAAATTCTGCACGATGTTTTCGGCTATTCGTCCTTTCGTGGTAAACAACAATCTATAGTTGAATATGTCGTTGCTGGGGGTGATGCGCTGGTTTTAATGCCAACCGGCGGCGGCAAGTCGTTGTGCTACCAGCTTCCGGCGTTGTTGCGGCGTGGGGTGGGCATAGTGGTGTCACCGTTGATTGCACTAATGCAGGATCAGGTGGACGCACTTAACCAGCTTGGTGTGCGCGCCGCTTTTCTTAACTCCAGCCTGGATGCGAACACTGCGCGTGCCGTGTCAAGCCGTTTGCTGCGGGGTGATTTAGATCTCTTGTATGTGGCGCCAGAGCGGTTACTGATGGCTGGATTCTTGTCCATGCTGGAACAGGTGCAAGCCGAACATGGCATGGCACTGTTTGCCATTGACGAGGCGCATTGCGTATCACAATGGGGCCATGATTTCCGTCCAGAGTATCGCGGACTGACTGTATTGCATGAGCGCTTTCCGGACGTGCCGCGCATCGCGCTGACGGCCACGGCGGATGCGCCAACTCGAGGTGAAATCGTCGAGCGGCTGGCGCTGGAACAGGCGCGTCAATTTGTTTCCAGTTTCGACCGTCCCAACATCCGTTATCGGGTAACGCTGAAAGCCAATGCCCGGCAGCAATTGCTGACATTTCTGGAAACGGAACATGCCAATGATGCCGGCATCGTATATTGCCTGTCGCGCAAAAAAGTGGATGAAACTGCTACTTGGCTTCAGGAGCGCGGCTGGAATGCATTGCCTTATCACGCCGGGCTGGATGCGGCCATACGGAGCGAAAATCAACGTTCATTCTTGCGCAAGGAGGGCGTCATCATAGTCGCCACTGTCGCTTTCGGCATGGGCATCGACAAGCCTAACGTGCGCTTTGTCGCTCACCTTGATCTACCCAAGAGCATGGAAGGCTATTATCAGGAAACGGGCCGCGCCGGACGCGACGGCTTACCCGCAAATGCATGGATGACTTATGGTTTGGGCGATGTAGTGTCCATGCGTCAGATGCTGGCATCCGGCGATGCACCCGAGGAACGCAAACGGTTAGAGGTGCATAAACTTGATGCACTGCTGGGGTTTTGCGAATCCACTGCCTGCCGCCACCAAATTATCTTGCGTTATTTTGGAGAGGAGCATCCAGGCAACTGTGCTCAGTGCGACAATTGCCTGGAGCCGATAGATACGTGGGATGCGACTCAGGCGGCACGTATGGCATTGTCGTGTGTTTACCGCACTGGGCAGCGCTTCGGTGTGGGTTATTTGATTGACGTATTACTGGGCAAAGCCACTGCACAGGTCGAAAAATTTCGCCATCAGCAACTGAGTACTTTTGGCATTGGCCAGTCGCTCGCGCAGACACAATGGAGCAGTGTCTATCGCCAGTTGGTTGCTGCCGGTTTGCTCAATGTGGACATGGAAGCTTATGGCGGATTGCGTCTTACCGAAGAAGCCCGCCCGGTGCTACGCGGTGAATCCGAAGTGTGGCTACGACGCGATGCTGAACCCGCTAAAAACAAAATCAGCAAAATTGAGCGTAGCGCAAGAATGCGCGAAGCATTTGACGGTGCAAATGAAGACCCGCTGTGGCTGGCACTTAAAGCCAAGCGCATGGAGCTCGCCCGCGAACAAGGCGTACCACCCTATGTTATTTTTCACGACAGCACTTTGCTGGAAATTCTCAAACTTCGTCCTGGTAGTCTCACCGATTTAGGAAAAATTAGCGGAGTCGGGTTAGCCAAGTTAGCCCGTTATGGAGATGATTTTCTAAAAGTCATTGAAAATGAGGCAAATGGCGTTTAAGTGGGAAAAAATAAGCGGAACTATTTATAGGAATCGCGTAATTACTCCAGCAAGTATCAATTTTAAAATTTCGCCAGTCATTCAGCCAACTATTGGCACCATCTCTCAAATCGCGTTCGGTATCAACTGATAATTCTAATTCTCATGCGATTGACAGTTTTATAACTCAGCCTGATAATAAATCAGTTAGTTAATTATCCAACTGGATAGATACATATGTCCCCAAATGTCACATTAGACCGTCTCAGCGCGACCTTCTCCGCCTTGGCCGACCCCACACGGCGGGCAATGTTGGCGCGTCTGGCTAAAGGTGAAGCATCGGTTAACGAGCTTGCTGCACCATTTGCGATGAGCTTACCTGCCGTATCAAAGCACATCAAAGTGCTGGAAAAAGCTGGGCTGATCACTAAAGGGCGCGACGCGCAGTGGCGCCCCTGCCGTATTGACGGTGAACAACTCAAAGTAGCGATGGATTGGATTGGTCAATACAAACAGTTTTGGGAAGAGCGGCTGGACCGTTTGGATACCTATTTACTCACCCTGCAACAAAACTCAGACCCCGATATCAACCCCACCAAAGGAGAGTTAAAGTGAAGACCAACGGAACATCTAGCCAATTCAATCCCCAACTTGACCTCACTTTTGAGCGCATCGTCGATGTCCCCAAAGAACTTGTTTGGCGCGCTTGGACTGAGCCAGCGCTGCTCAAACCATGGTTTTGCCCGCTGCCGTGGAAAACAATAGACGCTGAGATTGATCTGCGCCCCGGCGGCATGTTCCGCACCACTATGCAGTCGCCGGAAGGTAAGAACTTTCCCAATATCGGCTGCTACCTGGAAGTCATCTCCAACGAAAAATTGGCCTGGACAAATGCCTTGTTGCCAGGCTTTCGACCCAGCACACCCAGCCCAACTTGCGGAGACGAACAGGTCGATTTCAAGTTCACCGCCATAATCGAGTTGGCAGATCACTCCAGTGGCACACGCTACACCGCCACGGTGATCCACGCGGATGAAACGGGTCGCAAACAACATGCTGCAATGGGCTTTGAAAGCGGCTGGGGTACAGCGCTCGACCAATTGGTCGCGATGGTCAAGAAAGGCATCTGACCATGTCTGCTCTGACTCCCGAAAAATCCAACGAGATTATCCTCACGCGCACCGTAAACGCACCCATCCAGCGCGTCTGGCAAATGTTCACCCGGCCCGAGCACATCCAACATTGGTGGGGGCCAAACGGTTTTACCAATACGATTTTTGAGATGGACGTGCGTGTGAGCGGACTATGGCGCTACATTATGCACGCACCCCCCAACGCAGACGGTAGCCCCGGCACAAATTACAATAACTGGATTCGCTACACCACCATCACCGAGCCGACTTTCATGGCCTACGAGCACGGCGGCGACGACCCTGACCATGCCGAGTTCAACGCCACCATGACGCTACAAGACTTGGGCGATCAGACGCAGGTCACACTGCGAATAATCCTGGAGTCAGCAGCACAACGCAAAGCTTTGGCTGAATTTGGTGCGATTGAGGGTGGCCAGCAAACGCTGGCGCGGCTCGATGCCTATTTAACAAGCACCGGGAAACCCAACGAACTCATCATCACTCGAACATTCGATGCGCCAAGAGCGTTAGTGTGGAAAGCATGGACTGATCCCAAACACGCGTTGAATTGGTGGGGCCCCAGCCACCATCCCGCCGTCAATGTGATGTGGGATGCACGGTCGGGCGCTCGCTGGCGCAACTGTTTACGTTCTGTTGAAACCGGAGATTTGCTATGGCATGGTGGCGAATTTCGTGAGGTAGTCGAGCCGGAATTACTGACATTTACCTTTGCGTGGGAAGAAACAGGCGAACGAGGCATAGAAAACTTAATCACTATTACCCTTACCGAAAATCACGAAAAAACAACCATGGTGCTAAGACAAACACCATTTCAGTCATTATCTGAGCAAGAGGGACATAATGAAGGATGGAACAGCACGTTTGACCGTTTAGCGAACTATCTGGCACAGCGACTTAATCATATTTAACCAAAATAGGATAAAAAAACCATGCAAAAAATCACCACTTGTTTGTTGTTCGACGGGCAAGCCGAAGAAGCGATGAACTATTACGTCTCTATTTTTAAAAACTCAAAAATATTGAGCGTCACTCACTACGGCAAAGGCGCACCCATGCCAGAGGGCACAGTGATGACCGCAAATTTTGAGCTGGAAGGACGCCAATTTATGGCGCTCAATGGGCCGATGTACAAATTTTCACCTGCGACCTCTTTCGTCGTGAATTGCGAAACCCAAGAAGAAGTGGACTACTACTGGGACGCATTGGTCGCTGGCGGCAAGCCCAGTCAATGCGCGTGGCTGGACGATAAATACGGCGTGTCGTGGCAGATTGTTCCCAAGCAACTCATACAATTGATAAGTGACTCGGACCCTGTAAAAGCGGGACGTGTAATGCAAGCAATGATGACGATGTCGAAGATCGTGATTGCAGATATACAGCGAGCTTACGACGCGAATTAAGCAGCTTGTCAGCAAGTAGTACGCACACTAAGTAAGTAATTTTTAATATTAATCAAAAATCTAGGAGAATTAATCATGACCAGTTTAAAAGTCAAAGCTATTCCTGATGGCATGCATTCGATCACTCCGCATATCATCTGTGCAGACGCGTTGGAGGCTATTGCGTTTTACAAAAAGGCATTCAATGCCATAGAGTTGATGCGCCTTCCAGGCCCAGACGGCAAACTCATGCACGCCTGTGTTCAGATTGGCGACTCACAATTGATGCTCGCTGAAGAAAATCCGCAATGGGGCGCACTTGGACCAAAAACATTGAAAGGCTCGCCAATCACGATCCATTTGCAAGTCGAAAACGCGGACGGAACCATGGTGCAAGCCGTAGCAGCGGGTGCAAAAATCACCATGCCTATTGCGGATATGTTTTGGGGCGACCGTTACGGTCAAGTGGAAGACCCGTTTGGTCACCGCTGGTCGATAGCCACCCATACGCGCGATGTGACGCCCGAAGAAATGCAAGCCGAAATGGCCAAGATGGGCGGCTAAAACCAACTACCATTACCTTTGAGAAAGCTACGAAGAACAAGTCCGTTCGCGTTGAGCTTGTCGAAACGTACCACTTGCAAATGGCTTCGACAGGTTCAGCCCGAACGGAGGGACTTGTTCAGCATTGCCTTAAGTTAAAACTCATTCTCCGCGGATCATTAATGGTATCAGCCCTGGCAAACGGTTAAAACTGACCGTTCGCACGGTTTCCAGAAAATCCTGCATATAGGACGCTTGCGCAGCCTCCACATATGTGACGGCATACAACTCACCGAACAATCCCTCCTTGCCTAAACGCATGCTATGCACGTAGCCGGTTTTCAAATAGCTTTGCACCGCCCAATTCGGCATGGCGGAGATACCTCGGCGGCTGGCAACCAATTGTAGAATTGCAACGGTCAGTTCGGCGGTCCGTCGTTTCGGTTCAACGCCGTGGGGCTTCAGAAAATTGCGGATTACGTCCAGCATCTCTTCCGGTACCGGGTAGGTCACCAACGTTTCATCGGCAAAATCACGTGCAGTGAGGTATTCCTTTTGTGCCAATTTGTGTAAACAGGAAACAATGCCGACGATCTCGAAACCGAACAAAGGGTGATAAGTCATTCCGTTCTTACGGTACTCAGATACCACGGCAAGGTCGGCGCGGTCTTCGCGCAGCAGTGCCAGCGGATTAACATGAAAACCGGATACTAAATCCAACTCAACCTCTGGCCAATGTTCACGGAAAACATCCATCGCGGGCATTAGCCACTCGAAGCAAGTATGGCACTCCACCGCTATACGCAAGCGCCCGGCCTGTCCTTCTACGATGCGCGCAATATCGCGCTCGGCTTCTGCCACTTGTGCAAGCACCGCTCCCGCCAAAACTTGCAGTCGCTGTCCGGCAGCCGTCAGCCGCAAAGGCTGGGTCTTGCGTTCGAACAACGGAACGCCGTAATGATCTTCTATTTGTTTGACCTGATGCGAAATTGCCGATTGTGTCAGGTGTAAGCGTTGCGCGGCACGCGACAGATTGCCGCTCCCAACTAAAGCTTCCAACATTCGTAAATGGCGTAATTCCAGAATGGATAGCATTATTAAATAATTTAATGATTAATACGAAAATAATGATTTTGCATAATAATAAGAATTTGCCGAAGATGCCATCCTTTCCAACGGAGGATTATCATGGCGACTACACACAATCTTGGCTTTCCACGCATCGGCGCGCAACGCGAACTCAAAAAGGCTCTGGAATCGTACTGGAATGGCCAATTGGACGAAGCATCCCTGCTCGCCATCGGCAAAGAATTACGAGCACGGCACTGGGCGGTGCAACGCGATGCGGGAATTAATCTGATTCCGGCTGGGGATTTCGCATGGTACGACCAAATGTTGAATATGACCGTCCTCTTGGGTGCCGCGCCCGAACGATTCGGTTTTACAGGTCCATCAACACTGGAGCAGTATTTCCAGCTTGCGCGCGGCAATGCGCAACAGCACGCCATGGAAATGACCAAATGGTTCGACACCAACTATCACTATCTCGTCCCGGAATTTCTGAATTCTACCGAGTTCAAGCTGAATAGTTCATGGCTATTCGATGAAGTAGGTGAAGCGCAGGCACTGGGGATCAATGCCAAGCCGGTATTAATTGGTCCGCTCACCTACCTGTATCTCGGTAAAGAAAAACATGCCGGTCTGAACCGCTTGAATTTATTGCCCAAGCTAATTCCGGTGTACAAGCAAATTCTGGAGCGCCTGAAAGCGCAAGGCGTGGAGTGGGTGCAAATTGACGAACCTGTACTGGCACTCGATTTGCCGCAGGAATGGGTGGCAGCACTCACTCACACCTATGCCAGCCTGTCGCAGGACGCCCCCAAAATTCTGCTCGCCACCTATTTCGACAGCGTGGAAGACCATGCCGAAGCGCTAAAAGCCTTGCCGGTTGCCGGCCTGCATATCGACTTGGTGCGCGCTCCGCAGCAGGTTGAACCCTTTATCCACAATTTCCCGGCAGATAAAATCCTTTCTGCAGGTATTGTAGATGGCCGAAATATCTGGCTCAACAACTTGCCTGCTTCGTTAGCTATCCTCGAAGAATTGCGCATAACACTGGGGGATCGACTATGGGTTGCACCCAGTTGTTCTCTGTTGCATGTGCCGGTGGATTTAGCACAAGAAACCGGACTGGATAAAACCGTCAAAAGTTGGATGGCATTTGCCACGCAAAAGCTCGAGGAGGTTGTCACTTTGGCGCAGGGTGTATCGCACGGCAAGGAAGCCATCGCTCCTCAATTGGCAAAAACCAATGCCGCATTGGAAAGCCGGGTGTACTCGCCGCTACGACATGATCGTGAAGTGCATCAGCGTATTGCAGCCTTGAAACCTGCCGATGAAGAACGCTCTACGCCGTTTGCCCAGCGCATCGCTGCACAGCAAAAGCAATTCAAGCTGCCTGCTTTCCCTACCACTACCATCGGCTCTTTCCCCCAAACCGCAGCCATCCGCAGTGCCCGCGCTGGCTACAAGCAAGGCAAACTAAGCGAGGAGCAATATCGCACGGCAATGCAGACAGAAATCCACCATGTAGTGGCCAAGCAGGAAGAACTGGGGATCGACGTGCTGGTGCATGGTGAAGCCGAACGCAACGACATGGTGGAATACTTCGGCGAACAACTGAAAGGCTTTGCTTTTACGCAATACGGCTGGGTCCAAAGCTACGGCTCGCGCTGCGTAAAACCCCCTATCATCTACGGCGACATTTCACGCCCACACCCAATGACCGTCGAATGGAGTTGCTACGCACAAAGCTTGACTGACAAACCGATGAAAGGAATGCTCACCGGACCAATCACCATTCTGCAATGGTCATTCGTGCGCAACGATATTCCTCGCGCTGCCACCGCCTTGCAAATCGCACTGGCGATTCGCGCCGAAGTACAGGATTTGGAGCGAGCGGGCATTGGCATCATTCAGATTGACGAAGCCGCCTTACGCGAAGGCTTGCCGATCAAACGGCAGGACTGGGCGCATTACCTCGACTGGGCAGTGCGCGCTTTCCGCATCAGTACCAGCGGCGTGCGAGACACCACACAAATTCACACGCACATGTGCTATTCGGAATTCAACGACATTTTGCCCGCCATCGCCGCGATGGATGCTGATGTGATTACGATAGAAACATCGCGCTCGGATATGGAACTGCTGGAAGCCTTCCGTGCCTTCCATTATCCGAACGATATAGGTCCCGGCGTGTACGACATCCATTCACCGCGTGTGCCGAGTCAAGCAGAAATGCAACGTCTGATGCGCAAAGCATGTGCTGTTATTCCGCGCGAACGCTTATGGGTTAACCCGGACTGCGGATTGAAAACGCGTGGATGGCCGGAAGTGGAAGCGGCCCTACGCAACATGGTTGCCGTAGCGCACACACTGCGGAACATCGCAGCCTAATGGCGCACACGCTCGCACATGATGGAATTACTTTGTATACCCTCATCGGCGTGTACGAATGGGAACGGGCAGCCTCACGTCCGCTCGTTTTTAATTTACGGCTAGAAAGTGCACACCCGCTTGGCCTGACACGTACGCTTATTGAGCGGCAGCTTGCCGGTTGGCTTGCACCCTGCCGCTATCGATTGCTGGAAGCTTTGGCAGAACACATCGCTCAACGCATGTTAATGGAATGGCATTGCAGTCGGGTCGAGATTGGCATCGAAAAACCTGGTGCATTAGGCGATCTGGCGCGCGTTGGCATACGTATTATGAGGGATGCGGAAAAGCGAGCTGCGTAATGCGTATGAACTATTTATCCTAACAATGCCCACGGATCGACTGACAGATGAAACAGCGTGGGGTGATCTAGCAGCGTGTCGTGAAGAATTCCTGCTCCATAGGATGACACCCCTGACGCAGGCCTTTTAATCAACCTATTCGCCATAGCCTTCAGGATGTCACGACGAATTCAGCATGAATTTACCCCCCGATTCCCAGCGAACCGTGGGAGCTAAAGCTTTTCTTTGTTAGACATATCTATATAACTAATTCGAGTCCGTCAAATTTTTTATTGAAGTTATGACTTGCTGATGTCCATAGATTTCCGTTAAGACAGCACAAATATGATGATTGCTATCTACGGCAATCATTCCAGTGTGATCGCGAATTTCTCTGATACCGATACTACAGTTGAATATCTCAGAATCGCCCCAACTGAACGGTGCCCCCATAAAGTGGGGCGACGCTACTAGCTTCTCAGCAAGCACTTTATGCTGGAGAGTCAATGAATCCAGTTTTTTTGAGTGCCCGCGCACGACGAAGAACTGATTGCCGATGGTATAGCGAATTTTGGCGTTTGCATTCGGAGCAATCACCCCTTCTACCGTATTCGCGCTTCGGATCAGATAATCACCAAAAATTATTTTGCGATCTTTGCTACCAGAGAAAATAGCTTTCCAAGCCATCATTTCGATACGTGGTATACAGCC
This sequence comes from Candidatus Nitrotoga sp. AM1P, assembly GCF_013168275.1. Lineage (GTDB taxonomy): Bacteria > Pseudomonadota > Gammaproteobacteria > Burkholderiales > Gallionellaceae > Nitrotoga. The sequence continues at coordinate 110,661 of NZ_AP019547.1, read as the reverse complement.
TTCTGCGTCCGGTATGTCAACTGCTTCGTTTATAGCAACTGGCATCGAACCACCCACTACAATAACAGTGCTAAAGCCTAAGTTCCGCAAGGTCGTTACGGCCATTTCTGCATTGGTAATCACGTCTGGCACAGAATCAGTGGCAACGTCGCCAAAATCGACCATTACGTAGCAGCTGTTATGCTCAACATCGAGTGACGCCATGATGTCGTTTATGCGATCTGAGAAGTATGAAAAATCAGGCATATCTTGCTGTATCGCCTCTCTGTCGAGACGGATGCATGGCGGTACTGGGAAAGACTTACGGATATTCTTTAGCGCCTGACTGTAGGTTGGATCATCCCAACGGTCATAACCCACGACAGGATACGCGATCACACTGTTGGCGCGAAACTGTGCAAATGCATATTCTAAGACGTGGATACCGCTCTCAGTTCGCGCATCTGAACTCCACTTGGAAATGTCCAAAAAGGCTCGGCGGGCACCCCATGCTTTACCAGCATTAATTGCCGTTCGATTAATAGTCTTCTCATGAACATTGGCATCAGGCTTCTTCGCAGGCAATTCGAAGAGCGGAATGGTTTTTTCTGATGCTGAACTCCGCAAATTTAACAGGGCAGTAAATTCCCCACGTTTTGCAGCCATTACCGGAACATAAAGGAAACTCATCTTAGAAATCCACCCCTGTTAAGTTGAAATGCTTTCGTACTTGGCCGTGACCGACCAAGTCATTAAATATCATGTAGTTCTCTCGCTCTTTTCGTAGTCTTCCAGCAACGATTGCTGGATGTATCTTCAGCTCCCTAGACAGTCGATCTATGGACTGCGTACTTGGATTCAAGTACGCATCGCTTCGTTTCCATGAAACCCGTGGAATCAATGCCTCTTTTGCTATTCGATTCGCTTCCAGTTCACGGCGATCGTCAGAAGATGCATCCAAATTGTCTAAGAAAGTTTCCTCGGCAACAACGTGCTTCCAAAGGTGAGACACCTCATGCAGAAGTGTAAACCAAAAATTATCTAACCGATCAAACCGGAGGGTAAGGCCGATAATTGGCATGCCATCATTATCATGAAGGGCTGCGCCGTCCAACAGTGTTCCCTTTAAATTAGGTTCGATCACCACAGCAATGCCATGCTTTTCCAAAAATTCGACAGCAAGGACAGGGCCATGTTCAGACCAACTGAGTTGTGCTAGTTCGCGTAAAAAAGTCTGCGAGAACACGTTGCGATCAAATGAACCAAGAGCCGACTTCCGCTCTCTAGCTCTTTGAATCACGCGAGCAAGCCATGCATACAGTGCATAACGCGTTGCCGGTGAGTCTGCGTCCCCGCCAAGGGTGCGGCGGAATGCTGTATTGCTAAATTGCATGCCAACATTAGCAATAAAGTTTTTAACGAGTTCCTCCGTTGACTCAACGGTTTTGTTGGTAAGTTTTTGTAGCCAACCACGCGCTACCATTTCTTTGATTGGGAAACAACTCCAATCAACCTCATCTCTAGCGCTTTGAGCAATTTCTGCTGGCTCAATACCCACAAGTGTCTCTGTAGAAATGCCCAGTCCACTAGAAATTGCGCGAATCATGTTGACTGTTAGCGGACGTTTTCTACTGAGAACCTCAGAGACGCGGCTACGAGTGCCAAAATAGGGGATGAGGTCGGTTTGCCTCAAGCCTTGTTCCTGCATACGGAAAAGTATTGCACTTATCGGATCAGGTACTTCTATTGGAAATTTCTGGTTTTCATAGGCTTCGACAAGAACAGATAGAAGCTCTAAGCGCTCGGCTGCTCTACTCCCTTGTTGAGGATTTTGTGTAATCAGATCCTGTATCTCAAGCAGGTATTCTTGGTGCTGCTCTTCTGTGCGAATAACTTTAGCGTTCATTAGTTTCACAGTGTTGTGCGTTTCAAATTCATCACTAAGGCGACAGACTGATGGAACATCATTGCCACCTCAATGCATTGGGGTTGTTCTGCAACAGGAAATTGGAATACACCGTTTGCAACATTTTTTGCTTTTGGGAATTGTCGACATACCTCTCTTGCCGCTTTCCAATTGGCATGAGTTAGCTCTGACACCCAATTGCGCAGCCAGTCATCTGTTTGGTCATCAAGGCCATAAAGTACCCCAAGTCGATTTTTCCCAAGTAGCTTCATAGCAGTCAATGTTCTCAATTTGGGAACATTGTACAGATGAAAATTGCGAAATGCAAGTTCTCGTTACGGGAACTCGAAAAATAATCTCCGCAAGAATAAATTGAAAATCAATAGCGTCGGACGCGATTGATAAACCCCAAACACATAGACGATCTGAGTATCAAAAACAAAACCACCAATTGACTCTGTCCACATTGATTTTTCCAAAGGCATTTGTATAAAATCGCTGGATTCACGCCTGCGCGGGAATGACGAGGTTTTGCAATATCGGCCATTCTGGGTTGAATCACCACGCCACTTGAGGCAAGATGAGTCCTCAACGATTTTTGTATCAACCTCACAGAAGGGAACAAGCATAGGCGCACAGCGGAAAGCAGAGCGCGCGGGTGCGTCACCTTAAGGAACGCCACTTGCCCAAGAAATCGGGCAGTCTTCATGGTTTAAGCTATATATTTGTCATCCATCGGAGAACTAAAATGATTAGCAAGAATACGATTTGTCTTTGGTTCAACGGCACCGCAATAGAAGCCGCGCAGTTCTATGCCGAAACATTCCCGGACAGTGCGGTGGGAACGATCCATCGCGCGCCCAGTGACTATCCCGCTGGCAAGCAGGGCGACGTCTTGCTGGTCGAATTCACCGTGATTGGCATCCCTTGTATCGGCCTGAACGGTGGCCCGGAGTTCAAGCACAATGAAGCTTTCTCCTTCCAGGTTGCGACCGGTGACCAGGCCGAAACCGACCGCTTGTGGAACGCGATTGTCAGAAACGGCGGCCAGGAAAGCGAATGTGGCTGGTGCAAGGACAAGTGGGGCCTGTCGTGGCAGATCACGCCACGCGCCCTCATTGAAGCGATTGCCGATCCTGATCGCGCGGCGGCCAAGCGCGCTTTCGAAGCGATGATGCAAATGGGAAAAATCGACATCGCTACGATCGAAGCGGCCCGACGCGGTTGACGTTCATTAATCGTCCTTTTCTGGGGGCAGTGAACGGCTGCTTTGACCGAGAAGCCGTCATTTCTTTGGGTATTGGTGTGACTATCCACTGCTCAAGATAGCCAAATCGGCATTTGATAATGGCAACAACAGTCGACTGCAACAATTCAGTGACTACGCGAAAGAGTGAATTGCGGAAACTTCGGCCAAGGGGTCAAATTCAAGTCGTTTCTTGATTTCATCGCATGCGGCGTTTGTATAGGTAATCACGGCTATGCGTTGCCATTAAAGCAGTAGCGTCCTCCGATATTCACGACGAACGCGATTTATCGCATTCACCAGTGATCGCGTTTTGCCAGAGCCAGCATAAAGAAAAAACCTTTGGCTCAGTGAGATTAAGACGATGCGTAAATTTCATCGTCTACACCATCATCCATACCATTATCGTCATGTGGGAGCGCTTCAGTCATGGCCTTGCACCTGCATCTTTTTTCAAGTTGCTGTTTTTTTGCGATCCCGTTTGGATTGAACTCGGGCATCAACGCGAGGCCAATGTTCGGTATGGAATTTTTTATTGGTTATGATTTCTATCGGGGCAGCTCCCATGACATCAATTCCCCATTGCGTAAATACGAACATTCCGGCATCTGAGAGTGCTAGTTTTTCCAGCCATACAACTCGATCTATCAGATAACGGTCGGGTTTTTTACCGGCGAACCCTGATGCAACATAGTTTTTGAAAAATGCCTTGGCGACCAACACGGCTAAACGTGCTTGCTCAATACCATTCGTGTCGCGCTTGGAGGATAGACGATGCAGGTTAACGATGCGGCTTTTGAGAACAAGGGTCGGGTGGAGAATGCGTATAAATCCATACTCGGGGTGTTCAAGCTCGACAGCGAGCTTTCTGATTTCTTCGTTGGTTAGCCCAATCAACGTTCCCATGAAGTCGATAAACAGAGTGCGTCCATCCGGGGTTTTGTAAGTAACAATGGCGGTATTAGACGTATGATCTTCGAGCTTCGCGATGCGAAGTGTCCCCTGCAATTCTGCGGCGACGATATGTGCATCATGCCTCGTGGCTAGAACATCCGCATCCTGCGTGAGATACGGCGTGTCACTTGGGGGTACCGGGATTTTAAAATAATCGACCCAGAATGTTAGGGACTGTCCCCCAACCAGGATGGCTGTCTGAGTTGTTTTCTGGAGCGCGTGGATAGTTTTTGGAGGTCGCTCGGCTGGAACCAATCGTAACCGGCAACCACGTCTTAGCCAGGCATGCGAACGATGCGGAATTCGGCAGGATTAACCTTTGAAATAAGCTTGGCCTGAGACACGGCTTTCGCAGCAGGCAAGTGGCTAGCCACTTTGCTAAAAGCAGCTTGGCGAGCCGCTTTGCTGTAAGAGGGTTTTGCCGCTATTACTTTTGCAAGATGCGCAGAGCCACGTGCGCCTGCCTTCACAGGCTTCGCTTTATTCTCAACCGCATTGGCAACTGCTCTTTTCATGACGGCATCCTAGCACGTTAAGTCTGAATTATTCAACGCATCCCAGTGGCAAAGTGAGGGAAAGTCGGGGCACGCATTATCATCTCAGTATCTCACATCCAACATCGCTGGGTGATGCGCAGGGATAGGAATTCGCCGAATTACCCCCTTTGTTTTACAGACGTACATAGCAAACTGTGAATCAATAGGGAGTCAATAAAGGCATTTGAATAGAATCGCTGGATTCCCGCCTGCGGGAATGACGAGGTCTTGCAATATCGGCCATTCTGGGTTGAACCACCACGCCACTTGAGGCAAGATGCGCCCTCAACGATCTTTGTATCAACCATCACAGAAGAGAACAGACATGGGCGCACAGTGGAAAGCAAGGCACAAAGAAGTCGCAGCGAATGCAAGGGGTAAGATTTTCGGCAAGCTGGCCAAAGAAATTATGGTGGCCGCAAAGGGCGGTGCTGACATTGGCTCAAACTCACGTTTGCGTCTGGTGGTTGAGCAAGCCAAAAAAGCCTCTATGCCGAAAGACACCTTGGATCGCGCCATCAAAAAAGGCGCAGGCTTGTTGGATGGTCCGCTTCACATGGAACATCTGGTGTACGAAGGTTTCGCGCCGCACCGTGTACCCGTCATCGTTGAATGCCTGTCCGATAACATCAACCGCACTAAATCCAGCATGAATGTGCTGTTTCGCAAAGGACAGTTGGGCGCGCCCGGTTCTGTATCATGGGACTTCAACCATGTCGGCATGATCGAAGCGACACCGAATACAAAAGATGGTGATGCTGAGGTCGCCGCAATCGAAGCGGGCGCGCAAGACTTTGAGCCTGCGGATGAAGGTGCGACTCTGTTCATCACCGAGTTCACCGATCTGGATGCCGTGTGCAAAGCGCTACCCGCACAGGGCTTCACCGTCACCTCCGCAATGGTTGGCTACCGCCCCAAAAATCCCGTCACCATCAGTAATGATGCCGAACGTGAAGAAGTCGAAGCCTTCCTCGAAGCCATCGATGCGGATGATGACGTGCAGAATGTTTATGTGGGGTTGGCGGGGTAGCACTGAAGGATGGCTTTCGGCCAAAAAATAGGACTCTCGGGACGCTGCCCTGTGAACTATAAAGCTGTGGCTTCACCCCGCAAATAACACACTCTCCTTGACGTACAACCTCTGGTTTGCCAGAGGTTGTTTAATTCAGCACAAACGATGAAAATGATGAGGTTTATACACAACAAAGGCATGAATGAGGTTTGAGTGCGGATGATGATGATGGTAGGATGCAAAATCACTGTTAAGACTATAATTCAGCCACTCAAGCTCAGTGGTTTTTTTTAAAAACACGAGTAAGATGTATCAGCAGATCGAAGGCAACAGCGACGGTGTAAAGTAAAACAGAATCACGTCGGGTTAATAGACTTAAATTACGAGGAATCAAAATGCACAACACAATTAAGGTAAATTTATTCAGATTGTTTTTGACAATGATTTTTTTAGCGATGAGTGCAGGTGCGCAAGCTGATTTGCAAGATGCAACTGAGGCTTATGAGAAGGGTAATTATCCCGCTGCATTAAAAGAATTTCGTCGGCTTGCAGTCAACGGCGATGCAGTTGCTCAATATAATCTTGGTTTGATGTACCACAAGGGTCAAGGTGTTCCTCAAGATTTCAAAGAAGCGGCTGTATGGTATAGATATGCATCTAGACAAGGGCTTGCGGATGCACAAACCTCTCTTGGCGCTTTGTACCAGTATGGTAAAGGTGTTACACAAGACTATGATGTGGCAGACTCTTTGTACCACCAAGCGGCCGGACAAGGTCACGCAGGTGCACAGTTTAATCTAGGTCAGATGTACCATAGTGGTAAAGGTGTGCCACAGAACTACAGAGAAGCTGCATGGTGGTATCGCAAAGCGGCAACTCAGGGTAGCGCAGTAGCACAGTACAACCTTGGTGTGTTGTATGAAAATGGCCAAGGGCTGCCACAGGATTTCAAGGAAGCCGCATCGTGGTATCTAAAGGCAGCCGACCAAGGAAATGCAAAGGCGCAGCACAGCATGGGGTTGATGTATCAAAGTGGCCAGGGCGTACCACAGGACTGGGTTCAAGCGCACATGTGGTATAACTTGGCAGCGGGAGAAGGGTTCGAAGCGGCTGAGAGAAGTAGAAAAAATATTGAATACAAGTTGGCAAAAGTGCAAATAGAACAGGCACAGGCATTGGCACGAAAATGGCTGGCAGAGCATTCTAAGCCATGATTGGGTATGAGGGCGGCGCGCTTTTGAATTAAGGCCGCCATCATGTGAATTTGAAGTGTCTCAATTTGGTTTGGCAATATTTTTGTAAAAGTGAGCGTTACCAGTTTGATATGGGTGTTGAGTCCGTCATCAAACTTAAAGAAAGGTAACGCTCATCTTTCATTACCAGCAACTCAATAATTAAGCATAAGGCAGGATTGCTCAATCTTGCATCAGAACTTCAAAACGTCTCTAAAACCTGCAAAATTATGGTCATGTCGATAGACACGTTTTATCACTTGATAGAAATTCGAGGCAAACCCTCTGGAATAGCGTGAATTAAATTTCAATCACAGATTTTTGGTTTATCCGCTTAGCACGTGGAAATGATAGTGCGGTTATAATCGCGGGAATTATTAAGCAACACTTTAATTAAAGGAATGACATGGGATTTCTGGCAAATAAACGCATTTTGATTACGGGTATGATTAGTAATCGTTCTATCGCTTATGGTGTCGCACAAGCCATGTGGCGGGAAGGCGCAGAAATGGCATTTACCTACCAGGGTGAACGCATACGTGACCGAGTATGCGATCTGGCCCGAGAGTTTGACAGTGAACTGATATTTCCATGCGATGTAACGAGTGATGCGGAAATTGACCAGCTATTTGTTAATCTTGGCAAACATTGGGATAAATTCGACGGCTTTGTGCATGCAATCGCTTTTTCTCCACGCGAGGCACTCGCTGGTGAATTTCTTGATGGATTTACCCGCGAAGCTTTCCGAATTGCGCATGACATTAGTTCTTACAGTTTTCCGGCGATGGCTAAAGCCGCGTTACCCATGATGGAAGGCCGTGCCGCCGCGCTGCTGACATTAAGCTATCTTGGCGCGGTACGCACCATGCCGCACTACAACGTAATGGGTCTAGCCAAAGCCAGTCTGGAAGCCAGTGTTCGTTATTTGGCAATGAATCTGGGCCACAAGGGTATTCGTGTTAATGGCATTTCCGCAGGCCCGATCAAGACACTTGCCTCGGCAGGCATTGCCGATTTTAATAAACTCTTAAACTATAATGAAAAAAATGCGCCGTTGAAGCGTAACGTTACGACTGAAGAAGTAGGTAATGTTGCAGCGTTTTTATGTAGCGATTTGGCCAGCGGCATCACCGGAGAAATCACCTATGTGGATGGGGGTTTTAACACCACAGCACTTGGCACCACCGAGCCCTAGCCTAGCTGCGTTCTTAAACATATCCAACTCCCCCACACACCGCAGCAAGGACATCGCTGAAGCGCGCTGGCGATAGCTTTGACGATGAGAAACGCAGCATAAGAATGAAGCCCCGCACATGTCACTGTGCTCGTCTGGCTACCGCCAGGGATGTAATCTCCGGATAAAGAAGACGTTTCTGGTCGAGCGCAGTTTTTTGGAGCCATCATGGCTGAGGCGCTAGGCAACGAGAAAGCCGTAGGCCGCGGCACACAGGGTGTGCGTGATGATAAATGCCCTGTCAGCCCCGGCTTCGTAATGCGAGAGACCAAACTCCTGCTTGCCCTTCTTAGCTATGGCAAAGTGGGGTATCAGCGTCATGGAGAAATCATACGAGGATCGGCAACCGCTCGCACAATTTGCATTATGCGAAATTGCCACCTGCTATTGTTCTTACCCCCGCCCGCCCAGCATCAAGAGCACTCCACAACACCAGCACTCTATTTTCAGGTTGATTTGGAATTTGATGCGTGTTTTCTCGTATTCCATAGAGGTATCGCTGCATGATAATAACCATCGCCAAACGTAAATATCAGGCTATCAAAACCTGATTTCACCTCTTAATAAAAACCCATCTATGACAGCGATAGCCGCCCCTGCGTTGATGCGTCTGCCAGCGGGCGCACACGGGCGTAGTTCAGCAACTCGCCCAGCCGTGCTCCCTTGCTGCGCCATTCATGGAAAGCGGTTTCACCCAACAACACATAGTGCCAAGGCATATCACCACGCAATTCAGCATCCAAGCTGTTGATGCGTCCACACCAAGCTGTAGCGGCCTTCAGCTTTCTTTGCACGTTTGGATGAATGGTTTGTTGCTGGGCCTTGGTTTCCACCAAATAAACCGCATCCCCGGTGCGTATCAGAAAATCGGGCGAGTAAAACGCGGGCAAGCCGTCTTCCTTCACATAGCGCAGGCGCACGAAATTATGGCGTGTTTCGCTTACCTTGCAGAAGGCGAGTATCTGCGTATCAGTTTGTGCCCATTCGATGAAGGCGCGTTCCAGTCCACCGTTGCGTGCAGGGAATGGCAACCGCCCGTAGATGCATTTGGTAACTGGTAGCGAGTTGCTCTCGCGCATCATCAATTTTGGGACTTCTGATAAGTTGCGATAGTGCACTTCGGTTGCGCCCACCACGTCCTGATGTTGCGATTCGATCAACGCCACGGCCAATACCTTGCTGATATGGTCAATCACTGGCTGCAACAACAGCACACGCCAATTCTCTGTCTCCATCGGGTTGAATGTTTCACCGAACAGATAGCCCCGGATGTAGCCATCCAGCCAGCCAGTCAACTCGGCAGTATTGGCCTGCAAATATGGGTTTGCCAGATGCGTGGCGATCTTGTTGCCTTTGGGCAGTGGCTGGCTCAACGCTTGACTGATACGGCGTGTCAGTCGTGCCAGAAAATCGTTATAGCCACTGACATTCATCACCGCGCCCTCAACGCGGTAATCACCAAACAGCGTACTGCTCTGCAAATCCTGCGAAATAAACGTGTCGCCTTTTCCGAGTAACCCTGTGAGTTGCGCTAGCGTCATGGCAGTAAAAGCAGGCAATGCCGCCAAGTCCGGCGTAAGGTGTTCCAGAAAAGATTCCGCTTCACGCAAAATAAGCGGGATCGCGAAGTCGTATTGCTCAAATCCATCGCGCAACTCCACCGCAATCACATCGCCCGTACTGCTGGCATTGTCGCTGTCTTCGGTTGTCGTACCAGCTAATCCTTCGGCCATCAGTTCGTTGTACCAGGATTGGAAGGCTGGGTGCTCAACGATGGAAAGAATGTCGATCAGACTACTCGGCTCAAGCCCGGTATTGATACGCTCGCGATTTTCGCGTTTGAGGTCGGCATATTCTTCATCGCGCCACATCAGCCGCAAGCCACGTCCGATAATTTGTTCCAGCAGAATTGGGGCTTGCGAGGAGCGTAGCGGCACGACCACGCAAATATTGTTTACGTCGAATCCTTCGCGCAACATCAATACACTGACGATTACGCGCGGCGTGGCGTGCTGATCCACGCTGAACAATCTTTCCCGCACCGGAGCCCAATCTTTCTCGCCCAGCTCCACTTTTTTGCCGGAATCAATCAGCAAGATTTCGTCGTCGAGTCCACCTCCATAACGCAAACCTTCATCTCTCAAAAACTCGGCCACTTTGGGTGAGACTGTGGTGTCCTCGCACACCACCAACATTTTCGGATGGCAAACCGGATCAATGCGCGCAAAATCCACCTCCAGCTTTTTCAGTTTTTGCAATCCGGCGCGCAACATCACCCGCTGGCCTTCGCTCAAGCTGGGGTTGCCGTCTTCATCCCGTTCAGCCTTAAATTCCAGCGGCAGTGCGCCAATTTCCTTGCGCCTGTCCAGCACCAGCGATTTCACCAGTCCAGCGCGCATTGCACTTTTCAGATCAAAGTCCGTGATGATGTGCGGAAAGTACAGTTTGCGTTTGTTCTTGCCTGATCCGACATCGTTGTATGGCGTGGCGGAAAAATCCATCTGCACAAAGCGGCGGCCTTTGCTCACGGCAATGCGATTCAAGCTCTTCTGCCATTCCACCTCGCTCGTCTCACCTTCTTTCTTCAATTCGTGGATGTGATGCGCCTCGTCGTTGAATACCATCAAATCCGGCAACCCGACCAGAAACTCCAGCACATTGCCGCGCGCGTAGCGACGGTCCAACATCTCCAGGCTGTTGCCGGTGGCGCGTCCAGGTGTGAGCGGCAGCACGGCATTAACTATTTGTTGCGGCTCCAGCATTGCGCCCGGTGCCGCGATTTCCTCTTCGTTTTCCGTTTCGTCCACATCAGCCAGCAAATGCCAGTTGGCGATGGCGATCATGCCGTTGCCCGTGGCCTTCAGGCCAATCTCCGTCTTGCTGCACACATTGCCGCGTACAAAACCAAACACCAGCTCACGGTATGCTTCGGGAATGAACAACTCAGCAAACTGCACCACATCCGACGTGGCAAAGTTGCGCACACCGTCAATCTGTTTGCCGCAAAACGCATCCAGCAAACGGTCATACACAATCAATCCTGGCGCAACGATTAAAAACTGGCGCGTGAATCGCGGGTCGCTGATTCCTTCCGCTTGTGCCGCCGTTTTATTGAGCAACTGCCAGATCAGCAAGGCTTGCAGCACCCAGGTTTTGCCCGTTCCGGTCGCCATCTTCAGGCAATATTTGGGATGCGCGTGTTTGGCTTGCGCCACTTCATTCAGCCGACCACCGGTTAGCAGTGCATCTGGTGCAGCCTGTTGATAGAGATCGAGTAGACTATTGGATTTCAGAACCTCATGCGCGACGATTGTGTTGAGTATCGCCTGCCGTTGCCCCGCATGAAAATTCAACGTGCTGCGCGCAGCGACCATGTCCTCGCCAAACCACCACTTCAGCAGCTCTGCCGTGGCAGGCGTGACCAGTTCATAAATATCCGCCACCCCATATTCCAAACCAAGGCAAAGTTGATTGGTTTTGGCGGTCAATCCTGCGGAGAGTGCCAGTTGCTCATCGACTTCAGGCATAGTTGCTTTCCATAAACAAATTGTTTATATTTAAACGCGATTAAAAATTTTGCCGACACCGAAACTGAGCGCCTGTTTGCCACAGGTAAATCGCGCCGTTTGCCGCAGAGAAAATTGCGTAATTTTGTTACTGAGGAGAAATGCACTTGAAAACCAAATCTGTTACGAACGGTATGCCCCCTATTCATCCCGGCGAGTTTCTGCGCGAAATTCTGGAAGATCTGGGGATGACGCAAACTTCCTTTGCTAAAGCCATCAACGTTTCTCCTATGCGTATTTCGCACCTGCTTAATGGCAGTCGCCCTGTCACTGCTGAAATGGCCTTGCGTCTTGGCCGAGCCTTCAGGCAAACGCCCCAATATTGGTTGAATTTGCAGAACATGTATGACTTGAAAGTGGCGCAAGTGGAAATAGGAATGAGCCTGCACGCCATTCCTGAATTGGCGATAGACTGACGCCACACGCGTTTCAAATTTCACGCGGCAACACCACTGATACCACCACTTCCGCCTCAAAACCGAACACATCCACCACCCGTACACACACGCTGCGCGCGCCGTATTTGACGGGCAGCGTCAACACTGCCTTCGTCACCACGCGCAGCGGATCACCATCGTTGTCTGTGTTGCCACGATAATCCTGCCACACCGAGCGGAACACCTTGCCGTCATAGTCAGGATCAACCGCCCAGTATTCGATCAATGCCAGTGGCTCCTGATTGATGACCGCCTGCAACTTGACGCGGTTAGACTCATCCAGATTGATCGCTTCGGGCGATAGCAACACGTAGTTGTCCAGTTGCACGGTCAGTGTTTCCCCCTTTTCGTCATTCCCGCGCAGGCGGGAATCCAGCGGATTTGTCAAACAATTTTTGTGGTTTTGTTCGTCGCGTTGCGAGGAGATTTTTTCATTACCTGGATTCCCGCCTACGCGGGAATGACGTACCCGCTCTACCGGCCTGATGGTCAAATACTGCAAGCTGGAAAAAACCAACCCCTTTTTATGTTCGATTAATTTGTCGCCAATGACTACTTTGATTTTTCTTTGCTTGCCGGTGGAAAGTCCCAATTGCTCTTCCAACCAACCTTTTTTCTTCAGTCTGTCCATCAAGTCCGGCGGAATCACCAGCACTTCAAGACGGCTGTCATTCAGCCCAGTGATGGTCTCGCCTATCGAAGACTCAAAGTTCCAGCCTAGCACCACCACCCGATCCCAGCCGCCCATCAGGTTGTCGCGTTGGGTGATGGCCTTTTGCAGTGTCGCCGCACCAGTAAGCTTGTTGGGCGAATCGGCCAGCACCAGCGTCTTGCTGCCGCCAGCGGTAATGTGGCCGAGGTTACGTTGCGGCGAGTCTTCCGGCGGTAATGGCAATGCGCCAAACAGCGATAGCACAATCTGCGACAAATCGCCCATGCGAAAGCCGCGCCCCAGCGTAGATTTGGCTGCCTCCACTTGATAGTCGCCGATGGCCTGGTATAAAAACGGCTGCGCGTTCTGGTCGATCAGCCGCTTGCGCATAATCATGCAGGCGGGTTTGCCGAGATCGCTAGTAATCCAGCGGCGACCCAGCTTTTCCGACACGGCTGCGGTGGTGCCGGAGCCACCGAAGAAGTCGGAGACAAGGCCATTTTCGGGGCAGGCGGCTTGGATAATACGGTCAAGAAGCTTAACTGGTTTTTGTGTTGAATAATCTACTCGTTCGTGCGCTACCGGGGCAATAATCGAGATGTCCCAAACATCATCTAATGGGGCACCATCTGACATTTGCGTAAGTGATTCTGAAGGAACTCGGTTTCCATCATCATCATGACTTGCAACTATGCGCTTATCTTTCCATCGTTTCTGAGTTTCTTCTGTTCTAGGGCCATACAGCTTCTTGAAATAACTCTGTTTCTGATTTTTTGAGTAAATAAAAATATTGTCGTGCATCTTTTGCCACTCCATAGCAGGAGTTGGCCATCTCTTGTAGTGCCAGACTACTTCATTGATAAAGTTGTTTTTCCCAAACAGCTCATCCATCACGATTTTTACGTAATGCCCGACATGCCAATCCAGGTGCACGTAGATCGATCCGCTGTCAGACAACAACTCACGCATCAAAATCAGCCGGGGCGTAATCATCGTCAGATAGGAAGCTGTGCCGTCGCTCCAAGTATCGGAGTAAGCGAATTGCTCAATCACGGTAGGCTTTTGCTCCAGCTCCACGCCGGGTAGCGTGACCTTGGTGCGGTAGTCGGCTTTCGAATCAAACGGCGGGTCGATGTAAATCAAATCCACCTTGCCGCGCAGACTGGGCGTTTGCTCATCGCCAGCCAGCAGCGCGGCCATTGCCAGCAGGTTGTCGCCGTAGATCAAGCGATTAGTCCACGCCGCATCAGCCGCATCTTGCAGGTGACCTTGGCGTGTATTGCTGGTAATCCAGTCGTGCATGGCACTGTCTTTGGCAGGCAGTACCCATTCGCGGGTTTGCAGGCTGATGCGGTGACGGCCTTCGATGCTTTGCAGAATGCGTTCGGCCTCCTTACGGCCATTGGCGACGATTTCGGGGAGTTGTTCCAGCAGACTTTTGGCCATCGTGATTAGTTACGTTAATTACGTAACTAATAGTTTATATCATGACTGAACTTTTATGTAGGTTACGTTGCTACTGTTACAACTTAGTAACGTAACCATATGGAAACTCCACAACAGAAATTTGCCGAGCGGTTACGTATAGCAATAGAAAAAGCAGGCTATAAAGCGGAAGCTGCCGTGTTGGAGCGTGAGTTCAACCAACGCTATTACGGCAAGGGGGTTACGTTACACGGCGTGAATAAATGGCTGAAGGGACAATCCATTCCGCGTCTGGACAAAATTGAAGTTTTGGCAAAGTGGTTACGCATCCCACCCGATGAACTGACCTTCGGTCTGGAAATCAAACAGCAAATCAAAGAATCCCACGCCCGTTGGGACGATGGCATCGGCTATCAGGAACGTGAAATATTCGAGGCATTCCTCGCGCTCCCCGTTCCGCAACGCAAGGTAGTGCGCGAGGTGATTTTAACTTTCGCGCGGGTATATTTGGCAAAATCTACACGCAAACCACTCATTGGGGAGGAAAAATAACGTCTCTGCACTACATTTATCTTTGTTATAGATCATGCTTCAGCCGAACATGCCATGCACCAACTTGATGACGGCTACCGATTCAGTGATCGCTCTTCCGCCATGAATACCAAGGGTGCCAGGCGACAAAACCTTGTACGGGGGTATATACTGAACCGTATATTAACGTTTACTGGGAGGTCGACATGTTTCAAAGATTGATACTCGCCGTGCTGTTCGTCTTATTCGGAAATTTCGCTAACGCCGAAGCACAATTAATACACAACGCTGCACGTGGTGAGTTGTTGTATTCAACGCATTGCATTGCTTGCCACAGCACCCAAGTTCATTGGCGGGAAAAGAAGCTCGTTACTGACTGGGCAAGTCTACAGTCAGAAGTACAACGCTGGCAGGGAATTGCAAAACTTGGGTGGAATAATGAAGACATTGAAGACGTTGCGCGACATCTGAATACTATCTACTACCGCTACCCCACGTCGGACTGACCGGGGCTTTGTTACATCAGCAAGCCCTTGCCAAGCGCGAGGTGACATCACCGCGTACATTTCTTAATGCAAGCATGTACCGCGTAACGGCCATTACCCTTACAGTAGCTGTGTCCTAAATTCCCAGCAACACCATAATCACTGATCAAAGCTTGTCCCAAAATGGCCGTCAATCACTACGAAAACTTTCCTGTCGCTTCCATTCTTCTGCCCAAACGCTTACGGCGAGCAGTAGAAATAATTTACCATTTTGCGCGTCAGGCTGATGATTTCGCAGACGAAGGCGATCTTCAAAATGAAGAACGCTTTACGGCGCTTGATAGTTTCCGTAATGAACTCAAGCGCATCGCCGCCAATGAAACACCTTTAACGCCTTTATTCCAAGATTTAGCGGACATCATTGCGCGGCATCAGTTGCCGCTGCAATTATTCCACGATCTGCTTGACGCTTTTTCGCAGGATGTGCTCAAAAAGCGTTACGCCAATTTCGACGAACTGCTGAATTATTGCAGCCGTTCCGCTAACCCGGTCGGCAGATTGTTGTTACACCTGTATGAAGAAGCCACTCCTCCAAACCTGAAATATTCCGATGCCATCTGTACCAGTCTGCAACTCATCAATTTCTGGCAGGATGTCACGAAAGATTATGCCATTGACCGTATCTATTTACCGCAGGACGAAATGGCGCACTTCGGCGTAACTGAAGCGCATGTCGCGGATAGCCGCGTGGATAAGGAATGGCAACAACTCATGCAGTTTCAGGTTCAGCGTACACGCGACCTGATGCGCAGCGGCGCGCCGCTCGGTAGCATACTCACTGGCCGTATTGGCATTGAGATGCGGCTCATCATTGCGGGCGGTAATCGTATTCTCGACAAACTTGAAGCCGTGCAGTATGACATGTTCCGCCAACGTCCTATGTTGCGCCCATTCGACTGGGTTATCATGCTGGGCAAAAGCGCACCATTTAGTTTTTAAAAGAATAATTCAGCCAGTTACCGTTGATTGCGAATTAACATGACGCCAGATCAGTATTGCAAAGACAAGGCAGCTAAAAGCGGTTCAAGCTTTTACTACAGCTTTATGTTTCTGCCGCCAGACAAACGCCGCGCTATTACAGCGTTGTATGCTTTTTGTCGCGAAGTAGACGATGTTGTGGACGAAAGTTCGGACGAGAACGTGGCACGCACTACGCTGGCGTGGTGGCATACCGAAGTGACTGCTATTTACACAGGGGCCCCGCAACATCCGGTCGCACGGGCATTGATACCGGTAGTCAAGCAATATAACCTGCTACAAGAGCATTTCCACGAGATCATCGACGGTATGGAAATGGATTTGCAGCAGCACCAATATGCCGATTTCAAGGCCCTGCAACAGTATTGTTATCGTGTCGCTTCGGTTGTGGGGTTACTCGCTGCTGAAATTTTTGGCTACACCGACCGTAATACGCTCAAATATGCGCACGATCTTGGCCTCGCCTTCCAGCTTACCAATATCATCCGTGACGTGGGCGAGGATGCTCGACGCGGGCGCATCTACCTGCCTCTTGGTGAGTTAGCGCTTTTTGGTGTGCACGTCAACGATATCCTTGATAAAAAAGAAAGTGAAGGCTTTCAAAAACTAATGCAGTTTCAGATTGATCGCGCACAGCGTTACTATCAACGAGCACTGGAGCAACTACCCGCTGTAGACCGCAAGGCGCAGCGCACTGGCCTTATCATGGCAGCAATTTATCGAGCCACTCTGGAAGAAATTGTTGCCAGCGGCTGTCATGTACTAAAAGAGCGTGTCTCACTCACCCCGCTACGCAAGCTATGGCTGGCATGGAAAACGTGGGCGAAAAACTAAGTACTTTAAAACTACCCTGATCTGCCGTTTGTTCTAATCTATAAGATGCATTTACGCCTGAGTCGGAGTGAGATAAATTAATTTCAGCACTTCGTAACGCTACGCTCAAAGCGAACTGAGAATTGGTATTGTGAGCAATAATAAAAATTACCATGTCGCCATCATTGGCGGCGGCTACACTGGCATGGCTGCCGCCGTTACACTCGCTGCAGCAAATGTCCCGGTTACGGTATTTGAAAGCGCCAAGCAACTCGGCGGTCGCGCGCGCGGCGTGTGGTATAACGATGTTCAGCTCGATAACGGCCAACACATTCTGCTTGGCTGCTATCACCATACACTACAGCTTATCGAACAAGTCGGCGGCAACATCGAGCATGATTTCCTGCATTTGCCGCTGCAACTCACACTACACAATCGCTTTGAATTAAAAGCACCCCGCCTTCCCGCCCCTTTCCATCTGCTGGCTGGGTTGCTCAGCGCAAAAGGGCTGTCATTCGGCGAACGCTTGCGCGCCGCACGCTTTATGCTGGTGCTGGGACGCATTAATTTCACCTTGCCACACGACATCAGTGTATTAAAGTTGTTACAAATGCATGGACAAGGTGACGAGCTGATACGATTACTTTGGGAGCCGCTTTGCATCTCGGCACTCAACACGCCGATACACATTGCCTCTGCCCAAGTGTTACTGCATGTATTGCGCGACAGCCTGAATGGTTTGCGCAGCGATAGCGACATGCTGTTGCCACGCATAGATTTCACAGCACTTTTTCCAGAACGGGCAGCCGAATATGTCAAACAGCTTAAGGGTACGGTGCTTACCGCTTGCAGCGTAGAAGCTATCATTCCACACGGCGATAAAATCGAATTAATTACCCGCCCAACTACAATAGCCTCTGCACATACCCAACTATTCAGTCATGTCATCTGTGCAGCCTCACCCATTGCGGCTGCGCGACTTTTCCGTACCGTGCCACAACTCGCATTGATAGCTGAGCAGATTGCAGCCATTCCGCATCAACCCATTTACACCGTGTATCTACAATACCCCGAACAGGTGCGCTTGCCACAACCGATGCTGGGTTTAGACCGCTGTTTTACTCAATGGTTGTTTGATAAAGGGCCGATCGCCGGACAGCACGGCCTCATCGCCGCCGTCATTAGCGCGCAAGGGAAGCATCAGAATTTAAAACATGAACTGTTAGCGCAGAAAGTAGCGCAAGAGATAGGCGAACAACTTGGAATAAGGGAATCGCCTTTGTGGCACCAAGTTATTGCAGAAAAACGCGCCACCTTCTCCTGTGAAACTAATCTGCCTCGCCCTGCCCATACCACACCGCTTGCCAACGTACTATTAGCGGGCGATTACACGGCAGGCGATTATCCGGCTACGCTGGAAGGAGCAGTGATGAGTGGAATGCTGTGTGCGAGAACTATTGTATCCACATTTCAATAATCCAAAATAATCGCGTCTCCGTCATTTCCAAACCGATACACCTGAATCTGTTACGGGCTTGAGCCAAAATACCCTCGAACCCTTACCGTTGCCGCCGCGCCACGGCCAATTTATTTTAATAGTTGGAATCTTGAAAACTAAAACCCTTATACTTTCACCAAAATATTATCTTGTCGAAGAGGTTAGCTCGAATATCTACAAAAATTTTCCTGTTAAAATACTAATATCAATGGCTGTATGATAATTAACTTTGCTCGTCAACTTGAAGCTGATGAATTTAATTGAAGTGTCCAACAGGATGCCAGAGTAATGATGCAAATTGCTTGGCTGATATCATCGGTTGTGAAGAGAGACCTTTGGCAACGTATTGTGAACGTACGTATTGTGAACATAATAGTCAAAGCAATTGCTTGATTTTGTCATTCTGACGCGTCATGCAATAAACGTTGAATACGTGATCTCAAAAATAAGCTCCATCAAGTGTGCCGCACTACACTAGCGAGCCGCCTTTGAGGCGGCATGATAAAACTTAGGGTAACAAAATGGGCGAGAAGGAAGTCGATCAGCAATTGGTTGATCGCGCACAGCGCGGGGATAAGCACGCCTTTGAATTGTTGGTTGCCAAATACCAGCGTCGGCTGGCGCGATTAATTTCGCGTTTCGTGCGCGATTCAGTTGAGGTCGAGGATGTGACTCAAGATGCCTTCATCAAGGCTTATCGTGCCTTGCCGACGTTTCGCGGAGAAAGTGCGTTCTACACATGGCTGTATCGCATTGGCATTAATACCGCTAAAAATCATCTACAAACGCTCAAGAGACGCGCTCCAACCACTACCTTATTCGATGCGGAAGAATCGGAAGGCTTCGAGGATGCGGGGTTGTTACATGAAGTTAGCACTCCTGAAAATGAATTAATGAGCAAACAAGTGGTTGACGTAGTGAACTCTTCTTTGAATGCGTTGCCTGATGATCTACGTACTGCACTCACTTTGCGTGAAATCGAGGAGTTAAGCTATGAAGAAATCGCAGCCGCCATGAATTGCCCGGTCGGCACCGTGCGCTCTCGTATTTTTCGAGCGCGCGAAGCAATTGCAACAAATTTACGGCCATTGCTGGGAACGAGTAAAGACAAGAGGTGGTGAACATGAAGCAGGAAATTTCAGCATTAATGGATGGTGAGTTGTTCGATGACGAGACGGAAGCAATTCTCGACAAATTGAAGCGAAATCCTGACAAACATGACGAATGGCGAACCTATCATCTGATTAGCGATGTATTACGCCAGTCCGATCATGTTCATGCCAATATCAATATTGTCATACGGGAACGTTTACAGGCCGAACCCACGGTTATCGCACCGCATAGTCGTGTTAGCCATAATGTTCGATGGTTCGCGCTTTCTGCCGCTGCATCAGTTATGGCACTAACACTCGTAGGATGGTTATCAGTGCAAATTGGGCCCGAGACTGCTCCACAAATCGCCATGCTACAGTCAAATGCAGTACATTCTGCCAGCCTGCCTGCTAACGGCCTGGATGATTATCTGATAGCACATCAGGAGTTTTCACCCAGTTCCGATGTCCATGGTATGACTTCTTATGTTCATACAGTGGCACGTCATCAGGAGGATAAGTAACCATGAAGGCCAGATGTGCGCTGATCGTGGTTTTATTTGTTGCCGTCGCTCCCGCATTCGCTGACACTGGCAGACAGGTTGACTTGGATTGGCTGCAAACTATTGCTTTTGCTACGCACCAAACCGATTACAGTGGGACTTTTGTATATCAGCATAACGGTAATATGGAGACCGCGCGGATTACTCACATTTCCGACCAAAACGGTGAGCACGAGAAGCTTGAAAGTCTGGAAGGCCCACGTCGTGAGTTCATCCGTAATAACAAAGAAATTTTGTGGTATTTAGGTGACCACAAAACCGTGCAAGTCGAAAGACAATATAGCGGTAAAAGTTTCCCTGCTCTGCTACCGGAGCAACTATCCGCGCTTAACGAGAATTACTTGATTCGTACCGCCGAACAGGCACGCATCGCCGGTTTTGATACCCAGGCCATCGTATTCCAGCCTAAAGATACGCTACGCTATACTCATAAAATGTGGGCACACAGGGATTCCGGTCTGTTGTTAAAAGCTGTCGTGCTGGACGAACGTAGACAGATAGTGGAGCAATATACTTTTATCCAGCTAAAAATAGGCGGTGACATTGAGCGTACGCAGGGGATAACGGGGCAATCCACTACCACCTTACAGCAGCAATCTAACTTTGCCACGCCGTCTGAAACCCTCACACAGACTGCAACGAACGATTGGAAGATCGTTGCCATTCCTTCTGGTTTTAAGAAAATCATGGAAGTACGTCGCCCGCTACCTGGTAAAAAGACAGACGCGCTCCATTTTGTATTTTCCGACGGATTGGCTGGTATCTCAGTGTTTATCGAAACATTGGGGAATCATTTTAATAGAAAACTTGGCCTGTCCAGCCGAGGGGCAATCCATGTGTACAGTAAAGAAAAGGGCGATTATTTGATAACGGTGGTTGGCGAAGTCCCTCCACGCACAGTAATGCAGGTCGCCGATTCAGTTCGCTATAGGGGGCAGTGAATATGCTGAAGCATGTAGTGAAAATGCAGTAAATTCCGCTAATCTAATTCAATACTCATCAGAGCTGCATTATCCGCGATATACCAATACTCTTTTGTTTCTAAAACCCTCCCAAAACGACAGCATCGTGGAGATGCTTGAATATTAATTTGCAGCACAAGTTTGTGATAACCCGCGCTAACCAATAAGCTCAAAAATTAAAGCCAGGTGTGATTTACTCTTAATTATTTGAAAAAATGTAAATTTGTTAATGAATGAACTGTACGCATGGCAAGATGAACTTTGGCAACGTTGGATCGGATTGCGTGCACGTTTGCCGCATGCAATTTTATTGAAAGGGCCGCAAGGAATAGGTAAGTTAGATTTCGCCATGAATCTCGCCCGCTCTTTGTTGTGCAAAAAATCATTGGGTAACAATTTGGCTTGCCAAGATTGCACTTCCTGCCACTGGTTTGAACAAGGTACTCACCCTGATTTTCGTTTGCTACTATCGGGCGCGCACTCGATCGAAATACAGGAATCCAACGAAACTCAAGCATCTTTGACATTGAAGAGTTGGACAAAGAGAATCGCTGAAGAAGTTCTTGAGGAACAACAGAAAAAAGGAAAAAAACCGAGCAAAGAAATTTCTGTTCATCAAGTGCGCTCGCTCGCGAATTTCATCAATCTGTCCACCCATCAAGGTGGCCATCGTGTAGTGCTGATTCATCCCGCAGAAACAATGAATGCCAATGCAGCGAATGCATTGCTCAAAACGCTGGAGGAACCCCCCGAGCGGATACTAATAATTTTGGTTAGCCATAAGCCACAGCAATTGCTACCCACTATCGTAAGCCGCTGCCTGGCTCTCGCGGCTCCAATGCCATCACTCGAGGCCAGTTCTACTTGGCTGCAACAACAAAAATATGCCAATCCAGTCGCGACGTTGGCACGGGCTGGCTTTGCTCCTTTACTAGCAGCACGCCTCGCTGAGGAAACTATAGGGGAAAGTGAGTACAGTCTTTTTTTGCAGGAAATCAGACAGCCCGCCCAATTCGATGTATTTGCTTTGGCCGAACAGTTGCAACGCATAGAACCGATTTATGTCATCCATTGGTTGCAGCAATGGTGCTATGATTTAGGCAGCGCAAAGCTCACAGGAAAGGTTAGATATCATCCTTATCTTACTGATTTATTAAAAAACCTATCAGATAATATTGCCATATTCAACCTGCTACGTTTTCAAAATGAGTTAATCATCGCAAAACGTGAGGCGTTACATCCTTTGAATCCCAAGTTATTATTTGAATCCATCCTGCTGTCTTACCGGCACATGATGTTGGAAGCCAATATATAAAGCACGGGACGCTCACCGCCATAATAATCTTTCACTAATAATCCCCTATGTTTATAGATTCGCATTGCCACATCAATTTCCCGGAACTAACCGCAATCTTTGATGAGGTTCTGGCAAACATGCGCCAGAACGAAATTTCTCATGCGCTGTGCGTTTCGGTAAATTTAGAAGACTTTCCCCAAATTCAATTGCTCGCAGAAAAATATGAGCACATCTATGCTTCTGTTGGTGTGCACCCAGACCATGAATCAGATACCGAGCCAACCCAAGCATTACTGGTACAGCTGGCACAACACCCTAAAATCATTGCTATCGGGGAAACCGGCCTCGATTATTTTCGTTTAAAAGGTGATCTGGAGTGGCAGCGTGCGCGCTTCCGCACCCATATTCGCGCTGCGCGCGAGTGCCGCAAACCTCTCATTATTCACACCCGTGAAGCGGCACAGGACACCTTGCGCCTTATGGCTGAAGAAGGTGCTGCCGAAATTGGCGGCGTCATGCACTGTTTTACCGAAAGCCTGGAAGTCGCCCAAGCAGCTATTGAAATGAACTTCTACATTTCTTTTTCCGGGATCGTTACCTTCAAGAATGCTATTTTATTGAAAGAAGTAGCGCGGCATATTCCGCTTGAGCGCATATTGATTGAAACTGACTCACCCTATCTCGCCCCGGTGCCCTATCGCGGCAAACTCAATCAGCCCGCCTATGTTAAGCATGTAGCGGAAGAAATAGCCAAATTGCGTGGCATTTCTCTTTCAGAGGTTGGGCATGCGACTACAACAAATTTCCGTCGTTTATTTTTGAGTTCCTCTATGTAGAGTATTGAGTCTGCAAGCACGTGATGGATGTTAGGCGGTGTGCGCTGAACGTAAGATT
The DNA here is from genome assembly GCF_013168275.1 of Candidatus Nitrotoga sp. AM1P. GTDB lineage: Bacteria > Pseudomonadota > Gammaproteobacteria > Burkholderiales > Gallionellaceae > Nitrotoga. Next base: position 87,310 of record NZ_AP019547.1, on the reverse strand, counting down.
GGAAGCGTTCTAGCCTGCCCCATGTGCAGCTAATTTATGCCCTATCGCGATAATGTGATCGCAAGGAAGATAACGTAAAGGCCGCCATTTACAAGCAGTGTCCACACCGGTAATCCGCCTGAACGTGCATGGAACCGGAGCCACGCGGCGGCAACCAAAGTAATCAGTACACCGGTCAACACTTCTATACGCGGTTGCCAAGGTGTTAGCATAATTCCAATGGCAGGTAACAACGTTCCTTGGAACACCATTGCCCCAGTAATGTTTCCGAAAGCCATTGTATCTTTACCACGCCGAATCCATAAAATACTGTTTACTTTTTCGGGAAGTTCGGTCGCTATCGGGATAATGAGCAGAGACAACAGTAATGCAGAAATACCCAAAATGTGTGAAGTACCTTCAATACCGTGGATAAACCCCTTGGCACCAAAAATCAGCAGTGCCAACCCGACTCCTAATTGCAGCAAAATGGTCCATAGATTAGTTGGCAACCCAAGCTTGGCAAAGAACATCTTGCCTTCAGCCGCCGTGCCATGTCCATCCTCAACCAACTTTTCCGAGGCACGCAACGTAAGTAAAATGTAAACGAAATAGGTGAGAACCAGTGCAAAACTTAGCGCGCCACGGAGGGTGCGTGCCTCCTGCGGAATGTACATAGCCACAGCAGCAAGAATAAAAGCGAATAGAAAGAAATTTAGATCACGTACAAAACCGCTCCGTTCCGGCCGGACATGGCCATTGAATCCACGCCGATGAAGAATGGCAAATGCCATAAGGCAGGTAGAGAGTGTTGATAGCATTAGAGGTGCGCCCAGAATAGCGCCGACACCAATTTCTTCATTAATGCTGATGTTCTTTGTACCGGCGAACAATGCGAGCAGTGGAACCATTGTTTCGGGCAAGGCCGTTCCGATGGCAGCGAACACGGAGCCAGTCACGCCTTCCGATATTTTTAGTCGCTCACCAAGGTGCTCCAATGCATTAGTAAAAAGTTCAGAGGCTGCCAGAATGATAAAAAGCATCACAATCAGCTCAAAAACAAGGTTCGTCATTCACATTTCCTCAATATTGCATACAAACGTCTTATGAACTGCGCACTTCCCAAAGAAATGAGTTCGAATATCAGCAGGTAAAGGTTTTCTTCCGTAAAAAGCTCCAATGGCCGGACAAAATCCACTCCCCTACCCTATAACCTGTTCATGCTCCGCGCCTTGAAAAATCTTTAAGCCGAAAACCAAGCATCCACAACACGGCGAAATACACCGTCATACCCATCACTACTAATCCAGTTAGCCGCCAGATACGCATCCAACCGCCGCTGGTAAGCCAGCTTTGTTCACTTCCCATACCAAACCAGAGCGTCAACCCCAGCACCAGCATTGCCGCTCCCAGCTTGGCGAGAAACTTGCCCCAGCCAGGTTCTGGGTGGTAGATATCGCGCTTGCGCAGCAGGTAGAACAGGATGGCGGAGTTAAGACAAGAACCAAGGCCGATAGCCAGCGCCAACCCTGCATGTTGCAGCCAGCCGATGAACAGCAGATTCATCGCTTGAGTAGCAAGCAAGGTGATGATGCCAATTTTCACCGGAGTCCTGATATCTTGCCGAGCATAGAAACCCGGCGCCAGCACCTTCACCGAGAGAATGCCAATCAGGCCGACGCTGTAGCCGACCAGCGCGTTGCGCGTCATAAGTACATCGTGCGCAGTAAATGCACCATGCTGAAAGAAGGTTGCCAAAAGTGGCACCGCAATCATGCCTAGCGCGAGTGCTGCGGGCAGGGTGAGCATGAAGGTCAGGCGCAACCCCCAGTCGAGCAGCTTGGAATACTCTGCTGGATGGCCATCGGCGTGATGTTTAGATAGCGATGGCAGCAGAATAGTGGCAATTGCCGCACCCAGCACACCAGATGGGAATTCCATCAGGCGGTCGGCGTAATAAAGCCAGGATACACTACCCGCCACCAGAAAAGAGGCGAAGATGGTGTTAATGATGAGGCTGATCTGGCTGATCGATACACCGAATACCGCTGGCCCCATCTGTTTGATGATGCGCCACACGCCCGCATCTTTCAGGTTGAGGCGCAGGGTTGGCAACATGCCTATTTTTTTCAGAAATGGCAGCTGGAATGCAAGCTGCACAAATCCCGCTATGAATACCGCCCATGCCAGCGCCATGATAGGCGGTTCAAAATAGGGAGCCAGCCACAGCGCAGCGCCGATAAAACACACGTTGAGCAAAATGGGGGTAAATGCAGGCACCCAAAATTTATTGTAGGTATTGAGTATCCCCGACGCCACAGCGACCAGCGAAATGAAAAATATATAAGGAGAGGAAATGCGCAGCAGCTGGACGGTAAGATCAAATTTCTCTGGCGTCGCTACAAAACCCGGTGCACTGATATAGACCAAAATTGGCGCAGCAATAACACCGATAAGTGTAACAATGAACAGGATGATTGCCAGCAATGTAGTCACATGATCGACCAACAACTTGGTTTCCTCATGCCCACGGCGGTTTTTATATTCACCCAAAATTGGCACGAAGGCTTGAGAGAATGCACCTTCCGCGAATAAACGACGCAACAGGTTGGGCAGCTTAAAGGCGACGAAGAAGGCATCGGTCGCCATACCAGCACCGAAAACGCGCGCAACTAATATATCGCGGATGATGCCAAGGATGCGCGAAGCCAGCGTAAAGCTGCCTATCGTACCAAGAGCTTTAAGCAAGTTCATTTATGGTCCGTTTTAAATTCGTATTCTTATTTAATCAATGCACTATTGCACAAATCTATAAATTTTCTAGCTGTACAAGTGGCACGAGTGATATCTGAGCATTCATGAATTCGCTTGGTGGACGTATAGAACTTTGTAAGCTGGGCAAAGGATTGTAGCAGGGATAGTGCACGGTAATAACATGTAAAACTCGCTGATATCATGAAATTGGCTGAAGCAAATTTCATATTTTTCTCTTCAGCATGTGCCATGCTGGATCATGCTCAATGCTACGGCCTCAGCGACCTGTATGCCGTCCACTGCAGCGGAAAGTATGCCGCCTGCATAACCTGCTCCTTCTCCTGCCGGATAGAGCCCGGAGATATTCAGGCTTTGAAAATCTTCGCGGCGCTTGATGCGTACGGGGGACGAAGTTCGTGTTTCCACGCCAGTGAGCACAGCATCAAACATGGCAAACCCTTTAAGCTGCTTATCGAATGCTGGGATAGCTTCTCTTATCGCTGTGATAGCGTAATCCGGCAACGACGTAGACAGATCGCATAGGTGTACACCTGGTGCGTAAGACGGCACAACAGACCCAAGCGTGGTGGAAGGTTGGCTTGCAAGAAAATCACCCACTTTTTGTGCCGGTGCATAATAATTGCTGCCGCCCAACTCGAAGGCGCGCGCTTCCCAGTACCGTTGCAACTCGATGCCGGCCAATGAATTTCCCGGAAAATCAGCGGGAGTAATGCCCACCACAATCCCGCTATTGGCATTGCGCTCGTTGCGCGAATACTGGCTCATGCCATTAGTAACAACGCGGCCTTCCTCAGAAGCTGCTGCTACCACGGTGCCGCCCGGACACATGCAGAAGCTGTAGACTGAACGGCCATTGCCGCAGTGATGCACCAGCTTGTAATCGGCTGCGCCCAGCAGAGGGTTGCCAGCGTTCTTGCCAAAACGGCAGTGATCGATCAGCGGTTGCGGATGCTCAATACGAAAACCTATGGAAAATGGTTTTGCCTCCATGTATACGCCGCGCTGATACAACATGTGGAAGGTGTCGCGCGCGCTGTGCCCAACAGCGAGCACGACATGATCGCTGCCAATGAGTTCGCCACTACCCAGCACGACTCCCCGAACCTGTTCGTTGTCTATGACGATATCTTCAACCTTGCTCTGAAAACGAATTTCTCCACCCAAAGCTTCGATGCTCGCGCGCATTTCTTCCACCATCCCCACCAGCCGAAACGTGCCAATATGTGGCTTGCTGACGTAAAGAATTTCCTCTGGAGCACCCGCCTTGACGAATTCCATGAGCACCTTGCGACCGTAGTGTTTGGGGTCTTTAATTTGGCTGTGCAGCTTGCCGTCAGAAAATGTTCCCGCGCCACCTTCGCCAAACTGCACGTTGGATTCTGGATTGAGTATTCCTTGCCGCCACAAACCGAAAGTGTCTTTGGTGCGCTCGCGCACGGCTTTACCGCGCTCCAGAACAATCGGACGAAACCCCATTTGCGCTAAAATCAAGGCCGCAAATATTCCACAGGGACCAGTACCAATCACGATTGGACGAGAAGCCAGCTTAGCTGACGCATGCGCTACAAAATGATAGCTAGTATCCGGTGTAAGTGAAATATGCTTATCGCCCTGCAAACGCTGAAGCAGTGCAGCTTCGTTCTTGACCTCAATATCCAGCGTATACGTAAAAATGATAGCCGATGGCTTGCGGGCATCATAGCTACGGCGAAATATTGCATAGCCAATCAGCTCATCCGCGCTAATACCCAGCCGTTTTAGAAGCGCGGCCTTGAGATCATCATCAGGGTGGTTTAAAGGAAGCTTAACTTCAGTCAATCGCAACATGCACAGTATTCCGTATATATTCTGTCAGGGAGTAAGAAAAAGCCCACCAGTGGCAAGATTATCATCTTACCGCAAGTGGGTTTATTAGAGCTTAAGTAACGCATGTGTTCACCTGTGATGTTGGGCTTCATTTCATTTAGCCCAACTACCAGGCTGGCAGTTCAGTTTGAAATTTGCGTCGGATCATGCTTCCATCTTAAGATAAACTCATAGTTCGTCATGGAATAATCCATCGCGAAAGGGGGTGAGGTTATATTTTTACTTCGGCTCGTTGAAACTGAACTCTCCGCGTAGCGGCTTCGTCCAACCGGACAGTCAAGCGAGACTGCGTAAAAGCGCGCAGACCATTTTTTTACGTTATTAAGAAGTAGCACATGGCTTTGAAAAAATGCAAAGAGTGCGGAAAGGATGTTTCATCCAGCGCTAAAACGTGCCCACATTGCGGCGTTAAGAATCTAGGGGTCGCTGCCAAAACCATAGTGGTTGGCATATTGGCCCTCCTATTCATGGGGTGGCTCGTTACCCAATGCTCATCGGGCAACGACTCAAATAAAAAAAATTCAAAAATTAGCATTGCCATACCTGATGGCACGAAGGCCGAAACAAGACTATTAATTGAAAATAATTTTCTAAAACTCAGGGCTGTATGCCCCGGCCTTGACAAATATGCTGAGTCGTTAAAATTCGATGGCGTTGACGATAATTTTGAATTTGCTTCAGAAGATGCACAAAGGGCAGAAATTAAATTCTTGATATCAAAAAATAACAACGGGATTCCGGTAAATTATATGGCTGCTGGTAATCGTTGTTTTTTTGAGATATCACGAGATGGATCAAGGGCTTTGATATCAAAGCGTGCATGCCAATCAATTTGCCTTGATAGGAATATGGCCAACAATAAAAAAGACGTTCTTGAACTATCTCTGAAATGATAAATACATAATGAATATGGTTAGCTCGTGCGAGCTAAGCTCATAATGTGATTTAACTTTTACCATAGACATTCGCAACAAGGAGAAACAGATTGAAAGCTTTAATAATCACCATGCTTGTTACAGGCATTTACATTCTTGCCGGATGTGCTGAACCTGAACCAAGAGTTGCGCCAAGACCGAAAATCAATTGGAACGACGTTCAATCCATTGCAAGTGCAATCAGTGTTCAACGCGACGATTTAAAGAAAACTACGAATTTTAAGGGGCCAAACAGTAGCAAAGGTATTTTGGACACCGTTTTATTACGCGCGTGGAAATCAGATGAGGGTGAAGGGTTCAGTTATCAGATTTACGTTATAGATTACTACCATGGCGATTGGCGTTTTTACGATACGGCTTCTGATTCAAAAGGTAATATTCTTAACATTACACTTAATTCACGAGATATCAGCTCTTGTGATTACTCTACTTGTGCCCATCATGAACATCTTGGAATAAATGTATCGCGAGAATACTTGGAAAAAAATCAGGAGAATGACATTGTTTTTAAGTTAAGCGGTAAAGGGGGAGAAGAGACTTTTATTATTCCTTCGGCTTATATCAAAGCCTTTTTGTTTGTTACCAAATAAATTCACCCGTTATGCTTTGAGTTAGAAATCTTCGACAGCTAAAAACGATGAAAAACATCGTTTATGTTCTAGTATTTTGCGTTAATATTCAAGGGATTTCCGCGGTATTCATACGTCTTAGAATAATGTCCGCCTTTCTTAACATGCCTCGGGCTTCGCGGTGTTGGTCATAGTAGCGCGGGTTAGGAACCATAGCGGCGAGTTTGGCGGCTTGTATTGCAGAAAGCTGCATTGAGCTGACGCGGTAATAATACCGAGCTGCTGCCTCTGCACCGAACACGCCATTGCCCCACTCTATAACGTTCAAATAAATCTCAAAAATTCGTTGCTTGGTCATCATCTGTTCCAGCATTACGGTGATGATAACTTCCTCTGCTTTACGCCATGGCGTGCGCTTGGTGGATAAAAACAGATTTTTTGCCAACTGCTGGCTGATGGTAGAGCCGCCTGCCACGATCTTGCCCTTTTTCATGTTTTTTTCGTAAGCCTTCTGGATGCCTTCCCAATCGAAGCCTTCATGGTCAACGAATTTTGCGTCTTCAGAAGCAATCAGTGCGCGTTTGAGATTGTTGGATATTTTTGCATAGGGTACCCACTGGTGCCGTAATTCAGCGTCCGGATGCTTGTTTTGCATCAAAAGTAATCGTTGATCCATGAAAGAACTAGTGGAGGGATTATTTTTTACCCACCAGGCGATATGAGCAAAAATCCACAGTTGATAGAGCAGTAAAAGTAGCAGCAGCGCTCCGACAATACGCCATATCCACGACCACAGTTTTTTCATGGCGTGCCCTTCGATTTGCTCAAATCAGACGCAGCTTGGCGATGACAGGGGCGGTATCGGGGCGTATGTTGCGCCATAGAAAGAATGACTCGGCGGCTTGCTCAACCAGCATGCCGAGCCCATCCGCAAGCCGCGCTGCGCCTTGCTCTTTAGCGAAAATCAAGAAAGGAGTTTCCTTTCCATACATCATGTCGTAGGCCAGCGCATTAGGCGCGAAAATTCCCCCGCATTTCGTGTTTTCTTCAATTGAAAAAGATGAGTTAGGGGAAGAAAGTAAGGAAGCGCTTTCTCCTCGCGGCAACGGCGGAAGTGAGTCTGCCAAGCTGCTGGAAGTCGCATTAATCACACAATCAAATTGCGAACCTGCAAGTGCGGTGTAGCTGCTACCATGAATGGGGCCATGCGCGGAAAATACAGCAGCCAATTGGTATGCCTTGTCTTCAGTGCGATTCGCTACCGTGATAATCGCTCCTGCATTGAGTAGCGGTAGCGCCACACCATATGCCGCACCCCCTGCCCCCATTAGCAATACGCGCTTGCCCTGCAATATGAAACCAAGATTACGTTCGATGTCGGCTACTAATCCTGCGCCGTCGGTGTTATCGCCAATGATCTCTGTACCATCAAATTTTAGAGTATTCACGGCCTGAGCCGCTTGTGCGCGGACGGTGAGTTGAGTGGCAAGCTGGAACGCCTCAAACTTGAACGGAACGGTCACGTTCATACCGCGGCATCCCTCATCTCGTAAAGCCAGCACGGTATCACGGAAGCCATCCAACGGTGCGGAGATGGCCTCATAGCTTAAATCCTGCACGGTCTGACGTGCGAATTGAGCGTGAATAAGTGGTGATTTACTGTGCGAAATTGGGTTGCCGATTACGGCGTAACGGTCAGTCATAGTACTGTAATTATAACGTTATTCCGCGCCCTTTATGAATCCACTTATTGCTTCGAGTATCACCATGCACTTGAACAAAATACTATTTTTATTGATTAGCAGAAGGTGCTCCTTCATACCGCGCAGATTATTTACTCGACAGTTAAATATTGAACTGAATAGATGATATCTCGATGCAGACATTAGCCGAAAAACGCAGGCGTGCAGTCAAACTTCAAGGAAAGGGAGGCGGGTGAATGACGTTGCGCGGGAATATAAGCTCCCGCGGGCAAAGTCATCGTGCGTATAAGGCGTATTGTCTGGGTGGTTAGGCGGGGATGATTACGATTCACCGTGCCAGCGCAGATTGCGCATTGGGATCTCCCTGTGCCGCGGCTTTTTGCCACCATTCGCGTGCCTTGGCATCATCTTTTGGTATTCCTTCACCAATTTGATACATCGAGCCAAGTATGAACTGCGCTTCTGGATCTCCCTGTAAAGCAGCTTTTTGATACCAATCCGCAGCTTTAGCTGCATTTTTGGCTGAGCCTTCGCCCTTGCGATACATATGACCAAGGAAAGTTTGCGCAATAGGATATCCTTGCTCAGCAGATTTCTGATACCACTCTACAGCTTTAACAGCATCCTTGGCAACGCCTTCGCCATTGCGATACATTCCGCCAAGGATAAATTGCGCACCCGCATCTCCCTGCACAGCAGCTTTCTCGTACCACTCAATTGCCTTGGCGGCGTCCTTGGGTAGGCCTAACAACCCTTTGCGATACATCATACCAACTGCATATTGCGCACCAGGATCTCCCTGTACAGCAGCTTTTTGGTACCACTCAACGGCTTTAGTAGCATCCTTGGCAACGCCTTCGCCATTACGATACATCCAGCCAAGATTAAGTTGCGCACCTGCCTCTCCCTGTGCAGCGGCCTTCTCGTACCACTCTATGGCTTTATTAGTATCCTTGTCTACACCCTCGCCCTTGCGATACATATTACCAAGCATGGTTTGTGCAACCGCATGACCCTGAGTAGCAGATTTCTGAAACCACTCTCTGGCTTTAGCATAATCTTGAGCGACACTATCGCCATTACGATACTTTATACCCAGTGCATATTCGGCATTACTATCGCCTTGAGCGGCTTCTTTCTGATATGACTCAATAGTTTTTGCAGGTTTATGTACCTCTAACTCTTGATCATTTATATTTTTGATATCCACTTGTTTTTTGGTATTTACTGTTTCAATCTCCTGCTGCGTTGGCGTCAATATATTTTCTGGTGGCAATTCTTTTGATACGCCAGGAACCTCTTTAACAACCGTTTTTTCAGTAGTAGAGCAAGCAGCAAGAATGGTGGCAAACAAGAATAAAATCGTTAGGTGTAAGAAATTCATGGTGGGCTTTCCAGAGTAGACGGTTCAAATTTACCGGGTGATTTTATCCCATCTGATTACGAATAATAAGTAACTTCATTCATCATCAAGTAGTATCAGCACCAAGTAGTAGGTAACTATTGACTTGGTCATTAAACAGTTTCAAACAGCATATTTTCCACCTGCATCTTACAAGTAAGAAACGACTCATTTTGGGTTGCTTCCCAGCCTGGTCTATAAGTATCAAACGATAATCCAACCTCTGCAAAAGCAGTTATTCAGTAAATTAATAGCTCTCGTTACTGACGAATTGTTACAAAAGACAGATTGGTTACCCCGGCATGTTGCGCAATTGCCATAAACTCCGCCACGCGGCCATAAGGTACAGCTTTGTCTGCCTCAATTTTCATCTGAAACTGCGGATCGACCGCTCGCTGTTTTAAAACGTCTGCCAGTTGCGAGTCACTTAACGCTTTGTCGTCCAGCTCGATCTGTCCATGTGCATCTACAGTCAGCAATGCTGGGAGTAGTTTTATCGGGTCAGAGGCTGCTACCGCTGTAGTTTTGGGCAAAGTAACTTTGAGCGACTGCGGGGTAAGCAGTGGTGCCGTAACGATGAAGACCACCAGCAGCACCAACATCACGTCTACTAATGGCGTTACGTTAATTTCACTCATCATTCCTTGTTGCGTTGAATTGCTCATTCCCATGATGACCTCACAGTTTGAAATTATGTTTAAGTGCCAGCCGCACGAAATCATGCGCGAAATTTTCCAGCTCTGTTACTTGCACACGCAGGCGACGCAGAAAATAGTTGTAAGCTAACACTGCGGGCAGCGCAGTGGCGATACCAATGGCAGTCGCAATCAGCGCTTCACCTATTGGTCCGGCAACCACATCCAGACTGGCTGAACCGCTGGCGCCTATGTCCTGCAACGCATGCATGATGCCCCACACCGTACCGAACAAACCAACGAACGGCGAAGTCGAGCCTATGGTAGCGAGTTCGGCCAAGCCGCGTTCGTGATAGCGTTGCATATTCTCCACCTGCTGGCGCAGCATGCGTTCCAATACATCTTGCGGCGCACCGATATGTTGCAAGTCTTGCTGTTCAGCACTTAGGTTTTTCACTTCGGCAAAACCTGCTTGCGCCAACCGCGCCAAGTCACTCGAACCTTGCTGCGCCACCTCAGCCGCAGCGTGCCAGTCACGTGCGGCCCAAAAGACATCACTGAAGGCACGATTGGATTTATCGTTCCGTACTTGCCGCCATAGCTTGAGCAACGCAATTGACCAAGTCGCTACAGACAGAAAAATAAGGAGTAGCAGTGTGGCAGCTACAACAGGCGAACCAACGGAAAATAAATTGTTCATGTTTCGTTATCTTTCAAAGAAAAAATGATTGGTACCTTAAACCATTTGTTAATTGCTTCCCCATCCTGCCGGGCAGGGATAAAGTGCCACGACCTCACGGTTTCCAACGCATTGTCATCGAGCATGGTGTGACCGCTGCTCTTAGCCACATTGACTTGACCGCACGAACCATCGGCCAATACTTCTACATTCAATATCACCTTGCCTTGCAAACCCATGCGACGTGCTGCAACTGGGTATGATGGACTCGCATTTTTCAGGTGATAAAATGCTTTGTAACTTGGCTCGCTTTGCTCTGCATTGAGGCGAGCCATTTCGGCTGCGGCACGCGCTTTGGCGTCCGCTTCTTCTTTTGCTTTGGCAAGCGCAGCTTCATGTTCAGCCCTGATTCTTGCCGCTTCCTGCTCTGCTTTGAGACGGGCAGCTTCGGCTTCTGCACGCGCTAGAGCTTCAGCTTTGGCCTTAGCGAGCGCCGCTTCCTGTTCTGCCCTGATTCTCGCCGCCTCCTGCTCTGCTTTGAGACGGGCAGCTTCGGCTTCTGCACGTGTCATGGCTTCTGCTCTTGCCCGGGCTTGTGCAGCCTCTTGCTCCGCTCTAAGCCGTGCGGCTTCCGCACGTGCCATAGCTTCTGCCCTTGCTCTGGCCTGAGCAGCTTCATGTTCTGCTCTGGCTCGGGCAGCTTCAGCTTCCGCACGTGCCATAGCTTCTGCCCTTGCTCTAGCCTGAGCAGCTTCATGTTCTGCTCTGGCTCGGGCAGCTTCAGCTTCCGCACGTGCCATGGCTTCTGCCCTTGCTCTGGCCTGAGCAGCTTCGTGTTCTGCTCTGGCTCTGGCTCGGGCAGCTTCAGCTTCCGCACGTGCCATAGCTTCTGCCCTTGCTCTAGCCTGAGCAGCTTCATGTTCTGCTCTGGCTCGGGCAGCTTCTTGCTCTGCCCTGAGCCGTAAAGCTTCCGCGTGTGCCATGGCTTCAGCTTTCGCTCGGGCGTGCGCGGCTTCTTGCTCAGTCCTGACTCTCACCGCTTCCTGATCTGCTTTAAGGCGAACTTCGGCTTCTGCACGCGCTACGGTTTCTGCCCTTGCACGCGCCTGCACAGCTTCTTGTTCTACTCTCGCTCTTGTTGCTTCCTGCTCTGTCTTAATGCGTACAGCTTCGGCATGGGCCATGACTGCAGCTTTTACCCGCGCCTGTACAGCTTCGTGCTCTATCCTCGCTCTTGTTGCTTCCTGCGCCGTTTTAATGCGTACAGCTTCGGCATGGGCCAAGACATCAGCTTTTGCCCGAGCTTGCGCTGCTTCGTGTTCTGCTTTGATTCTTATTGCCTCCTGCACTGCTTTAAGACGTATTGCTTCGGCTTCAGCTTTTGCCCGGGCTTGCGCTAAGGCATCTGCTCTTGCCCTAGCCTGCTCAGCCAATTGTTCCGCCTTGGCTTTTGCTACTTCCTGCTCTTCCTTGAGTCTTACAGCTTCGACTTCTGCTCTCGCTCTGGCTTCTGCTTGGGCTTTCGCTTCTGCTGCTTCTTGCTCTGCCTTGACTTTTTTCGCTTCTTGCATTGCCTCGAGACGGGCAAGTTCCTTTTCTACTTTTGCCTTGGCTTCTGCTTGTACCTTGGCTTGCGCAGCGACTTGCTCGGCCTTAGCCTTTGCTGCTTCCTGTTCAACCCTGCGTTGTGCAGCTTCTGATTCCTCTCTCGCTTTAGCAAGTGCAGCTTCTTGCTCTAGCCTGATTTTTTCAGCCATTTCAGTATCAATTATTGGATCCGGACTTTTTTCCGGTTCAACAGGTTTCTCAACCGGTATTTCTGCTGCCTGTGCAACAGGCTCTGGCTTCAATGGATCAGGCACTGGCTTAGCAACATGCGGCTGTTTCTTAACAGACAAAACAGGGGCAGCAATGGGTGGTGATGCAGAAAGTGGAGCAGGCTTATCAGCCATGGCAACTGTCACTTTCATCTCTCGCATCAGCTTGGAAGACCCATGTGATTGTGCCATTGTGGGATACAAAACGACTAAATGCAGTACCACAACAACCGCAACGACAACTGCTCGCTCACGCGAAGCTGGTGTGGGAGGATAAATATAGGAAAGTGGATTCAACTTTATCTCCGCGGGTATGGGTTATGCGCATCCCACACCGCAACATGCATGGCTACAGTCAACAACACCTGTATCCAACTTTTATCCATGTTTTTTGCATCCGCGTATTGATTGCTCTGGTTTGGCAAAATTCAATTTATTACTTAACCAGAAGTTAAGTTTTTGCACATCATAAAAATCAATGTGTAGTAATTTTCCATACCATAGTGTATTTGCTATGTAACGTAGAAATTCGACGAAGCTTTTCAACAGCCTGTCGAACACACTCATATGAACTCGGGAATTTGTACAGCTGAAGTGGCCATACGCTGATAATGCAAGCGCTACACACATACGTCGAAGACGATTTCCTGCATTGTTATTCCCTATTAAGACTAGAATCCAGCCATAATTGACTTGCGCGGGATGCGCTAACTGAAGATGAGAAAATTCTGTATTACACACTGAACACTGGGATTCTGCGTAAAAATAAGCTTGCTTTGCTGTAAATTAAAAATTTAAATTTGTACATCACAAGTATCTTAAAGTTTAATTTTTCTTAATTAACGTGCCGCTATAAAATACCAAAAATAAAATTTTTAATGATAACGATTCGTAATTATATTCACATTGTAGATGGAATGCAATGTTGGAAGAAATAGTATTGCTAATTTTGCTTAGTACTCAGAGAAGTGTCGGGCTGCGCAATTAAATTCTGTGCACTTAACTCTTACCGGCTCTTCTGTAACCTACAGTGTGCAACCTGAAGGAGCTAAGGAAGCGCTGATTAACTCGCGTTTCAGAATCTCACACATTTAAAAATCAATTTGTTACGCGCGAAATTCCGCGAAATTTTGAATCAATCAGCGTCTCCCTAATACTAATGTTATCTCGGTGCGTTTTTCAGGGTTTTACCATAACCGTAATCCCCAATTACACACGCCCTCAATACATTTGGAATGTCTTTTGTAGCAGCTATAAAACCAATATCTTATGATTTACAATCAATCAGTTTTTTATTACAAAATAACTAACCGTTGGGAGATTTTTATGTACCAGCCAACCGTTTTATTATGCCGGGCTTGAAAGTGAACCTAGTCAATGATTAGACACTTGAATTCCGATTTTTTAATCATTGGGGGCGGTATAGCTGGGTTGTCGACTGCGCAACGTTTACTGCAGCAAGGTGCGCTAGTGACCGTGCTGGAGCGCGGTGAGGTCGGCCAGGAAGCATCTTGGGCAGGTGGCGGCATTTTGTCGCCGCTGTGTCCGTGGAATTATCCCGATGAAGTTACCCGCCTAATCACTCGTGGCGCAGAGCTCTTTTCGGCATGGGCACAAGAATTGCATGCAGCTACTGGCATAGATCCAGAATATGAGGTAAGCGGAATGCTGGTTTTGCCACCATTTGATGCGCAGACAGCAGAGCAATGGTGCGCGGCGCATAGTACTTATCCAATACATCAAGTCCGTGCCACAGACTATAACCTGCTCGCACAAGGCGATGCACTCTACTTGCCGGAAGTCGCTCAGGTACGCAATCCCAGGTTATTACGCGCCTTGCGTCAGCATGTGGAATCGCTTGGGGGGCATATCATCGAAAAATGTGCAGTAAGCGATATTGTGGTCGAAAATGAACGCGTACAAACACTCACCACGTCCAGTGGCAAGTTTAATGCACAGGGGTATGTCGTTACCGCTGGAGCGTGGAGCAAGGAAGTATTGGGACGACATGCGCTACGCTTAGACATTAAGCCGATGCGCGGGCAGATGCTGTTGTTCAAATTCGATGTATCGCCACTCCGTCATATTGTATTGCAAAACGATTTATATTTAATCCCGCGTCGTGATGGGCACCTACTGATCGGTAGCACGTTGGAGGACGTAGGTTTTAACCAGCGCACCACTCGTGAGGCACGCGACATGCTGTGGCAACGTGCCCAAAAATTGTTGCCATCCCTGCGCGACATGTCGTTGGTGCAACACTGGGCCGGACTGCGTCCCGCTTCGCCGCACAATATCCCCACCATCGGACGGCATCCGCAGCTGGACAATCTTTACCTCAATAGCGGGCATTTTCGTTATGGCGTGACCATGGCTCCGGCCAGCGCCGAAATTCTGTCAAATGAAATCACGGGTGCAAAGCAACCATTCGATGTCACACCTTATCAGGCTGGGTGGGGCGCTTAAAAATGGTACCGTTTTTGTTCTATGGATATATCTATGATTGAAAATATGCGGACGAAATAAATTTCCCTCCTGCTGGTTGGAAGATACTCGTGTTTAATTGCACAAACATGCAAAGTAAGCGCATGGTACAAATGTCAAGCCAAGCTACGATGAAACAAAGGAATTTCTGTTATGAACGCATTCATGCTGCAACATGAACTTGCCATTCGCCTAGTCTGCTTCTTGTGTATGTTCTGCAGCATGACACTGTGGGAGTTTGCCGCGCCACGACGTCGGCCCACTGTGTCCAAGCTCTTGCGCTGGGCAAATAACCTTGCGCTGGTGGTACTCAACAGTGTTTTAGTACGCGCGCTGTTCCCGGCTGCAGCGGTGGGAGTGGCAGCATTTGCCACCCAGCAGGGCTGGGGGCTGTTGAATTATTTCGCCATCCCGTTGTGGATGGCCGTGCTAGTCTCGGTCGTGTTACTGGACTTCGTCATTTATCTCCAGCACGTGATGTTCCACGCCGTGCCGTTGCTGTGGCGCCTGCATCGTGTGCATCATGCCGATCTCGATATCGATGTAACAACGGGTATACGTTTTCACCCCATCGAGATCATGCTGTCCATGCTGATCAAGGCTACAGTGATCCTGGTACTAGGCCCGCCCGTGGTGGCGGTGGTGCTCTTCGAGATATTGCTCAACGCCACCTCCCTATTCAACCACGGCAATGTGCGTATGCCTCCAGCGCTGGACAGATTGCTGCGCTTGCTTTTGGTGACGCCTGACATGCATCGTGTACATCACTCTATCGAGGAGGATGAAACCAATAGCAACTTCGCTTTTAATCTGTCCATGTGGGATCGGCTCTTCGGCACCTACCGCGATCAGCCGCGCGCGAGGCACGAGGATATGGCTATTGGCATCAGCACTTTTCGTGAGGCCAGTCACTGTGTTTGGCTGCCGAGCATCTTAATGTTGCCATTCATCGGTAAGGTGACGGATTATGCCATTAATCGTCGGCGTTGGAAGAACAACGATGTGTCATAAAGCACATCTCATTCTGACTTTCGCGCTGGACATTATGGTAGCAATCACGGTAAGGTACCGCGAATATTTGATGCGGTATTTCTTATACTTCAATTATTCAGACACAACTATAGCTCAAACAAAGTTTGCTACACTATATACCTCATGCATAAGTATGGAGAGACATAATGTTCAATACAAAATTCCTTGATGAAATTTCCGACAAGTTAAGCAAAGCGGTGGCTAACAGCCCAGCAAAAGATGTTGAGAAGAATGCCCGCGCCTTGCTGGCGCAGGGTTTTACCAAACTGGATCTGGTGACACGCGAAGAGTTCGATGTGCAAACCCAACTGTTATCACACACAATTGAAAAATTAACGGCACTGGAAGCCCGAATCGCCGCCCTTGAAGCACAGCGTAACCCATAAATAAATGAGCCTCGCGGTTTTATATAGCCGCGCCCTCTCCGGCATGGATGCCGCACTGGTCACGGTCGAGGTACATCTGGCCAACGGTCTACCCAGCTTCACCATTGTCGGCCTGCCGGAAACCGAAGTGAAAGAAAGTAAGGATCGCGTCCGTGCGGCCTTACTCACTTGCCAGTTTGAATTTCCCAGCCGCCGCATCACCGTTAATCTCGCGCCAGCCGACCTGCCCAAGGAAAGCGGACGTTTTGATTTACCCATCGCGCTAGGCATTCTCGCCGCATCTGGACAAATACCCTCAAATCGCCTTGCCGAATATGAATTTGCCGGTGAACTTGCGCTTACCGGCGAACTACGACCGATACGCGGCGCACTTGCAATGACCTATCACGCAGCATCCAACGGGCGGGCATTTATTCTTCCCGAAATAAATGCTGTCGAAGCGGCGCTGGTAGAAGATGCAGCGGTGTATCCTGCGCAATCTTTGTTGCAGGTAGCGGCGCATTTATCTGGCCGCTCTACACTCACCCGTCAAATCGCCAGTGCACAGCCTGTTATGCCAGACTATCCCGACATGCGCGAAGTGAAAGGTCAAGGGCAAGCCAAGCGCGCGCTTGAGATTGCCGCTGCTGGTGGTCATAGCGTACTGATGTGCGGTCCGCCCGGCACCGGTAAATCGATGCTGGCAGCGCGTTTCCCCGGCATCCTGCCGCAAATGACTGAAGCTGAAGCATTGGAAAGTGCAGCCATGCAATCGTTAGGCGGCATGTTTGATGTAAGCCGCTGGAAAACAAGACCGTACCGATCACCGCACCACACCGCATCAGCTGTAGCTATGGTCGGCGGCGGCAGCAATCCGCGTCCCGGTGAAATCTCTATCGCAATGCACGGCGTGCTGTTCCTTGATGAATTGCCGGAATTTGAGCGCCATGTACTGGAAGTGCTGCGCGAGCCACTGGAGAGTGGACGCATCACCATCTCGCGCGCTACGCGCCGCGCAGATTTCCGCGCGCAATTTCAGTTACTTGCTGCAATGAACCCCTGCCCATGCGGTTATCTTGGTCATTACAACGGCAAGTGCCGTTGCACCCCCGATCAAATTGCACGCTATCGCAGCAAAATTTCTGGTCCGCTGTTAGATCGCATAGACATTCAGATCGAAGTTCCTGCGGTGCCACAAGAAACTTTGCTCAAACAGGCTGATGGAGAATCAAATAGTGATATTCAAGCACGTGTAAACGTCGCGCGGCAACATGCATTAACCCGCCAGAACAAACCGAACGCACAGCTTACGGTAAGCGAGATTGACGTTCTCTGCGCGCCCGATGCACAAGGCGCCGCACTATTGCAGCAAGCCATCACCCGCCTGAATTTATCGGCGCGCGCTTATCACCGCGTACTGAAAGTGGCGCGCACTATTGCCGATCTGGCAGGCAGCGAGAACATACTTGCTTCTCACATCGCCGAGGCTGTTCAGTATCGCAGGATGGGCAGACAGGGTTAGTTTGGAACAGCATCTTTATACCGCAATCTCATTTTTGGCCGACATGAACACCATCCAAGGCGATCATAATGAATTTTCCATGGTGAAATTCTGGCATGTGATTCCATGCAAGAATGTTGCCGCAAAATGATATTCGCTTGACACCGTTTCTGCACAATCCATACCATTGCGCCTTTAAGTATTTTCCAACTCAGGTATGAGCCTGAAGCGGTTACGGACTTGGTGATTTGATGGTGCGGGTTGGTCGGGTTAAACATAAAGTTTAATGGATTTCTGCTAATCGGTTTTGAGTTTATTTTTTATGATTCCAGTCTCAAGAATTGGGGTTTTTCCGGTGTCGTTTTTCGATCAGTTATGCCCGGCGTTTTGGTTTTACAAAACCTTCAAATAATTCACTCCTGGCGCGTTGCATTTCCTGGGCCGCAGCCAAGTCTATTTTAGACTTCGCAAGCGCCTGCAAAGCTTCCAGCGTGATGCCCTTTTTGAGGGTGACCCAACCCTTTGTCTTCAACTGCACCCAGCACTCCAGCGGAGTCTTCACATCCTCGTTTTTATAGCGCTTTATGATTTTGCCTTTCGGGCTAATGATCTCGGTCGCAAACATGCACGGGCGGTGAAAATTGAGCCATGGATTGAACGTTTCCTGATAGAACGCATTGATGGGTTTAGCGTACTTCTGGGGGATATGTTCGTAGTCCATGTGCATGCGCACCACACTGGCATTCTTGCTCTCTGCCAGCGCGTTATTGTTACTGTGGCGCGAGCGCGATTTGGTTTGTTCGATGCGCAGTTTCTCAAGGATTCTCGCCACTGGGCCGTTGATGTACTCGGAACCGTTGTCCGAGTGAAAGCCCAAAATCACAAACGGGAATTGTTCGATGATTAACTCCAGTACGGGCAACAAAAATGCCTCGCTGATACCCTGCACGCACGCCTCGACTTGCCACTGGCTCACAGCGTCAACGCAGGTGATGTGATATACGCCCTTGATGCCGTCAAGATCGCCCTGGTGGACGGTGTCGATACGCACAGAACCGACCCTCCCATTGGGGCGTGGCACTTTGCGTACTCCGATGGAATTGCGCACCGGATGGGTCTTGATGAAAATCACCCGCAAGGCTTGATAACCCGTGCTTTTGCGCAGGTGCGAAACAGACAACGTAGATAGCCGCTCATAACGTGTATCGCCATAGACGCTGTAAGCACGCGGCAAGCGGTGCGCTATTGCCGGGCCACACGCGTCTTCATTGGCTTTGTCCCTCTCGACGAGCAGTGCGATATCGATAGCCGTGTATTTGCGCGCAAAGGGAGCCGTAGGCGCACGATAGCGTTTGGACAGGGGTACGGCAGCTAAACGGTTTGTGAACCACTGCGTGACCAGACGGGTGACCTGCGCAAGGCTGTAGCCGCTGGTGACTGGCAGATACTTCAGCAGCACACCTTTCTCTCGCTTGCCTTGTCTGGGGTAGTCAAAGCGCTTGAGCACGCGGCTAATGTGCTCGTAGCGCTCGCTGTCGTCACCAGACTTTGTGAACTCAATCTGGGTGCAGCCATTGAGAAATTGCTCGATCTGTTCAATCGCACAAAGCCGTGTTTCGTTCATGTTGATCATCATCCTGGTAATGATCAACCCACATCTTTAAATCAACCTCAGATTCCTCGCTTCAGACTCATTCCTCGTTGGAAATACGGCTTTCGTTCAGGCTCATACCACATTGGATAAGGCTCTTTATGTAAATTACCCCCGTTTTTGATTGCCATTGGGGGTTTGTTGTGTCGTTCGAAACTATAAAGCAATCTCTTGTCTCAGATATGTCCGTTGTCTGAATTCATTACACTTTGAGGTATGCTTTAAAATTCAGATCGTCCATTATGAACCATGAATTCAATAAAAAAATGGGATTTTTATTGTATCCATTACCTATTTTCCTTATTTTTCAACGATGTACTGCGCCAATGGACGATCTGGGATAAAGACAAATAAGTCGCTATTCAAGCGCCCTCCTGGCGCTTTTTTTGTCGGAATTTATTACATTGAGGTATGCTATGAAGATTGCCATGTTAATTTGATTAAATAAATAATAATATTAAATCAATAACTTGTTATTGATAGTGCATTATTGGCATGTAATTTGCTTAATATATTGTACTTAAAGCTTTTTTCATAAATTAGTTTTAAACATAATTTATTGTAAGGGGAATTAAAAATAGGTTGGCTTAGGTGTAAGTAACCTTGTGTAAACGGCCATATTCGCCGGGAAGAATTGATTTTATATATCTCGTCAGGTTATTGATATATTTACATTAGAGAAACAATGGCTCATTCAAATTTATCGAACAATACGCCCCGATCCGAGCAGTAACCAAGGTTGGCTTTTGAAGCATGAAAGCCCACCTACTAGACGCTTCACCGGTGATCACAGATTGTCAGCAAAATCCGGCATATCTAGACACAGAGGGTCAACACTAAGTTATTATAAAGCGGGAGGGTTATATGATCTATGTCGGTTTACGTTCTCTGATGCTTCGAGTTTTGATCCTAATTGCAGGGACTGCGGTATCTGTAGCCTCCTACGCTACGCCATTGGAATGGTCGATTACCAATCCTACTGTGTCCGCAGCACCGGGAGACACAGTTATCTTTATGGGAGTTATCACCAATAGAACTGGGCATATTCTCGAATCCACCGATTTATTCCTAGACTTCTTGGCGTTCGACTTTAACGTTCTGTCGCCCAATCAAGTGTTGGGCACAATACCTTTCACCCTGCCCGATTTCACGTTCTCCGCTAATGTAGCGCTCTTTAACGTTGATGTAAATCTACTCGCGGCGTCGGGCATTAGGGAACTTCAGGTGTTGTTACAGGATATGAACGGCAATTTGACCGATACCATCAACGTTACTGTCGCGGTCAATGGTGTAACCAGTAATGTCCCCGAGCCGTCGACTACCGCCCTTTTTACCTTGGGGTTCATAATACTTCTCGTCGCTTTCCATCGTCGGCTTATTGCAGACAAGGGCAATTGGCATAAGGCACGCGTAGGGAGGTCAATATGGCTATAACTATCGTTTCGCCAAAGCTAGTTAGCGCAGCGCCAACTCTGATCAATACTGGGATTGAACTGTTTGTCTCTATGCCCCTAATAAATGGTGGAACTGAATTTGCGCCGAATGTCTTTATCACGGGCTTTACAGTTGCATCTGCACCACGGCTGAGCCCTGTATCTTTTCCGGTTTTTGTGGGGAATTTGGCCGCGGGCAATAACGGTGCGACGAATGCGCGCTTCGGAGCGCTTGGCCTAATTCCAGGTCAGAAGTACTTACTAACGGTTCGTGGGTTCTACGGGGCAGAGGGATCACAGATCGGATTCTCAGTCAACCGGTATGTGACCATTCCCGTACCAAGTGCTTACCCCGTGGATTTGTTGAGAGCACGTGTTCAAGCACTCGTCCAAACTTCAACTTGGAACTACACCATTTACAACGATGAACCGGAAAGTTCTCAGCAGTTTCTGGCTGGCTTTTCGCTGACGATCGCTGCGCCTGTAATAGTAACTGGGACTCCGCCGGGCTGGATCGTGGAAACCGATAACGCAACGTATGTAGGCTGGATCGCTGCTGACGAGAATTTCCCATACCCAAATCATGTGCGTCCCGGTGATACATTGGGAGGGTTTCAGATTCAAAGCCCCACAGGGTATTCGGAGTCAACACCATATGTGCTGACATCTTGGAGGCAAGACACGGACGAGAGCGGGCTGGTTGCCCCAGACGTCGTCGTTACACCCCGCCGCACGCTGTAGGGTAAGCTACGGCAAGCGTGCAGGCAGACTGAGCTTCTATCAGAGGAGGACTAATGAGTAATTTTAACGCTCGACTGCGCAAACATGTTGCCGTCCGGGACATTTCTGCACATGAGTCAACCGTTGATGATCCAGTTTCAACGCGGCAGGGCAGCAGCCTTAGCGCCGATGACTTATTCGACAACCTTGTACGATCCATGGCGGGTTCTTTATCACGACGTGAAGTTCTTAAAACCGCAGTGGCCGGCTTAGCTGGTATCGCTCTGGCTAAGTTTGGCATTAAGACAGCATGGGCGGGCGCGAATTGCCTGTGCAACGGTACGCCGTATAACCCGGAACTTGCGTGCTGCACGCCGACGGGCGTCGTTCAGAAAAACCCAATCGCGGATTTGACACGGTGCCCAAGCAAGGTACCCAATGCCACTCATACTTGCATTCCAAATGGCTGCGGAGGCAATGGTGGCGTAGGGGTTCCAAATGGTTTTTTGGCGGCGGATTTTCGCCCTTCCTGCAATGTCCATGACTGTTGCTATGACAAATGTAATAGTGCCAAGGTCACATGTGACACTGATTTTCAGAACTCCTTGAGGGCGGCATGTAATACTGCCTATCCCGGTAATGGCTTCTTGCAGAGTAAAAAGCGAGGAATGTGCATATCGACGGCGGACACGTATTACAGCTTCGTTAATAATCTTGGGCAGACTTATTACGACGGAGCGCAAAAGCAATCTTGCGATTGCTGTAGCACCAATTCTTGCACTACCCCTTGTGCTGGAGGATCTTGCGGGAATCTGCCAAGTTGTTCGGGTAATAATCCTGATTGCCTTTGCTTCTCAACCCCTGAGGGTGACGGCGCATGCATCCCTGGAAGCACGCCTTGTGCTGGGTTGACGCCATGCTCCTCTAGCGCTGGCTGCCCGCCAGGTTACGGATGTGCAGCAACGAGCTGTTGCGGAGGAAGCGTCGGTGTCTGCGGTCCTCTGTGCGGTGATGTGACTCCGGCTCTCGTAGTATCCCGGTCTTCGAAGATTGCGAGCTGGCCGACCATGGGTGGAGGTACGTTCAGGTGATAGATAGCCCGTTGGTTGTCGTGAGCATCAACGAGCTGTTAGTTACTGCGAGGCTTATTCTCATTGCCGTATTCATCACCGCAGGTATCGCCAAACTCAGCAACCCTCAAGGCTTCAAGGAAGGGTTGATCGACTTCGGCGTCCCGTATAGCCTTCGGAAACCAATTGGGATGGCATTACCGTTCGTCGAGCTGAGTCTAGCTATGTTACTGATCCCGAGCAGTACGGTCTGGTGGACTAGCGTCGCCTCGTTGCTATTGCTGGTTGCATTTACGTTAGCAATCACTTTCAATCTCGCGCAGGGAAGGCACCCAGCATGCAACTGTTTCGGGGCCAATGCCAAACCAATCAACGCAGTCACGTTGCTGCGCAACGTCGGATTGATTGCTTGTAGTCTGTTTCTGGCGCTATACGGTGCTCAATTCGAGCACCTGAGCATTGCTGCATGGTTAAGTGGCGTGTTCGCCAGCCTTGGAGTCTCAACAATGCTAGTTGGACTGTTTGTTGCGCTTATAGGCATCGGGGGCTGGATAATTTTGACGCTCACCCACCAGCAAGGACGCTTGATGCTTCGCATCGACAACTTAGAGCTGCGACTGGAAGCTGCCGGGATCGGACCCGTGCCCAAGCCTATTTCGACTGCTCAGGGACTAGATGTCGGTACACTAGCGCCGTATTTTTCTTTGCCGCGCCTGCGCGGTGGTACAGTCTCGCTTGATGATTTGCTGGTTATAAGAAAACCGGTGCTACTAGTGTTCTCTGACCCGGGATGCGGTCCATGCACCGCTATGTTGCCTCGCTTAGCACTACTTGAACAGGAGTCAGGGTTTGAAATCACTCTCGTATTAGTCAGTCGCGGCTCTGTCCAAGAAAATCTGGCCAAGCTCGGGGAACTCAGTTTGGATAAAGTTCTTCTCCAAACTGATCGAGAAGTCGCCAATCTATATATGGCTGTCGCAACTCCGAGTGCTGTACGCATAAATGTCGACGGACTAATTGATTCGCATCTAGCACTCGGCGAACTTGATATCGCTTCGCTGGTGCACGAGCTCATGCCTCATCACCTGAGCGTCCCATCTCGTGAGTTATTCACGCCTTCGCTGTCGGGGAACCAATCAATCGCGTAACGATTATCATGAACTACAGTAATAGGGCTGATTGACAAATCCTTGTAATCAATTTCCTACCAACCTTGCTTTGACATCTATTGCGTCCTCCTTTACTATAAAAACATCATTTAATTAATATTAAAGCTGTATGTCAATGCGTATCAAGCGATCAACTCTATTGCGGACATTCCTCGCAGTCTTCGTTGCTGTCGTCGGAATTACGTGTTGGGCTCT
This sequence comes from Candidatus Nitrotoga sp. AM1P, assembly GCF_013168275.1. Taxonomy (GTDB): domain Bacteria; phylum Pseudomonadota; class Gammaproteobacteria; order Burkholderiales; family Gallionellaceae; genus Nitrotoga. The sequence continues at coordinate 63,330 of NZ_AP019547.1, read as the reverse complement.
GCCGTACTTCGAGCCAGGTGGTGGGGGTTCTGATCAACCGTCTCCTGTTATTGAGCCTGACGGGTCGGTTCGCCTCGGACTGAGGCTTACGGTTTGGGGGGGAGGGGGTCCGATTCATGGACGCTATACTGATGTAATTATGTTTTACAATTCGACCGGATCTAATCAGATTCATAAGGTATCCGGACATATTATTTCCAGCAATGAGTCGATGCAGTGGTATGAATTCCGCATATCGCGTGCCTTGCATGACGTTGTTGGACCTATAGAGTACTATTTCGAAGTGACCCTAGACGGACATAGAACGAGGATTCCGGGTAAACAAATCATCTCCGTGCCATGATGGCATAATCGTCGCAGTGATGGGGCCGATGCTATGGACACCAGAAAGGGGCAACATTACATAACGCCTGTAGACGATAGGGTTCTTTATGTCAGAACTTGCCTATTTCATCTGCACCGCCTGTGTCCATAAAACGACGCTTATGGAACGCTACTAATCGTGATGTAGCCAATGATTTTGGACATGGAGAATGAAACCCCTCATGATCGACGGTATGAATGAAGAGCTGGATTACGAACTACCAAATGAAGGATAGGTACTGCATTGATCCTGCTGGGGTGTTTTTTGTTAATTGGCTATAAAATCCGAAATTGAGACTGGAAATGCCCCACCTCCATCAGTTTAAGGACATCCTTTTGTTCACTGAGTAGTGCCTTGGTGAGTTGCATGTCCAGGTTGACCAAACAGAAAGCAACTTCACTTGCTTCTGCGCGTGAAAGCATTTCGCCAACTTCTTCTTGATAGATTGCCGTGAACTCTTGGAGATCAATCTCTTGGGTATGATTCCTCGCGGCTTGCCGCGACTTTGCCTTTGACTTTGACTTAAACTGGATGGATGAGTGAATACATTCATTAAGAAGCATAATGTAACGGTATTGCTGTACCACATAGTGTGTCCAGCGAAGTATCGTCGGATGGTATTCAGTAAAAAGGTAGAGGATGGGTTAAGAGACGTATGTATTGAGATAGAGAAGAGGTATGAGATCAAATTTTTAGAGATAGGTGCGGATGAAGAGCATGTTCATTTTTTGGTGCAAAGTGTACCCACCAAGTCAGTGTCAGAGGTGGTCAGAGTAATTAAGAGTATAACGGGACGAGAGATATTTCGTAGATGTCCAGAGGTCAAGAAGCAATTGTGGGGTGGAGAGTTTTGGACAAGCGGATATTTTGCAAGTAGCGTTGGGAAGCATGGTAACGAAGAGATGATTATGAAGTATGTAAGTGGTCAAGGTAAGGTATACACAAAGATACACGAGGATCGTTAACTGGCGCTGTTCTGATACCCCGCGGCTTGCCGCGGGGTAATTCATTTCACTCTGACAAAGCAGGTGAAAGAAATACGCATTATTTGCTCACCATAGCATCAAAGCGTACATAAAGAGCCTTATCCAATGTGGTATGAGCCTGAACGAAAGCCGTATTTCCAACGAGGAATGAGTCTGAAGCGAGGAATCTGAGGTTGATTTAAAGATGTGGGTTGATCATTACCAGGATGATGATCAACATGAACGAAACACGGCTTTGTGCGATTGAACAGATCGAGCAATTTCTCAATGGCTGCACCCAGATTGAGTTCACAAAGTCTGGTGACGACAGCGAGCGCTACGAGCACATTAGCCGCGTGCTCAAGCGCTTTGACTACCCCAGACAAGGCAAGCGAGAGAAAGGTGTGCTGCTGAAGTATCTGCCAGTCACCAGCGGCTACAGCCTTGCGCAGGTCACCCGTCTGGTCACGCAGTGGTTCACAAACCGTTTAGCTGCCGTACCCCTGTCCAAACGCTATCGTGCGCCTACGGCTCCCTTTGCGCGCAAATACACGGCTATCGATATCGCACTGCTCGTCGAGAGGGACAAAGCCAATGAAGACGCGTGTGGCCCGGCAATAGCGCACCGCTTGCCGCGTGCTTACAGCGTCTATGGCGATACACGTTATGAGCGGCTATCTACGTTGTCTGTTTCGCACCTGCGCAAAAGCACGGGTTATCAAGCCTTGCGGGTGATTTTCATCAAGACCCATCCGGTGCGCAATTCCATCGGAGTACGCAAAGTGCCACGCCCCAATGGGAGGGTCGGTTCTGTGCGTATCGACACCGTCCACCAGGGCGATCTTGACGGCATCAAGGGCGTATATCACATCACCTGCGTTGACGCTGTGAGCCAGTGGCAAGTCGAGGCGTGCGTGCAGGGTATCAGCGAGGCATTTTTGTTGCCCGTACTGGAGTTAATCATCGAACAATTCCCGTTTGTGATTTTGGGCTTTCACTCGGACAACGGTTCCGAGTACATCAACGGCCCAGTGGCGAGAATCCTTGAGAAACTGCGCATCGAACAAACCAAATCGCGCTCGCGCCACAGTAACAATAACGCGCTGGCAGAGAGCAAGAATGCCAGTGTGGTGCGCATGCACATGGACTACGAACATATCCCCCAGAAGTACGCTAAACCCATCAATGCGTTCTATCAGGAAACGTTCAATCCATGGCTCAATTTTCACCGCCCGTGCATGTTTGCGACCGAGATCATTAGCCCGAAAGGCAAAATCATAAAGCGCTATAAAAACGAGGATGTGAAGACTCCGCTGGAGTGCTGGGTGCAGTTGAAGACAAAGGGTTGGGTCACCCTCAAAAAGGGCATCACGCTGGAAGCTTTGCAGGCGCTTGCGAAGTCTAAAATAGACTTGGCTGCGGCCCAGGAAATGCAACGCGCCAGGAGTGAATTATTTGAAGGTTTTGTAAAACCAAAACGCCGGGCATAACTGATCGAAAAACGACACCGGAAAAACCCCAATTCTTGAGACTGGAATCATAAAAAATAAACTCAAAACCGATTAGCAGAAATCCATTAAACTTTATGTTTAACCCGACCAACCCGCACCATCAAATCACCAAGTCCGTAACCGCTTCAGGCTCATACCTGAGTTGGAAAATACTGAATGAGGGTTAATTAGTTTTGTGTAAGCGGCCACTCGCGAAGGTAAGCTCGGCAATCTAGCGATTCTCTCGTGTGTGCCAGAGTCGTAGTACATAAATAGTGGACTGTTGAATTTCGTAACGTATTTCATAATGTCCCACCAAAATGCGACGTATTTCACGCGGCTCAAACTCTTCCAGCTTTTCTCCAATACGAGGCTGTGCCAGAAGTTTTGCAGGAGCTGCTGTCAATACTTGTACCGTAGCTATTGCGGTTTTTTTATTCAGCGGCGAGAGAAACTCATACAACCTGACTAAATCGGACAATCCCTTGCTCGTCCATTTCAATTTCATCAACGCGGTACCGGCAAAGGAGTGTCGGTACTCAGGCTTTCAGCCCAAGCTTGAACAAACTGATGGTCGATAACCTGCCCTGTTTCAATGTCAGCCATCGATTCCAAGGTCAATCGCCGACGCTCTTCTTCTTGATCTACCCAAGCGGACAATGCTTGCTTCATAACCCAGCCACGCGAACGCTCCATGCGAGCAGCGATTTGATCAACTTTCTCGGCAAGAGGTATCGGGACATGCGCAGTTAGCACTTTTGTATTCATGGCAGGCATCCTTATAATCAAGTTTAATCAATGTGATTATATTTGATATTTACAACACCAAGAAACAAATTAATTCCCGATATGAAATGGGGAAGCGGCTCCGTTTTACCCTTTTCCCAGTTCAAAACAGTAAATGATGTTACACCGAGCATTTTTCCCACCTCTTTCTGGGTGAGCCCCAACTCCAGCCGTTTTTTCTTGATATACTCGCCCAAAGTATGAGGGACAAAATCAAAAGGCTTTTTTCTCAATATGTTAAAGTTCACTTGGACAAATGGCAAAAAGGCAACGCGTCTCTGCCCATGCGGTTATCTTGGTCATTACAACGGCAAGTGCCGTTGCACGCCCGATCAAATTGCGCGCTATCGCGGCAAAATTTCTGGTCCGCTATTAGATCGCATAGACATTCAGATCGAAGTTCCCGCAGTGCCACAGGAAACCTTGCTCAAACAAGCTGATGGAGAATCAAATAGTGATATTCAAGCACGTGTAAACGCCGCGCGGCAACATGCATTAATCCGCCAGAACAAACCGAATGCACAACTCACGGTCAGCGAGATTGACGTTCTTTGTGCACCCGATGCACAAGGTGCAGTACTATTGCAACAAGCCATCAGTCGTCTGAATTTATCTGCACGCGCTTATCACCGCGTACTGAAAGTGGCGCGCACGATTACCGATCTGGCAGGCAACGAAAACATCCTTGCTTCTCACATCGCCGAGGCTGTACAGTATCGCAGGATGGGCAGACAGGGATAGTTGAGAGCAGTAGATTTATACCTCAAACCTCATGTGGCCGGTATAAGCACCATCAAATGGAGTTTGCAATCAATTTTCCATAGTGCAATTCTGGCACGTGATTCCATGCAAAAATGCTACCGCAACATTATGTTTACTTGACACAATTTCTGTACAATCCATACCATCACAATCTTTAGGGCATTTCTATAAATTCCCTTGAATTTCGGTCCTCGAAAGTTTGGTCTGGAACTTTACATTATCTGAGCCAAAACTGACAACCGCCCGATGCAAAACAACCTCTTCGACCTTGAGAACCGCTACGACAGCCTAAGCAAAACTGGAGATCCACTGGAGCGACTCAATGTCATCATCAACTGAGATATTTCGCTCCATCCTTGAGTGCATTGACACCAAAAGCAGCCAGATTATTGATGCCCCTTTTGTCCCTGTGCCGATAAAGACACGGATGCACGCTAGCCTAAAAAAGGCGGGTAAAACCACTACGGCTACAAGAATCACATCAACATCGACAAAACAGCAAGCTCACATTGCCAGCCACGCCTGTACGGATGCCAGCGTACATGACAGCCAAGTGTTTGAGGTGGTGCTGCGCAATCAGGACGCGGGTGGCGGACAGGTTTGAGCTGATAGCGCCTACCCGCTCAGAAGAGCAAAAACAAAGCTTCAAAAACAGTGAACACACCAGTCAAATCAACGAGCGCACCTACCGAAGTAAGCCATTGAGCGAAAGCCAAAAAATCAGCAACAAAGCCTAGCCCCGCGTACGGGCAAGGGTTGAGCATGTCTTTGGATACATGGAGAACAGCATGGGTGGCGTCTTCGTACGCAGCATCGGTATCGCTCGCGCCAAGGTTAGCGTGACGTTGAGGAATCTAGCCTAATTCAATTTTTAATTCAATAAAGTATTAATAATCCATTCCCAAGCCACAATGGACTTGACCATTGGCGCATTGTTCTCGAAGGTATGCAGGGCCACTTCGAGCTGATCCTCCAGTGCATCAAGACTATCGAAGACGCGGTGATGGAAGTGCTTCTCACGCAATTCATCCCACACATGTTCGACTGGATTGAGCTCAGGCGCATAAGGTGGCAAAGGTAACAGTTTCATGCTCTGTGGTAGTTTGAGTAACCGACTGGCGTGCCAGCCGGTGCCATCGAGCACCATTACGATTTTGTCGCTGGGGTGGCGCGCGCCCACCTCATCGAGAAACAACTGCATACAGTCGGTATTGACGTATGGCAAGATCAAAGAATCGAGCTCTCCACTTTTGACCTCCACTGCCGCGTAGGCGTAGGTGTACTCGTGGGTCAGCATCGCTTGGCATAGTGGTCGTACGGGCTTGGGAGCCCAACACCGACGCACGTCGTTGATGCGCCCAAAACGCGCCTCATCCTGAAACATCAGTCGGATCGGTTCGTTTCTTGCTCAGTCCTGACGGATTTCGGCGAGCGTTTCGGGGAGTTTTTTCCAGTCTGCCTGGGCTACAGGATTGCTTTGCGGATGTCTTTTGTCAGGTGCGAGTTGCGCCAGTTGTGCCGATGCAGTCATTTGTACACCGATGACAGCGCCATCTTCCGCCCCAGCGCTATTTCGAGTTGGGGCTTGATCTGGCTGACCATCAAAATACCGCCCATACGGGCAGACTCCAGGAACGGTTTGAGTAGTTCAGCTTCGCGCTCAGGCAGGGGGGAAGTGCTCTCTGTGTCGCCCTCCGCGCACCGACTTGCCTTTATCGCCTATGGCTCCACCCGCAATGAACTGGTTGCGCAAACGGCACGTCCAACCTTTGGACAATCCGATGGCCTGTGCTGTTTGCTCCAGACTCATGCCGTATTGAAGGGGCAAGACCACTGCCTGTGCTTGTCGCGTAACTGCTCAATCGTCGTCGCTGAAGCAATGGCTTGGGGTGCGATAGCAAGTACATCCTGGCCTCGCGGTGGTCGTGACATGAATTACCTCCCCCGTTTATTCGATCAGGTAATTTTGCACTATTGATGTGTAAATGGAATTACAACTCAACGCACCTCAGCCACTCGCGACCACCCACATTCTGGATCGATTTGAGTGCGGCGAGGGCGTTCTCGACGAGTGGCTCAAGCGCCGCGCAATGGTCAACCAAGTGAGTGGAGCCAGCCGCACGTTTGTAGTGGTGGATCAGGATAGTCGTGTTTACGGCTACTATGCCATGGCTGCGGGCGCTGTCTCGCACCAGATGGCAACCAGTTCTGTGCGCCGGAACATGCCCATTCCGGTGATGGTTCTGGCTCGGCTCGCGGTTGACCACCACGCCCAAGGCATTAAGCTTGGCGCATCCCTACTGCAAGACGCAGTCAATCGGGCTGTGGTGGTTTCTCAGAACGCCGATGTTCGAGCTCTGCTGGTGCATGCACTTCATGACCGTGCCAAGGAGTTCTACGAACACTACGGTTTTCAGTCGTCACCGTTGCATCCGATGACGCTGATGCTGAGATTAAATATCGGCAAGCCATGAACAAATGAATTCAGCGCTTTTTGGCATGACGCACTCTTTCATTTGTGAATCTCTTCATCTTTTGGTCAAGACTCGGAGATTCACTCCGACCGTCGTATAGATCAAACCTTGGTGAGCCCCCCGGCAGAGCCGGGGGTTTACCTCAGTGAATTAATTTCTCCCAGGTGATTTCTCGGTGAAAATATATGCGCTAAGACAGATTTGTATAAAATGCTCAGTGTATGATTTCAACTAAACTTTTTTAAACGGAGAAAAAATGAATTCAATTATCGTAAATATGGCTGTGATTGCAGGCTTAATGATTTCAGGCCACACACTGGCAGTAGATATGCCTGTAGAAGGCAAGGCTAAATGTGGTACATGTCACGCCATTGATAAAAGTAGCGTTGCACCGTCTTTTATGGAAATTTCCGAAAAATACAAAGGTGATAAAGACGCAGTAAATAAAATTGCGACTAGCATTACAACGGGTGGTTCATTTGGTTGGGAATTTGGAGAAATGCCGGCAAAAGGCTTGGGCGCAAATGATGCTGAAATCCAGTCACTTTCGAAGTTTATTGCTGACTTGGCAAAATAAGATTGAACTTTGCATCCTTTTTAATCCTGCTCCTAAAAGCAGGATTCTGTAAAATATTTTCTAGCGTTTAATCCTGGCCAGAAATACAGTGACTTCTTCACGGTCATGGTATAGCTGCTTCGCTTTCAAGCGATACTTGAAGCTTTTTTTATCCATTACCTCGCGGATACTAACGAGCGCTTCGTTCAAGGCTTCCACGCGTTTTTTCATCGGCAGCTTAAGGTTGAAGAAGGCACGACTGGCTGAGCCGCTAGCGATCCAATCAGCAACCAGCGCGGCCACTCGCCCCGGTTGCTCTATCATGTCGCATACCAGCCAGTCTACCGCGTGTTTGGGGCGATAGCGGAAGCCATCCAGACGCAGGTGTTTAACTGAAGGATGATCGGCCACTACGCCTTTGAGCGGCCCGTTATCAACTGCCTCCACCTGCATGCCCAGACTGACAAGGTGCCAAGTCCAACCACCGGGAGCTGCACCCAGATCTACCGCGCGCATGCCCGGCCTGATCCATTGTATTTTTTCGTCTTCCGATAAAAACACTTCAAAAGCTTCGGCCAGCTTGAGCACAGAACGACTCGGCGCTTCATAGGGCATCTTCATGCGCAGGATGCCCATAGCTGCGGTGCTGCTGTTGCGCGGATCACTTGTACCGATCAGTGCACGATTCTTGTCAGGGAAAAAGATATGCAGGCGGGGCAGACTAGGGTCTTCAGCCATACGCCCGCTGGCGCGCAGCTTTTCTTCCAGCAGGGGTTGAAAGCGCTTGATAAAACCGGACAGGGTTTTACCATCGTTGGTGTCAGGCGTTTCCAGCCACAATGCACTAAATTGAGCGGGTATATCGGGTATGGCTGCAAGCAGAGGGGTAAGGCGGTCACGATCAGGCAGCTCACTCACTTCGGCTAGCAAGGTAATCAACTGACGGGTAAAGGTAAGTTGGTCATAATGAAGGCGCGGTTTGCCCTGGAGGATGAGAAAACCGCTGTTGGCGCTGGCTTCAAGCGGCGATACCTGTGTTTCCTGCAGGCAGTCTCGTTCAAAACCAGGGCGACAATACAGCAGCCATTGTTGTAATTTTGTTGGATTTGGTGTGCTCATGGCGCACATGTTAGCAGCCTGTAGGTGGAATTTATTCTTTTAATATGCCTCTAACCATTTCAACTTAATTTGAGTCTAACAAGCCCATCAGCTTCTAACCATCAACATGGTGAAGCATGTGGAATACATATTCCATCAAGAATTTGAAGATGAATAATGATATTGTTTGATTTACAGTGATCGCAGCTACTTTAGCTTGTGCAGTTGATACACTCATCCTTATGGTGAATAGTATGAAACAACTTTATACAAAAACGCTGACACGTCTCCACAGCAAGAATTCTGCACCCCTCCTGATCCTCTTCTGTCTCTTGGTTTGCCTTAGTACAGGTTGCACGTCACTGCGCCCGAACTTTGAGACACCGTCAGTCGGCGTCACTTCTTTTAAGCCACTGACATCTGAGAGCCTCGTACCACAGTTTGAGATCGGCATGCGCGTAGTGAATCCCAATGCAACCAAACTAAGTCTGCGTGGTATGAGCTACAAAGTATTCTTAAATGATTCCGAGGTCGTAGCAGGTGCAACCAATGTGCTACCTGAAGTGCCGGCATATGGTGAGGCAGAGTTCAAGGTCATTGCAACTATCGGCCTGATAGAAGGCATTCGATTCGTTGGTGGACTGCTACAAAATACCACAGGCCAAGTCGCTTACCGGATTCAAACCAAGCTTGATATCGGAGCGATGGACCCAGTAATTCGGATTGATCAAACCGGCAGCTTTTCTCCCTAACCGAATTGCTATCAGCATAAACCAGCTACTTTACCCACCTCAGCAGTATCTACTGCCTCAGGTAATGTGTGTTTTTACCCAAGTGGCTACGCGCTTCGATTTGCTTGGCGACGTGATTGCCAAGACAGTTAAATTTAACTCGACATTGGATGAAGCCAATGTTCACCGTAGCGATAATCCAACTGGATGGGATAGGGAATCAGTTATTTTCCAACGAGCACAACTGTTCTGCCGCTATCGCGTCCAGGTATTGAGAGGTTAATGTACGTTATCGCACTGAATTGTTTTTTTATGTGAGCATAATAAAAACTGCTTATAAGAACCGTTATGTATTCTATGGAACAATTCGATGCCCTTCTTTTAGCCCGCATTCAGTTCGCATTCACCATCAGTTTTCACATCATTTTTCCAGTCTTCTCGATCGGTCTTGCCAGCTATCTTGCCGTGTTGAATGGCTTGTGGATCACTACAGCCCGAAATATTTATTTAAGTCTGTTCGACTACTGGAAAAAAATCTTTGCAGTTGTGTTTGGCATGGGAGTAGTTTCTGGCGTTGTAATGAGCTATCAGTTTGGAACCAACTGGAGTGTGTTCTCAGACAAGACCGGCCCAGTGCTGGGTCCATTGATGGCTTATGAGGTATTGTCTGCCTTTTTTCTGGAGGCCGGATTCCTCGGCATCATGTTGTTTGGCTCGAACCGGATTGGCCCGAAACTGCATTTCTTCGCCACCGTTATGGTGGCGCTCGGTACCATCGTATCAGCGTTCTGGATTCTGGCTGCCAACAGTTGGATGCATACCCCGAGCGGCTACGCTATCAATACTGCCGGTCAATTCATCGTTACCGATTGGTGGGCAGTGATTTTCAATCCATCTTTCCCGTATCGTCTCGTACACATGCTACTCGCCGCTTATCTTACTACCGCATTTGTTGTGAGTGCAGTGGGTGCATACCATCTGTTAAAGAATAATGCGAATACGGGTGCACGTATCATGTTCTCCATGGCAATGTGGATGGTGGTTATTGTCGCTCCCATGCAGATCATTGCCGGTGACCTGCATGGCTTGAACACACTCAAGTATCAACCTGCCAAGATCGCCGCCATGGAAGGCCATTTTGAGACTCGCGCCGGTGCACCACTGATTTTGATTGGTTTACCGAATCCTGAAAAAGAACGAGTCGATTACTCAATCATCATTCCGAAACTGGGTAGCTTCATTTTGACTCATAACTGGAACGGTGTAGTGAAGGGCCTGAAAGAATGGCCAAAGGATAAGCGCCCCTCTGTCAATATTGTGTTCTGGAGTTTTCGAATCATGCTTGGCATCGGTTTTACAATGCTAGCTATGGGGGCTTGGAGTCTCTATCTTCGTAGTCGCCATCGCTTTTATGAAACGCCATGGATATATCGGGCTGCGTTGTTGATGGGTCCTGCTGGATTCATCGCGGTTTTAGCAGGCTGGATCACGACTGAAGCGGGGCGTCAGCCTTATACAGTCTATGGCCTGCTGCTGACAGCACAATCAGCGTCTTCAATAAACGCGACGGCGGTGGGTGTCACACTGATAGCCTTTATTATGATTTATTTTATGTTGTTTGGCGCCGGGGTATTCTATGTTTTGCGTCTCATGAGCAAACCACCGAAGGATAGGGAATCTGATTCTTCACCAAATCAACCCATTCGTACCGCGGGGCTCATGCCGGCACCTGTGATCGTATCAAATCAAACAGAGCCATTCTTATGACACTTGATCTTCCCTTGATATGGGCCGGCATCATTGCCTTTGCGGTCTTAGCTTATGTCATCCTCGACGGCTTTGACCTGGGTATCGGCATCCTTTTTCCTTTCGTCAAAAATGAAGCCGATCGTGATCAGATGATGAACTCTGTCGCACCCGTGTGGGATGGCAACGAGACGTGGCTGGTGCTCGGCGGCGGTGGGTTGTTTGCGGCTTTTCCACTTGCTTATGCGGTCATCATGCCGGCTCTCTATGTACCCATTATTACTTTGCTGCTCTCTTTGGTGTTTCGCGGTGTCGCTTTCGAATACCGTTGGAAAACAAAACACGGCCAGTATCTTTGGGATTGGGCATTCACCAGCGGTTCAATCCTGGCAGCTTTTGCACAGGGCATTACACTTGGAGCACTTATTCAAGGCATTCCGGTCAGTGGCCGGGCTTATGCTGGACAATTTTGGGATTGGTTAACGCCCTTTAGCCTGATGACGGGCGTAGCGCTCGTCGTAGGTTACGCCCTGTTGGGTGCAACATGGCTGATCTACAAAACCGAAAACAATGTACAACGAGCGGCATATCGCTTTACATGGATCGCCGGTCCAATGACATTAATACTGATCGGTTGTGTTAGCCTGTGGACGCCGTTTCTTAATGAGCGTTTCATGATGCGATGGTTTTCATGGCCACAATTTCTCTACGTCGCCCCCGTTCCTATTCTTGTTGCCCTGTGCGCTTTGGGTCTGTATTGGGGCCTGACAAAGAAATGGGAATTAATGCCGTTCCTGGCTTCGCTAGGACTTTTCATACTCTCATTCATCGGCCTGTGTTTCAGCTTTTATCCCTATATAGTTCCACCATCGGTCACGATTTGGCATGCAGCCGCTCCCGACAACAGTCTTTCATTTCTTTTAACGGGATCTGCAGTTTTGCTTCCGTTAATTTTAATTTACTCCGGCTATTCTTATTGGGTATTCCGCGACAAAGTAGGCGCCGCAAGGACTTATCATTGATGAAATTTGGACATCCAGTAGCCGCATAAAAGCATTCAAGTAGATCAATCAATCCGTCTTAACAAATACTGTAATTTGAACGGTATATCGCCCCAGAGATTCCTCGCCTCATTTGACACCTCCTTTTAAATCTATCAAAAGAATTCTGTCCTTTCTTCTCAAGCTTCATATTTGTTAGCGTGCGATACCACACAGACAGCTCAAGCACCCTCACTTAATGTCCTGACTGAGTTTGCCCACTGGCAATATGAGCAGACTCAATGAGAGCCTATACAAGCAAAGCGTGGCTAACCTTACCGAGATACTTTCGCACATTTCATCTCAAGGAGAATTTCATGAAAAAGACTATTATTAATCTTGCTATAGTTTCTTGTTTCACATTAGCTGTTACGTTAGTGTATGCAGATTCTGATACATCCATGTCTGATAGGTCTGGAGATCCTGGTCAATCAAGGTCAGATATGTCAGTACCATCTGACACATCGGGATCGGATAAATCCAAGGCCTCTGCAGGTATATCTGAGGAAGATCGTTGCGACGCCCCTAAGGATTCCGACCATTAGTATGTACATATCCATTTGAATAATAATAAATATGAATTCGTTACCCTCAACTTTCAATCTTCTATAACAACGATCATTCATTAATTTATGAGTTCAAATTTAACCGATGATCTTTACTCACAATACCTTTGACGATCCTAATTTCAAAGGCTTCGCATATCTCTCTCACCAAATCCCGGACTCGCTCCGTCACCTCTCCATTCAGCACCTTGTAGCAATACTTCGTTACCCATACAAAATGATACTCAATTTGAAATACCATGTGATGTATCCCATACCTCCATTCGTGTGACATGTTGTCGCAGCTAAAGCTGACCGGCTAAAGCCAGTGGTTTAAACCTTGTAATTGATAATTAAAAGCCTAAGAATTGATCTATATCACATTGTTTAATAATTATATTGAGCTGTTAGCCTAGTACAAATAAATGCTAAATGTGATAATACCGAACACTATTCGATACCTCACAAATGACGCTGTTTGATAATTTAGTAGTGGAGATATTGTAAATTTGGAAAATCGCATCATGCAGGGAGTTTATAGTCGGCCAATTTAAAACTTGAAACCGTCCTGCCTGAACTTGTCCAACTCACCTAACCTTTAAAATGAACAAAGTGAACCGCTCACTATTTAATGATCGGCTCAATAAATATGAAAAAGGTAAGGATTCCTAATTTCCTCCTCGGTACCTTATGGACCGGTTGGCGCCTGTGGATTGTATGGTCAATCTGCGTCTGTATATTTTTTCTTATTATTACGTTTCGGATAGCAACTCACGCCGAATTCGATTTTGTATCCTTAGCGGTGCTGCCGGTACTTGTAATTACATGGATAGGTGGAAAAAAGAATGGTTTGTTTATGGCTATTCTTGCCTCTACGATATCTCTCGTAGGCGATATTGCTTCCGAGCGACAATACAGTTTCCTGTGGATTCCATGGATAAACGCTTTAACCCACTTAATGACTTACAGCTTGGTAGCTCTTCTTGCCAATCAGGTTCGTTTGCAATTTGAAAGAGAGCATGAACGCGCAACCCGGGATCCTCTGACTGGGCTTTATAACAGGCGAGCCTTTCTCGAGGCTGGCGCCTCCGAAGTTGAGCGCACAAAGCGCTATACACACCCATTGGCCGTTATTATTCTGGATTTGGACGATTTTAAACAGCTTAACGACACCAAAGGCCATGATGCTGGGGATGCGGCACTTCGAGCGACAGCCATAGCGCTGCGCAGTATCTCGCGCTCTAGCGATCGAGTCGCGCGATTGGGTGGTGACGAATTTGCCGTTCTGCTCTTAGAAATTGGATACGAGGCAGCTGTCGAGGTAGGTCGGAAAATTTCCACTGCAGTGGACACCGCACTTCAAAGTTTTCCGCCAGTAAAGGGTAGCATCGGAATAGCGTGGTTCAGCGAAGCTGATCGTTCGTTCCCTGCAATGCTCAAAGCTGCCGATGATTTAATGTATGAAGTAAAGAAAAACGGTAAAGGTAATGTGCGTTCACGGCATTTTCCTGAAATAAACAGATCAGACTTTAAAAAGTAACTCTCTTTCAGCGCCGAGATCGACGACTAACCTTACCTGCAAAGCATTCGGAAGCATATCAATAGCATCGTTCTCACCCAGATACCAGCTTCCATTGCAAGTACGCGACAATTTGAAAATCAAGACCAGAATTGAACGCGTCACCACGCAGGAGAAGATGCAAACCAATCACGCCTCCGCTCTTGCAGTGAAAGCGAAACAGAGCCATTTTGCGATGTTATTCCATTTATCTTTCAAAGCGGCAATAACTATGTGGTGCATTCTATGCTCCGTTGCTATTAGCAGATGCAATGCACCATTCAATATTTTATTATTGATTGAGAAATGGAATTACACTAACCCGACCACCCGCGAATCTAGCGGCATTAATAGCACAAGCCGAGTCGGTGCTCCACGCCAAACTGTCAGTTCAGAAGAAAGAGTCCTGCGACACGGCCCGTCAGAGTCATCAATGCGTGCCCTCGATGCCATTCACGACCGAATCGAATCCCCGGCCGACAAGCTACTGCGGACGGTGGAACCGTGGTCCAGCTACTTGGTGCTACCCTTATTTGTACTCGCCAATGCGGGCCTCGTTCTTTCCATGGAAGTCGTCCACGGACGAGAGTATTTGATCCTTGCCATCATGCTGGGACTGATTGTGGGTAAGCCGCTTGGCATGGTCGCGGCAGCCGCTATTGCGGTTCGAATGGGATGGGCCGTCAAACCCGATGCCTATTCCTGGCAGCAGATGATCGGCGCCGCTGCACTTGCCGGCATTGGGTTTACGATGTCGCTCTACATCGCTGCTAAAGCATTTCCGCATGCTCCGAACTTCGCGGCTGCAAAGATTGGAGTGTTCCTTGCGTCCATTCTTGCGGGCGCCCTAGGAGTCTTCTTACTCTGGCAGCAAGGCAGAAAAATGATAAAACACCCCTGAGCGGCAACGAATTCAATCTATCTGCAGAAGCAGGATGAACGATCCTCCGGGCCGCAGGTACAACGCGTTTCTCTACTTCAGTCAAGAAACCTTCGTGCCGCCACCGCGTAAGTGGTCTCGGCGTAACGCACGTAGTCCTCGTCGATCATGCCACCATGCACAATGGTGAAATCGGTGCGCCATTCATCCCACCACAGGTGCGCCCACAAATGCATTGAATACATGCCTGAAAAATCCTCGTCAAGCCCCTCGAACAGGGTATGCACACCGACTGGGTCAGCACCATGTCGGTGGAAACAGCGCTTGGGCAGCACGCGCACTGCATCCGGTATCTGCTGCCGCACTCGCGTCGCCTCCTGGCAGGAGTGACGACTCCAGGTGCCGTCAAATACCCGATACATACTCTCCAGCCAGCGCGCCAAATAGACTGATTCCGGCCGCGCCAGCATTAGCGCGTTACAGAGCGAGCGTTTCATCGGATCGTGCTCCTCCACCTCATCCTGCTCCGCACCGATAACAAACTGCTCGCGATAGAATTCATCCGGCATCGGCTGTAAGAATAGCGTGTCCATGTCCGCATACACCCCGCCCCAAGTCTGCAGCACCTTCATGCGAATGAAGTCTGATTCGTGCGCGTAGTCGAGGTTGCGCTGGCGAATAATGCGCCCCTCCGGCGTGTTGGCGTAGCGGGTGGTATCACGAACAAATGGCTCCGGATCAACACGATGCAGCACCAGGTGCGGCCGAATACGATCCCACCAGTACCCCCAAGGCTCGTTGAGGTAGTGAAAGTGGATCACCTCAGGTTGATTGACCTGCCGGCATGATTCCAGACACAGATAGTGCAGCAAATGAAATGGTTCGTTCTGCGAACGCAACCCAAACACAAAATGAAAGATACGCGGTATTTCAGTCATTCAGACTCGCCAGTAAATGTTCGGTCATTCGCCCCATCGATAGCCTCTGGTGCAGCACTTCGGCAGCCTGCGCGACATACATCATGGCTGTTGGCAGATCACGGTGCAGACTACACATTAATTCGGCAGCATGCGCCAGGTCGGCCTGCGCCCATCGTTGCGAAGCAAGAAAACTGGCTTGCTCCGGCCATGGCGTCACCTGCGTCAGTCGATAGTTCACCAACCACGGCCACTCGCTGCCAAGATAATCAAGCTGACCGCTCCATCCGGTCATCAATACCGGGCGGCCGCGCACCAGTGCCTCGCAGCCGCCCATGCCCCAACCTTCACCGCGTGTCAGCGAAACAAACACGTCGCCGGCGCGGTGCAGGTCTTCGATCTGCTCGCCGGACAGATTATCCCCGATCACGCGGATCGATGGCAGGCCGACCTCGCGACCCCGTGTGGCGCGCTGGCGCCATTTCGCAAGCAACTCTTCCACCGGTGCAGCAGTGTAAGACGGCGGCGCACCGATACCTCGTGGCGAGGTCTTTAGCAGCAACACCACGTCATCCGCATTAGAAAAAGCGCTCGCAAAGGCACTCAGGAGGTCATAGACGCCCTTGCGCGGCTCCCAAGTATTGATCGAATAGAACACCGTAGTATGCAGACCAATGCCAAGCCCGGCACGTATTTGCCGGCGCCGTTCGTCCGACACCGGCGGCGGTATTTCGCGCAGCATGTGCGGCACTGCGCGCACTGGTACCACAACTCCACAACGCTCGCACACTTCGCGGTTTATGCTGCTGGGTACCAGCACGCGCTCAGCCAGGTTGAGCAGCGAGGGCCAGTGTGGCGGCAAATGATCGGTTTCCCACGCAGTGAAGCCGATATTGCGCTGCCCGGGTTCGAAATACACCGGCCAGTATTCCGGCTGCAGATGCACCAGTACCGTGTCGTAGTCGCAGGGTCTGCAATAGCGCTCGACCAGCTGTGGCAGGTCGGCATGCATTGGATCATTCAACAATGCCGGAAAGAAGTCGAGTGCATCAATGCCCAGGTCCGCGCGCCATGGCATGTAGCCATCTGGCCCGGAACATAGCGGCACCCATTCAACCGGCACCTGCTGCATCACCAGACCGCGCAGATAATCCAGCGCCGACAGCGCGTAACCCGTTGTACCCGACCAGGAAACCAGTTTTATGCCACGCATCAGACCTCCAGCCCCATGTGAACACGCGTCCAGCACCCCAATTCCTGCGCGGCCCAATGTTGGCGGGCGGTCGCGCGAGCTTCTTCGGAAATAGATTGCATGAGTGTCGCATCCTGGCGCAGCCGCGCAATGCGCTCGCAAATAGTGGCCTCATCTCCGGCGGCGACTAGAAAACCATTGCGACCATCCACGATCAACTCCGCGCCCGGCAGTCCATCCGCGCAGATCAGTGGACAGCCCGCTGCCAGCGCGCCGGCAACAAAGCCAAGCGCTGCCTCACCACTTGCCAGCGGTGCGCGTCGAAGCACCAGGCAATCAATGCCGGCGAGAAAATTTCCCAGCGACGCATCGAAGCCATGCAGCTGCAGACCTGACGGCAGCGCTGATGGCGGAAAATGTCGCAGCAGAGGTGTGCCACCATGCACGCTTACTGACAGTCTGCTGGCCAGCAGACGACGGATCAGCACTGCATCAAGCGGATGCAGGCCATCAACCTCGCAACTACCGCGCAGCCCTATCCGAAAAGGAATCCCGGGCGACGGGCGCGCGATCTCGAATGCAGCTGGCGGCAGCGTCGGCCGCAAAACCAGCCCAGGTAAACCGACCTGTCGCGCAGTAATCTCGTCGGGATAGACGAGGCCAATTCCGCACGGCACTGCATGAGCGATTTCGAACAGCATGGCTGGACAATCCCGGGTAACTCGCATCAGTACCTGTGTACAGAGTTGCGAATCCAGGAGAGGTGGTAAAACCTCGGGCACCCCATCGATCACCAGCACACCGCCCTGTTCCGGCCACGACAAAAGCGCGACATCCGGTAGTGCCTCTGTGTCGGCCTGGAAGAAGTGTAGCCCGCCCTGCCAACCATTGAAATCATCCTTTGCCAGAGGAAAGCTCTCATTACAACGCAGCACCAGTATGGTTCGCGCGGCCTCCAGCGCAAGACGCACGCCATCTGCTGATAAAAGACGTCCAGAAACGCGTAGTGCTTCGCGCAGCAATTGCGCTTCGACGATGCGGCGCCGTCGGTAATTCAATTGGCGATGGAAGCTCGTGATAACCGAATCAGTAGAGGTCGCCAGTGCAACATCGGCATAACGCGCAGCCTCGTCGAGCGCGCCTCGATCATAGGCCAATAACGCCAACGCATGATTTACCATCGGCTGGCCCGGTAGCAGGGCATTGGCCGCTGCCAGATATTCACCGGCGGCGGGCAGCTCGCCACA
Organism: Candidatus Nitrotoga sp. AM1P; assembly: GCF_013168275.1. Lineage (GTDB taxonomy): Bacteria > Pseudomonadota > Gammaproteobacteria > Burkholderiales > Gallionellaceae > Nitrotoga. The sequence goes on along the minus strand of NZ_AP019547.1, from coordinate 44,979 downwards.
TCGATACTGTTCAATACCAGCCACCTGCAACCGGTCACATTCAACTTGCAATGACTGATCTGCAACCGCCAACTCTGGCCGCGCACTGGAGTGGCCGCAACAATGTTTATAACGTGCACCGCTGCCACAGGAACAGGGTTCATTGCGGCCCATGCGTCCACCGCCCGCTCCTCTTCCCGGAAAAATCCGGCGGCTGTTGAGCAGGCGTCGCAGGCGGATGATTTCGGCATCCACTACCTGTGTCTGCTTTAACAGCGCTGGGCGTACTTCTTCCAAACATGACAGTGCATCTTCCGGCGAACCCTGTGCCTCCCACAACCGGGCCAGCGACAGTATGAATTCTGGGCAGCTGCGATTGTGCGAAACGGCCGACTCATAAAGCCGGCGCGCACTGAAAACATGGCCTTCCGCGAGATAGCTGCGTCCGAGGTGGAATTCAATGTTTGGCTCCTCTGGGTAGCGCCGCAGCAGCGCCCGCATCGCCGGACGCAGTTCAGCTCGCTCACCATCGTGAAAGCGCGCAAGCAGGTCATGCACCAGCGCAGTATATTCACGCCACAGTGTCGAACTACAGGGCTGCCAGCGCTGACGCACGTGTTTCGAATAATGTCCGGCACGTGCCGGATCGGCATTCAAGCCAATGCTGCAACCGGATGTTCCGGCCTCGATAAAGTACTGCTGCGTCGGCACTTCGATACGCCCTATGCGCACATGTGATGCGAGCTGGAGCCAGAAATCCCAGTCTTCGAAGATTTCCAGGCTCTCATCAAAACGGCAACCCAGTTCAATCACACGGCGATGAAACAGCACCGAGATTGCCGGGATCAGATTGAAAAACTGAAACATCAGCGTGTTGAACGGATTGCACTGTTTTCGAGTAAGACGATGATAGCGATCAACCAGCCACAGGCCGGCATAGACCAGGTCAGGGTGATCCGGCTCGAGTATGCGGCGAACCAGCAGCGCGACGTGTTCCGGATCAAACAGGTCGTCGTCATCCAGGAAACCAATGTATTCGCCAGTGGCCGCTTCAAGACCGAAATTTGCAGCCGCTGGGCGCTTCAGTGGACGTCCTGCACACACCAATCGAAAGCGCACATCTGCCGCAATGGTTGCCGGCAATGGCGGATGACGCCCGCCGGTGGCATCCACCACCACCACTTCGAGCTTAATATAGGACTGCGCGACCAGCGAACTCAGGGCATCAGCCAGGCAGCTGCGGCCCATACTGCGCACGACGATTGATACTGTCGGCTCGCTGCATGACGGTGTGCGTCCGGAGCGCTGCCGCGACGGGTCGATAAATCGATCGGGCAGTGGTACTGGCTGCGGACGCCGATAAGCAGCCAGGTTGCCCGCCTGCTCCAACGCAACAGCGTAATCCAGGATCGGCAACCGACGACCAAGCAGCTGCAAGTAATTGTCATATTTCTGACGACCCGCAAACTCACTGGAAGAATTGTAGATGCCCAGAAAATGCTGGTAGTGGAAAGTATTACCGCCATGAATGGTATAGCAGTAGAGCTCTGGCGCATTCATCAGCACCACGCGGTGGTCTGCAATGATCTGCCCGGTGAGCACACTGTCCTCCCCTCGCCGCTGGTCCGGATAGGCCGGCACTGCCGTACGCCTTGCCAGCATACTGCCTTCCCATATGCGCTCACCGGACACCGCGATGCGGCGCTCAGCCGGCCACCACAGGGTCCAGCGACGCAAGAAACAGGCTTGCGCCCCACTCGTCTGCAGAGCCTCCACCTGCCAGGCGATGCGGCGCACATCGTACAGGTCATCGTCATCCCACTGGCACACCAACTCGCCGCGCGATTCGGCCAGCGCGCGGTTGCGCAGGCTACCCAGACTCCCTTGGCTTGCCGGCAATATAACGTGTCGGATCAGCGGATCGTCCATAACCACCAGAAACTCCGCCAGCTCAGATGCCGGGTTGTCATCAATGATTACCAGTTCACGCTGCCGGTAGGTTTGTCGACGGAAACAATCAATAGCATGACGCGCTGGCAACAGTCGGCCGCGACTAACCATCAGGCAGGATACCAACGGCCCCTCCGGTGCAACAGGTGACGGCACCAGCACAACGTCTTGCAGATTGAATCCTGGCTCCAGCAATTTCAATACAAGACGATCGCCCGATGCAGGCCATTGAGATGCGTGATCAGCGATCGGTGAAGGTGCGCATGATGCGTTCATTTGAGTCTCTTGCAAAACATCTACTGTCTGATTTTTTATGCGGGTGGGGGAACGGCCGACAATTTATAAGATGGCGCGGTTGTCGAAAGCCGCTCCATGACATGAAGATCTATCAGGATGCTAATAATAGGCGCTAAACGAAATTTATATTGCAGGTTCCTGTGCAAAAATCACACTAAATAACTAAGCCCGCCAGAATACCAGCATTCTGGCGGGGGGCTGGATCAAATTAATCAATCAATACCATCCTTACCAATGCTTGATGTTACGTTTTATGTTTTTCTCGAAACCAACAAATATATTAACATTTAATAGTCAATGAACTGGCGGTCCAACCTTCATAGCGAAGCTAACGGAAATGCTTCAAGATAAGGTGGATTAGAAGTTATAAGCCCGTTCGCCGTGACTTGTAGTATCCAACCCCTCACGCTCCTCTTCTTGCTTCACACGCAAACCGATGGTCATATCCACAATCTTGTAGCAAACGAAGGCGACCACACCGGACCAGATGATCGTGGTCAGCACAGCTTGCGCTTGTATCCACACCTGTCCGCTGATAGTGGTGTCGATGATAGTATTATTGACATAATCCACGATACCGGTACCACCCATGCTCCAAGTGTTGAACACGCCGGTGAGTAATGCGCCCAATATGCCACCGATACCGTGGATGCCGAACACATCCAGCGCGTCATCTGCTCCCAGCAGTTTTTTCAGACCGGTTACGCCCCAGAAGCACACCACCCCAGCCAGCGCACCGATAATCAAGCCGCCGCCTACGCCCACCCAGCCGCAGGCAGGAGTGATGGCAACCAAACCCGCAACTGCTCCGGAAACCGCCCCCAGCACGGATGGCTTGCCTTTCAATAACTGTTCAGCCAGCGTCCAGGTCAGTGCGGCGGCGGCAGTAGCAACCAGCGTGTTAACGAAGGCCAGCGTAGCCGTACCGGATGCTTCCAGAGCCGAGCCAGCATTAAAGCCGAACCAACCAACCCACAACAGAGAGCCGCCTATCATGGTCATGACCATGTTGTGTGGTGCCATTGGTTCCTTGCCGTAGCCAATGCGTTTGCCAACCATGAATGCACCGACCAAACCCGCAACAGCCGCGTTGATATGCACCACAGTGCCGCCTGCAAAATCCAATGCGCCCTTCTGGAACAGCCATCCTGCGGCTGCCGTTGCAGTATCAGCCGCAGCCTGAGTAGTGTAGGCATCTGGTCCCATCCAGAACCACACCATGTGTGCAATCGGCACATACGCGAAGGTAAACCACAATGCAGAGAACAACAGCACAGCGGAGAATTTCATCCGTTCGGCGAAAGCACCCACGATCAATGCAACGGCGATGGCGGCGAAGGTAGCCTGAAAGACCACGAAGGCGAACTCAGAAATCACCACGCCCTTACTGAAGGTTGCCGCATTGGCGACACTGCCGGTGACCGGATCAAAGATGCCCCTCAGGAACAGCCTGTCAAATCCGCCGATAAATGCATTACCCTGCGTGAACGCCAGCGAATAGCCATAGATGGCCCACAGCACGATGATCAGCGCAAAGATAGCGAACACCTGCATCAGGATGGACAACATGTTCTTGCTGCGCACCAGGCCGCCGTAGAACAGGGCAAGACCCGGGATGGACATCATGATGACCAGCAAGGTAGCCGTCAGCATCCACGCCGTATCACCCTTGTTGGGCGTGGGCGCGACAGCGGCTACCGCTTGAACGGGCTTAACTGCATCAATTGCCGTAGCAGTCTGGGCTGTAGCTGTTGTCGATACTGCAGGGGCAGCCTCCTCCGCAAATGCCGGGGCTACCAGACCATACAACACGCCCAGCAACGCAAAAGTCACAAAAAGTTTTTTCATGTCGTTCTCCTTACAAGGCTTCTGCGCCGAATTCGCCGGTGCGAATACGAATGCTTTGTTCAATGTTGTGAACGAATATCTTGCCGTCACCAATATTGCCGGTGTGTGCCGATTTTTCGATGGCTTCAAGCACCAGCTCCAGCATGTCCTTTTTTATAGCAACTTCCAGCTTGACCTTGGGCAAAAAATCGACCACGTATTCCGCACCTCGATACAGCTCGGTATGACCTTTTTGCCGGCCAAAACCTTTCACTTCCGTAACAGTGATACCCAGTACACCAATTGCAGTCAGAGCCTCACGCACTTCGTCGAGTTTGAACGGCTTAATGATTGCAGTAACCATTTTCATAATTATTACTCCTCATGTGTATTGGTGCATAAATCGGGAGATACATGCCCTTCTTTCTTTGCCAAGCTTGAAAAGTGACTAAGGAATACTCAGTCAGCAGTCAGTTAAAAGCAGCTTCCGTGCCAATATAATTTAACTAAAAAAAACAATGTATTGAAATGTATTATGTCAAAAGGAGAAAGTTTGCATGCACCAATTTTATACATTTTAAAATATGCAGCGCACCAATTGGGTGAGGTAGTAAGGGGCGAGAGTTGATTGCTTTTCTATTTCCGGGGCTATTAAAGCGTTGCATGCACAGATGGAATTTACCTACCTCAAAGACGCTAAAATATTCCAGAATCCACTAAGCTTTTACCGATGAGCTGGTGACAGGCAAATAGAAACGATGTGGATATCAGCACTAAGAAAAGCCAGGACGCGTACCGCAGGCAGCGCAGCCAACTGATCGCGTTCAATCATCGGCTTCATACTCGGCAAGCAGGTCGTCCATATCGTCACCCACGCCATAGCCGAAGTTATGGCAGGTGCGGCGCACCGTATCCAGCCTTGCCCATAAGGACTGGCGCTGCACGTTGGCCAAACTGGCGATGGTTTTCAAGGCCTGCTCGAACATTCGCACCAGCGCATCGAAGTAGCCCTCATCCTGCAGGCCGACATCATTGCTGAACCCCGCTGCCCGTTCGCAATAAAACACCATCAGTTCGGCCAGACCTTCCGCTTGGCCGATGGCTTTCTTGTAATCGGCGATAGGCTTTTTTGCCTTGGCGACCGAAGTATCCTGATTCTTGAACAAATCGGGCCACAGCCAGCGGTCGATGGTGGTTTTGTACGGCTTGAGCACATCGTCGCCCAGACACTGAGACGCGCGTGCAGGAAGGTTTGGTTATCCTTGTTGGCTGCGTACAGGTCTTGCAACAGCCCGAGCAGTCCAGCGCGGTCGAAAATTGACAGCGCTAACGATGTAGAGTTTTTTTCGGTCTCGATTTTGTTGAGGAAAACATCAAGGTCTTTTTCCAATTTGCTGGATTCTTCGTCAAAATGCTTTTCCAGCTTCTCCCAGCGTTCAGTAGTAATTGCGCTTCCACAGAAACCACACGCTCTCTTTTTTCCTTTGTGATGAGATCGACCCTCACTAACCCAGCGATTCAGGACCGCGTCTTTCGCCAATTCCTCGATTTTGTCAGACTCACTAATTTTCTTGGTGATAAGAATCTCTGCTTCATTTGCCAGATTACCGAATTGCAGTTTGGAGGGACAAAATGGCGAAACCGGTTGCAGTATTTTTTCAGCGATCAATTTTTCGTAATTACTCAATTGATCGCCTGTAGAGGGTTGATAACTTGGCTTTAAGACCTCTTCAATTTCAGTTTTCAGCTTTGTAACGTTGTAGTTTTGGTCACCAAAGCGCTCTGGCTTGTACTTTATGCCTATATTTCGGTCCGTGGCTTTATCAGAAAGTTGCTTTTCCAACGCATCAAAGGTCTGTTTATGTTCGCCTTTGTGTTTGACGTATTCCTTTCTTATTTCAGCTCGCTGTGCATATAAACCGGTTTCTTCCCCTTGTTCTTGAGCGCCTAACTCCTTTTCTAAAGCTCCAATTTCTTGCTCAATCTTATTATTGTCTTCTCCGAGGATGGCGAACGATTCAATGTTGTCATCCGGGTTGGTGATGAAGCGCAGATTATCCCGGACGAAATCTTCGTTAAATACCCGAATTTTTTGCCGTGGTTTGTCAAACTGGTTTGCGTTGTTTGCGTCCCATCGGCAAAGGCTACACAAAATGATGGATTTTCAAACTTATCGGAGAGTTGTCCGGTTTCCATGGCGCGCAAGATACGCGAAAGGGTGGTTTTGCCTGAATAGTTTCTGCCGTAGATGATATTGATAGCTTGGGCGCGCTCAATAACCAACCGCAACACCTTGGAGAGGTTAAGGTGTTGGGATGGAGAAATCAGGAAAACATTACAAGCAGTTGAATGCTGAAGAGCGCGCGACGATAATGCTAATGAAACGAGCAGGAAGTGGACTGAGGGAAATTGGGCGATACTTGAAACGCTCGCCAAGCACTATCTCAAACGAGATAGCACGGGATTTGGGGTGTGAGTCTGGCTACGTTGCCTCCTTGGCTGGCGAACAGGCGCACCGTCTGCGAATCAAGCCCCGTAGGCCATTGAAGCTCGTGGAAAGGAATCCGTTGTTTGAAGTAGTAAAGGAACATCTCAAGAAGAAATGGTCACCTGAGCAAATTGCAGGCACACTTAAAAGTATGCACCCAGCTCAGCCCTCACAACGTGTAAGCCACGAAACGATTTACCACACGCTTTACGCCATGCCGCGTGGTGAACTGCGCCGTGAATTGATTGCCAGCTTACGCTGGAGCCGAGACAAGCGCCGTTCCAAGACCCGTGCTCCAGATGGTCGTGGGCATATAGCAGAAATGCAGAGCATCCATATGCGTCCGCCGGAAGTGGCGGATCGTTTGATACCGGGGCACTGGGAAGCTGACATGATCAAAGGCGCGATGAACCGTTCCTCAGTCGGCACGCTGGTCGAACGCACCACATTAATGGTGGTGTTAGCCAAAATGACTGATGGCACGGCGCAATCGGCCCTGGACGGTTTCAGTGAAGCGCTCAGTGCAATTCCACCTGAGCTACGCAAGACCTTCACCTACGATCAAGGGCGCGAGATGAGCAAACACGTGCAGCTGACTGAACGAACGGGTATGGCGGTTTACTTCTGCGACCCGCACAGCCCGTGGCAACGCGGCTTGAACGAGAATACGAACGGACTGCTGCGCCAGTATTTGCCCAAGGGGGCAGACCTGTCGGTTTACACGCAAGAACAGTTGGATGAAATTGCTTGGAGTTTAAATACACGTCCGAGGAAATCGCTCGGATTTCGAACGCCAGTAGCGGTTTACAACGAGCTCCTGCTCAATATGGAACTCGCTAAATCCGCGACTAAACATTAACTGTTGTGGTTGGTTCTTGAATCCACCTTGCAAAAGCTGGACATTGCCGCTTTTGTCGCGCACGTCCCTATCCCAGTCGAAGTCCTTGAACACGCCCAGCTTAGCAATGGACTCGATTTTCCTGATCATTACATAGACTCCGGCAACACCACACGCGACAAATCCAGCTCGCCCATGAATGCCTGCTGACTCAATGCACCGTAGAGGATTTCCAGCTCGGTGAGGCTGTGTTTGTAGCGCGACTTAACGCTATCGATTTTTTCGTGAATGGCAGCAAACTTGTTCTGCCATTCAATTGGAGGACGTTTAAGTTTTGTCTCTTTAATGAGGCCGAGATTCAAGCCACTCATGATTGCTCCTCGATTCTTGCTTCGAAATTGATTGAGAATAAATGGGCTTGAGTGGATTGAGTAAGAAACAAATAAAGGATTGGCGACGGCTGTATTCAAAGTAATTGCGGCCAAATGTTTAGTATTGATAGTCAGGGGAATATCCTTGGGAATGACCGCCGAACGGCCAAGGGTGCCCATGATTGTGATTATCACGTCACCCGGAAAAATTCGGTAACTCTCAAGCTCCCGGTACTTTTCGTGTGTGATATACCGGCGTTCACTCCAGGCAAAGCGATTTTGTACAGCGTTATCAATACCTAGTACCGCCACGTCACCTTTAGTCGCAAATTCGCTGTGCAAAAGGTGTGAACCAAAGGGCCCTGTGCGCATTGCACCCTTATGCTTGGCTGCAAGATCTTTGATTTCAACCAGAGGCCAATTGAGATATCCAATTGACTGGGGACCAAACATTCCCAGAAACACACTTTTGAGCAGGTCGTCGAGCTGTTGCAGGCGCTGTTTGCGCTGGGCGATCAGCCCTTCCACTGTGCCGAGCAGATGGGCAATGCGGATTTGGTCGTCGAGGCTTGGCCTGCCATCTTTCGTTGGGATTGGGACTTTTGTTTCTTTTAGAAATTTGAAATGTCGGCTATACCCAGCTTCCTTTAGTTTGATGGATTTCAGGTAGTAATAGACATACAGAGTATTAGCAATTTCCGGATCAACTTTTAGAGCTTTTGCGCCATCCGCACCAAGCGCAATAGGGTTTTCTTCATACTTCAATATCCGAGTATGATCACCAAAAATAATGATTGGTAGTTGCTCATCATTTATTAGTGTTTTGTCACTTGTATAACCAGCAATCGCATCTTTTCCCTGATCAATAATTTTGAATTGACCCGCTGGCTGGTATTCGGATGCCTTAATTTTTCTGAACTTCGAGGTCACATCACTGACAACCTCTGCAAACGGATACCACTTCATTCCATCATCCCCAACAGTTCACGAACTTTATTTTTTACCATCACCATACTTTTTTCGTGCATTCCGTGGTTCCATCCCCTCATTCTTCACCTCCCGCTTCTTTCAGTTCGGCCTCAATCTCTTCGATGCTTGGCAGTGAACCTTTCATGTCGTCCGGCAGGCTTTGGGTTAGCTGGGTTTCCCACTGGGCGACGCCCATAGGGCGGCGGTAGCCATCGAGGGCATATTCCACGACTACATCGTTTTTGCTTTTACACAGCAGCAAGCCAATGGTCGGTTTGTCATCGGAGTGGCGGAGCAGGTCATCCACGGCGGACAGATAAAGATTCAAGGTTCCGGCGAAGGCGGGATCAAAGGGAACCGCTTTCAGTTCAATAACCACATAACAGCGCAACTTGAGATGATAAAAAAGCAGGTCGAGTCGAAAATCCTGATCACCTACTTCGAGAAGGGTCTGGCGGCCGACAAAGGCAAATCCACTGCCGAGTTCGAGCAAAAATTGTTGCACATGATCGATAAGTGCTTGTTCGACTTCGCGCTCTTTGCGTGTATCCGCTGTACCCAAGAAATCAAACAGATAGGGGTCTTTGAATATTTGCACGGCCATGTCGGAATCGTCCGGTGGCAGGGTCAGGTCAAAATTCTGAATGGCCTTGCCTTGCCGTTCGTGGAGCCGGTTTTCAATCTGCATGGCCAGAACATCCCGCGACCAGCCGTTTTGTAAGGTTTGTTCCGCATACCAGCGGCGTTTTTCTTCATGATCCAGCTTATCCAGCAGCAGTTGATTGCTGCGCCATGGAATTTGTGCAGCGGCCCGCTGCACTATTTCGCGTTTCGGCCACTGCTGGGCAAATTTACGCATGTATTTAAGGTTTCTCGGGGAAAATCCATTCATTTCCGGGAAAGCCAGTTTCAAGTCTTCGGAAAGATGGTCGATGATTTTTGCGCCCCATCCTTGCTGGTTTTGGCGGTCGAGAATGACCCGGCCTATATCCCAATAAAGCAGAGTCATCGTGGCGTTGGCGGTTAGCGTTAACTGCAGCCGTTCGTTTTTGATGCGTTGTTTAAGGTTGGCCAACGTTGCGTGATAATCCACCGGTAAATCAAGGCGGCTCCCGGCAACCGGAAATGATGCCTGCGGTTTCTGCCTTCCTCTGGTGAGCCGTTCGTCTTCACGTGAATTCGTCATCCAATCATCCTCCTCAACGCCAGCAATTCGCGCACGATGCCGCTCTGTACCTTGGCGAGCTCCACCTCGTCCACATCACCCACTTCGGCCTGAATCAGCCGGTCCAGAATTACGCCCGGAGCGTCGTAGTGCACTTCCTCGAACACATCCTGCTTGTAGCGGGAAAGCGAAAGGTCAAAGCCTTCGGCTTCAATCTCGGTGCGTGGCACCATAAAGCACTTCGCCGTGCGGTCGCTTTCTTGATCAGGGGCGGCCGGGTTGCGGGCGTGGCGGTTATGGAATTGGGCGATGATGTCTTGCAGATCACCATTACCTTCCTGCTTGCTGCGTTTGTCATCCAGACTGTAGCCGTCGGCCGCCATCTCAAAAAACCAGACGTGTTCGGTGGCGGGTTGGGTGACTTTGTCTTTCGGCCCCCAGACCTTGGTGAATAGCAGGATGGCGGTGCTGACCCCGGCGTAGGGTTTGAACACGCCGCTAGGCAGGGTGATTACGGCCTTGAGGTCACAACGCTCCACCAGCAACTGGCGCAGGGTTTTGAAGGCGCCGCCGGAACCAAACAGCACGCCCTGCGGCACGATGACGCAGGCGGTGCCGCCTTTTTTGAGCAGGCGGTAGATGTTTTCAACGAACAGCAGTTCAGTCTTGGTCGTGCCTAGTTGCAGGTTTTCGTTGATATCACCCTTGTCAATGCTGCCAGTAAAGGGCGGATTGGCCATCACGATGTCGTATTCAGATTCTTCGACAAAACTCTTGGACAGCGTGTCCTTGTAGTCGATGTGCGGTTCGTCGATGCCGTGCATCATCAGGTTCATCAGCCCCAGGCGCACCATGGTGGCGTCGATGTCGTAACCCCACAGTGAACTGGACAGAATGGCCTGGGCTTTTTCGGTGAGGGCGGCGGCGACCGAGGTGCGAACGAATCCATCTTCATCGGGCGTGAGATTTTTGGTGCCAGCCTTAATGGCCAGTTGCGTGACGATGTATTGATAGGCACCGAGCAAAAAGCCACCAGAGCCGCAGGCCGGGTCGGCAATTTTGTGGCCGAGTTGCGGCTGCACCAGATCGGCCATTAACTTGATGATGTGGCGCGGGGTGCGGAACTGACCATTCTTGCCTGCGGTGGCGATCTCGGACAGCAGCATTTCGTAGACATCGCCCTGGATGTCCTGAAAGGCCTGGCCTTTTTCCTTTGAATCTTTCTCCATCACCTCGAAGATTTCGTCAATGGTCTTCACCGCTTCCACCAGCAGCGCTGGTTTGGGGATGATGAACACGGCGTTCTTCATGTGGTGGGTGAAGTTGGACTCGGCGCCGTTCAAATCCTTGAGGAACGGGAAGACCTTACCCTGCACGTGTTGCAGCATGTCTTCTGCCTGCATGCGCTTGAATTCGCTCCAGCGCAAAGTACGCTTGTCTATTTCAAACATCTTGCCATCGGAGATTTTTTTATCCGTTTCAACTTGGGTATCACCCTCGCGCGATTTGGCGCGGTATTCCGGCGGTATCCATTTCCCTTCGAATTTTGAGGTGTATTTTTCGCCAGTGAATTCGGCATCCGCCTGTTTTTTCTGATCCAGCTCATCCAGCCGCTTCATGAATAGCAGGTAGGTGATCTGCTCGATGGCGGTAAGCGGGTTGCTGATGCCACCGCTCCAGAATTTGTTCCAGAGCTGATCGATTTTGCTTTTGAGTTCGGGGTTGTTTTGCAGCATGGGCTGGATTCCTTGGTTTTATGGTGCGGCGTTATGCGGCCAACTGCTCGGTGAGCTGCAGGATTTCGTTGATTTCGGCCGGACTGAACACACCACGTATGCCCTGCGGGTGAATGACCGTAAAGGGCGTGTTGATGAGGTCCCGTTTCTCCACCTTTTCGCGTTCAACGATGAAGCTTTTCAGCAGGCTGAGGAACTCCAGCTGGCGGCTGTTAAGGGTTGTGTGTGCGCGGATGAATTGATCAAAAGCTGTACTGACGGTGTCGGGGAAACTTTGCAGCACCTCGATGCCGAGAATGTGACGGATGAACTGGATGAAATGCGCTTTGCGGTTTTTGTAGACCTGGCGCAGCAGGGCTTCAGTGATGTGCGGGTGCTCCTCAATCAACAGCGCGGCCAGTTCAGCAGCTTCATCAGCACTCACTGTTTCGCCATTTTTGATCTTGCGCAGGATAGGGTTGTGCTCGGTCAACTCTACGATCAACGCCTCGACCATTTCGCGGTAACGGCTGACGCTAACGGCCTCGTGCTGCGGGCCAAATTCCACCCATTCCTTCTTGTGAAGTTCATCAGCTAGATCAAGATGCGTTTGGTCTTGGCCGGTGGTTTGCTCGCGAAACTTCATCAGCGGGCCAAGTTTTACAGTGAGCTCGTCGAAGGCGTCTTCGTCCGCCTTGGCCCAATAGTGCTTGGTTTGCGCAGCACGAATTAGTGCCTCTTCCTGTTTAACAAAACTGACTGAGAGTGGCAGCTCGCTGATTTGCTCCACGATACCTTCCTTGAGAGTGTCGGCTTGTTCGTTGTCTTCATTGAGCAGTGCGAGAGAGTATTCCAGCAGGTCACGCTCGAAACGCATGGCTTTGAAGTCGGCTTCCGAAACGGTGCGGAACAGCGGCTTGATCTCGGCGCGCAGAAATTCCAGCTTTGCGTACGTGAGGCTGATCCAGAAATTTTCTTCTTCCAGCCGCGCCAGTGCAGCGGCAGCTTCTTTGATCACCACCGACTCTTTGGGCAGCGTGGCAATTTGCAGGCGGAGCTTGGCGATTTCACGCGCGGCGATATCGGCATGACCGCTGTCGCTGGCCTTCTCGATCTTGTCCAGGCGCAGGCCAACCAGCCGCACAGGCAGCGGCAATTGGGGCCTGAGCTCTTTGCCTTTGGGGTTCAGCTTGAAGTATTCGAAGTTGTCCCAACAGTCGAGAATCAGGAACATGTCCTTGTCGGTACACCAGGGCTTGGGTTTGCTGGTTTCCAGCAAGCGTGTGCCGCGCCCCACCATCTGCCAGAACTTGGTATAGGAATACACCGGCTTGGCGAACACGAGGTTAACAATCTCGCGCACGTCGATACCGGTATCGAGCATGTCCACGCTGATGGCAACGCGCGGCATATCGTTGTTGGTGAATTGATCCAGCAAACCGCCCTTGCCATAAACGCGCGGATCGTCGGATACGAGCACCTTGGCCAACTCACCCTTGTATTGCGGATAGAGCTTGTCGAAAATTTCTTCCATGCGCCGGGCGTGCGCCTTGGTTGCGCAGAAGAAGATGGTCTTGCCGGGCAACACACCATTGGCATCCTTGATGGATTCCTCCATGAACTCCCTGACGATCAAGGTATTGGTGCCTTTGTTGATCACCTGCTTTTCGAGCTGCGAGCCTTCGAAGTTGATTTCTTCAACGTCTTTGCCTTGCAGGATCAGTTTTTTCTGGTCGTCCAATGAAATAGTGCGCTTGCTGATGCCCTCCATCTGGAACTTTGTCTGAATTTTCATGACCTGAAAATTGCAGAGGTAAGGCGGCACGTTGTTCACGGCCTGTTCATAAGTGTAGGCAAAGGTCGGCAGACCATCTTCGCAATGAAAAAGCTGGAAGGTGTTGTGATCGATGATGTCAGTAGGTGTTGCCGTCAAACCTAGCGTGATGGTTTTGAAATAGTCGAGCACTTCACCATAGGTGTTGTAGATGGAGCGATGACTTTCATCGACCACGATGAAATCAAAAAAATGTGGCGAGAGGCTCTGGGACTCATTGCGTATGATGTTGAGCATCGTCGGGTACGTGGCAACGTAGATGCGACGATCTTTTGCAATCAGTTTTTCGCCAACATTGGGCCAGCGCGGTTCGTTGGGCAGATGCTCCTTGAAGGCGGCCAGCGCCTGCTCACGCAGTGCGATACGATCCACGAGGAACAGGATTTTCTCGGCATGGCCTGCGCGCATCAGTGCATCCGTCATGGCAATACAGGTACGGGTTTTGCCAGTGCCGGTGGCCATGACCAACAGAAAATCGCGTTTCTGTTGTTCGATGCCTTCCAGTACCGCACGAATAGCGCGAATCTGGTAGTCACGCCCGGCGATCGAGGTATTGATGAATTCGTGGGTGAGCGGCTTGCGGTTGCGGCGGATGTACTGGAAACGCTCCAAATCATCTCTCGTCGGGAAACCAGCGACTTTGCGCGGAGGGTAGCTCCCTATATCCCAGAAATGCGTTTCCAGTCCGTTGGTATAAAAGCAGAATGGCAACTCACCGCCGAGTTGGTTCTGAATGTTGTAACAATATTGTTTTGCCTGCTCGCGGCCGATGGCAGCGTCCTTGCTCGATTTTTTGGCCTCAATGACGGCAAGAGGTTTGCGATCTTTGCCCAGCAATACGTAGTCACTGAATTGGTGGCCCTCGTAGGGGGTGCGGGGCTCCGCAATACCTTGTGGCAAAGCCGTCAGAATATCGAACTCTTCTATGACCTGCGTAGGATCTTTGACATTCCAGCCGGACTGCGCAAGTTGCTGGTTAATGAGCTCAGAACGAGTTTTTGCCTCGGATTTGGCCATGCGCTACCTGTCTCCCACAAGAACTGCTGTGCCACAGCAAACGGTTTATTGCCCCTGAATTTTTTTATCGCTACGCGATAGAAAGCTTGATTTGTCGCAACGCGCGCTATATATCGCCCACCCGCTATATTCCAATTATCGTTGATATCGCGAGTCATGTCCGATGTGCTCATCCTATTTGCGAGACATTTTTATCGTGATAAAGCCACGCTTATTTGCTAACGCGCACATAGGGGAAGTTACAACGGTTTTAGGGAAACGCTGAATAATTCACTCTACCAGAGCCACCGGGGTGAGTTTTGTGGTTTTTATCAAAGAATTGGCTTTCTCAGATTAACGAATTACTCCAACCAATGCGCGGGAATAAATCAGTATTTCCTTAGGTAACTTTTGGCCGACACTGTAAAAAATTCCGACACTGAAGCTTCGAGCTCATTAAGCCTATCAACCGCGTGAACAGTGTGTTTCACATGTTTCTCGAAGTTTCTCGCTGTTATCACTTTTAGTATTTTTTCTTTTTGTGATACCTCCGTTTCAAGCTTAACAAAACGTTGGCGTACAGTTTCTTTCAGCCTATTTCAGGTGTTGATTACTGGCCATTTACTACACACTACAAATCCCCGTGTCGCTTCGCGCCAGCTATTGTCCGCACCATGCTGGAGTTCAATCACCTGCACAGGCTCGTCAGAAACCCCGAAATGTGCATCGAGTGCTGTGCATATCTCAGCCTGCCGCATCACGCTGGCTTCAGCATCCAGGCGTACCGGAGCTAAGAAGCGTAAACGTGGCAATATAGTCCAGTAACTATCCGATGTTGTTTGCGGTAGTGAACCTACCGGATGACGCATCCACCAGCCAGACAAATGATTGACCGATACGCCAGGGATTGGGGTGATAGGATTAAAAAATTTTCCTGCTTGTGTTGCAGAGTAGAACAGGTAGCCTTTGATGAAAGCCTGTGTTTTTTTCAGCGCTACCCCTTGTGGCAGTGCTGCACGCCCGGCGGGTGTGTGGCCTAATTCAAGTTGATGTTGAAATACGCGGTCCAATTTAATATCGAGCCGATCGCGCACCGCAAGGCCGATAAATGCATGTTGCTCGAACAATGGCTCTGCTTGCAGGTAGAACTTTACAGCGGTTTCCCAATGACAAACATTTCCATCGGCATCACGAAATAAAAAGTCATATTCACCCAAGATACGTTGCGCATTTTGAACCTGCAAATTGGTGGCAATAATTTGCGTATCGGGGATGCGTGCTAACCAGAATGCAATGAGCGATTCAAAATATTGGCCCAGGCGACGCGTTGAACGCTGGGCAATAAAGTCATACAGACTGTGCGGGTCATTATCCAATCCAGTCAACCACTGAATACATGTTTTTAATTGCGCATGGCACCATGCGTCGTCAACCACACGTCCGGCATACGCGGCCCAAGTTTCATCCAGCAATCCCGGCGAACCGATAACCCATGCGAGGTCGCGCACTGCGGGGTCGTGTAATGAGTCCATGAACGAATCTTGCGGAAGGGAAGACATATTGACTAAAGTTGTTGTGGCAATGGCGGCTGCGTGAGTGTAGCCGGGTAACAGCAGAATATTTTTCTATACGGGTTTATAGCCCACGCTGATGAGAATTTCAACATTCATCCAAATGCCTTGCTCTTCGACAAGTAATTCTATTTCTTCCTGATGCGATTGCCGGAAGCGTGCTAAATCAAAGGAAGAAAGCTGACTCAATAATCCGCGGAAGCCGCTATACCATAAAATATCCCACCATTCTTCAAACCCAGCAAGATGGTATCCAACCTGATAGGTATACGTATGCAATCGTTCCAGCTCCGCTGCTTGATACAAAATATGGATTTTCTCTACGCTATCCAGTCGTTTCCAGGATAGCGATGGCATAGCTACCTCATAGGTCTGAATGCGCTCGATAAATTTTTGCGCTAGGGGTTCCATAACCGCGCCCGTAAAACTTGAGATTCCAATAGCGCCGCCGGGTTTGACATGTTTGGCGATGGCCTTGAATCCGGCCTCCATATCAGGCAGGAAGAAGATGCCAAAACCACAACAAGCGGCATCAAATGAGTCGGCGTTAAAATTTGCGGCCTCCATATCCAGGCATAAAAAATCGAGATTAGTTAACTGCTGCTCCTGAGCTTTGATCTTCGCTTTCGCCAACATTCCGTCGGATAAATCAATGGCCGTCACATGCCCTGCGCTCAACCGCTGTGCACATGCCAGCGCAACCAACCCTGTGCCAGTGGCCACATCCAAAACATGTTCATTTCCAGCAAACTTCATGTTGTTCGCCAAATGTTCTGCCGCCACTGAAAAAAAGCGCAGTGCCGGCTTGTCATAGCCTTCTGCCGCATTATTAAAGGTGTCTTTAATTTTATATTTATGATCTTGCATATCTATAGCGATATCGGAAAATTGACGGTATAACCGACACTGCGCTTTCGGTACAAACTATAGAAAGCTACGCCGACTGCAATTCCTGGTTTATTGAATAACGTGCTTTAGTTGTTCAAGAATCGCCGGGTTTTCCAGCGTCGAAATGTCCTGTGTTATTTCTTCGCCCTTGGCAAGGGCGCGCAACAGGCGACGCATAATCTTGCCGGAGCGCGTCTTTGGCAGATTGTCCCCGAAGCGGATTTCGTCCGGCTTGGCGATTGGGCCGAGTTCCTTGCTGACCCAATTACGCAGAATTTCCGACACTTCTTTTTCCGTAGTGGGATCTTTCGGTCGCGAGCCTTTTAACACCACAAATACCACTATGGCCTCTCCTTTTATCTCATGCGGCTTTCCAACGACAGCGGCTTCCGCCACCAACGGATTTGACGCCAGCGCAGACTCTATCTCCATAGTTCCCAAGCGGTGGCCGGATACTTTCAGTACGTCGTCAATGCGTCCCAGGATCCAGAAATAACCGTCCTCGTCGCGGTGTGCTGAATCGCCCGCCAAGTAAGCGCCTTTCATTTCTTCTGGGAAGTAGCCTTTGCGATAGCGCTCATCATTACCCCATATGGTACGGATTTGAGACGGGAAAGAACGTTTGATGACAAGAAACCCTCCATGTTGGTCATGCACTTCGTCACCTGCTTCGTTAACGATGGCGGCCATTATGCCGGGCAGCGGCAGGGTGCAGGAACCAGGTTTGGTTGCCATTGCTCCCGGCAGTGGTGCAATCATGTGACAACCGGTTTCGGTCTGCCACCAGGTATCAACAATGGGACAACGCGACTGGCCGACTATGGTGTAATACCACATCCATGCATCTGGATTGATCGGCTCGCCAACGCTACCGAGCAAACGCAGACTGGAAAGGTTGTATTGCTTCGGCAATTCGCCCCCTAATTTAATCAGCGAGCGGATGGCGGTGGGCGCAGTATAAAAAGTGGTGACCTGATGATCCTGAATCATCTTCCAGAAACGTCCGGCATCGGGCCAAGTGGGCACGCCCTCAAATATCACTTGCGTCGCCCCCATCGCCAGCGGACCATATGCAACATAGCTGTGGCCAGTCACCCAGCCCACGTCAGCGGTACACCAAAAAATATCAGTAGGCTTATAGTCAAATACCCATTGCATGGAAACCATCGTGCCAAGCAGATAGCCGCCGCTGGAATGCTGCACTCCTTTGGGTTTTCCGGTAGAACCTGAGGTATATAAAATGAACAATGGATGTTCCGCACCCACCCATTCCGGTTCGCACGTAGATGAAAGACCAGCAATCAGATCATGCCACCACAGGTCATGTTTCGCATTCCACTGCACATCATCGCCCGCACGCTTATAAACAATTACGCTATGCACTGCATCACAACCACCCATGCTCAGCGCCTCATCCACGGCTGGTTTGAGCGGCATCATCTTACCGCCGCGGAATTGCGCATCAGCAGTAATGACGGCACACGCCTGCGCATTTTCGATACGCTCATTCAGGCTTCTGGAAGAGAAGCCGCCAAAAACGACTGAATGGATTGCGCCAATGCGCGCGCATGCCTGCATCGCTATCACCACCTCGATGCTCATGGGCATGTAGATAACGACACGATCGCCCTTCTGAATATTGCGTGACTTTAACGCATTGGCAAACTGACACACGCGAGCGTGCAACTCGCGGTAGGAAATCTTGGTCACTTGGCCGTCGTCCGCCTCAAAAATCAGCGCAGTTTTTTCAGGTTGCGTGGCCAGATGCTTATCCAGACAATTATAAGAAACATTCAATTCGCCATCCGCGAACCACGCGTAAAATGGCGCGCGACTCTCATCTAACACGGTATTAAACGGTTTGTGCCATACGATATGCTCCCGTGCTAGCCGTGCCCAATACCCTTCATAATTTTGTTCTGCCTCCCTGCACAGAGCTTGGTAGGCTGCCATACCAGAAACATTCGCTTGTTCGACGAATGCAGGGGCAGGCTGAAAAACGCGGGTTTCTTGCAAAACTGATTTGATGCTGGTGGGCATGGCACTCCCTCGGTATGGTTAATGTTTCATATTTTTGGCGGAATTTAATGTAGATTTATTTTCGGGTAGCGTCAACATTAAAGCTCTCAGATGTAGCGAATAGATAAACTATCCGGACCTATAAACCACGAGGGTAGCGCGTGTTATTGAAGCCAAACTGCCGATTGATCATCAGAACACATGCTCCACCCGTGCTTATTAGTCTAGTTAGGATATATTTGAACTTATTTGCCAGTCAAACTGCCCAACTACGCAGTGACTGTACCTTGCCACTTCAAACTCCACTTGGCTGTATTAATGGATGGAGAAATGCTTACAATTACGTTTCTTCTGGTCCACCGAGAGACTCTGCCAAGCCTAAATGATCAAAAGCCTATAATCAAATTTCTAAATTGACTCACTTTGAGCCATTAATTATCAATCACGTTCCGGAGGCCCGATGCAAAAAATTATTCTTTCACTATCATTGTTGTTCGCGGTATCAACAGCAAACTCAGCAGAATCTCATATGCGCCCGGGATTATGGGAAATGACGACGACATCAGGCTTGTTATCGCTTGTAACAATGATTCCGCCGGATCAAATGCAAAATTTGACGAATTTGGCTAAACAGTACGGACTTGATATGCCCAAGATTAGTAATGGGGCAGCAACATCTCAGGTTTGCATTACCCAGGAAATGGCGAATCAAAAAATTCCAACTGTTTTGAATCAAAATCAATATGGATGTGATGTTAAAAATTCTGTCCAAACTGGAAACGACTACAAAATAAACCTTATCTGTGAAAACTCCGTCCTTAAGGGGAATGGCGTAACTGAGGGGATTTTTACGAGCCCAGAAAGTTTTACAGGACGAACTGAATTCAATGGAGTTGTACAAGGCAATCCTGTTAGTGAACGTGCCTACACTGACGGTCGATGGATTAGTGAAAACTGCGGAACAGTGAAACCTTTCCGTGATCCTCGTTAAGCAAATTTACAACACCTGTGTCGTTTGGAAAAGCTTGTTTAATAACGGCTCGAAGCTGGAATGCGGTAAAACAGCCAAATTTCCTTGGCCGTTCATACGGGGAAACGCTGGCAATCTTAATGATTTCCAAAATCTGTTATTATTAAACTTCGATAAAAATAAGTGTTCCAGGTTTGCTATTTAAAATTAAAAATTTGTATATAAAGGACTGCCCCGCCTTTATAAGGTTTATTTCACGGCTAACCGCAGGGTTGCTATTGGGAGGTACCCTATCGCTGTTTGGTTGTACGAGTGTAGGGCCTGATTTTAAGCAACCTGACCCGCCCGCTGTAACAAGTTACACCCCACAAAAATTACCGCTGCAAACTGCAACAGCACAAGGTAACTTTGGCGGAGCGCAACATTTCGTGGTCGGAAAAGATGTGCCCGTGAATTGGTGGCAAAATTTTGGCTCGCCCAAACTTAATGCGCTCATCGACCAAGCCCTAAATGCCAGCCCAACGTTAGATGCGGCGCAAGCTACTTTGTTTCAAGCACAGCAAACCTATGCTGCGCAAGCGGGTTCCTTGCAGTACCCCCAGGTGAATGCCAAGCTGGGTACACAGCGTCAAAAGTTCAATCCTTCAATTTTTGGTCAGCCAGGCGGAAGCAAAATATTCGATTTGTATAACGCTGGCGTAACGGTTAGTTATAACCTTGATCTGTTCGGGGGCAACCGCCGCGCTCTCGAATCTTTTGCTGCGCAGGCTGACTATCAACGCTACCAGTTTGAAGGTGCGCGACTTACGCTTGCTGCCAACATCACGACTACTGCAATGTCACAGGCACAATTTACCGCACAGCTTAAGGCCACTGTGGCCATTTTGGCAGCGCAAAAAAAACAGCTGAATATTACGAGACAACGCTTCCAACTGGGGGCTGTGCCGCGCAGTGACGAATTTGCTTTACTTACCCAGGTAGAGCAAACCAGCGCCAGCATTCCGCTTTTGCGTAACAATCTTGAGAAAACAAATCACTTGCTTGCTGTGTTAGTGGGTCAACTACCCGGCACGGCGCAAATACCTAAATTTGTTTTAGCAGATTTTAATTTGCCGGCAGACCTTCCTTTTATCATACCTTCAGAACTGGTGCGTCAGCGTCCTGACATTCAAGCGTCTGAAGCCTTGTTGCATGTAGCAAATGCACAATATGGGGTGGCCGTGTCCACTGGCTATCCGCAAATTAACTTGTCTCCTACTCTGGGCTCGCAGGCTCTTGCTGCATCCAGTTTATTCGGAGCCGGATCAATGATTTGGAATTTGGTAGGTCAAGTAACGCAGCCATTGTTCAATGTCGGCCTCAAAGCTGGGATTAAATCAGCAGAAGCTGGTTTCAATGCAGCAACAGCTAACTATCGCCAAACCGTGTTGCAAGCTTTACGTAATGTTGCTGACGTTCTGCGTGCACTAGACAATGACGCGCAAATATTACAAGCACAAGCCGCCGCCGATGCATCGGCACAAGCATCGCTTAATCTTATCCAACAGCAATTTTTATTAGGTGGAGTGAATTATTTGCAGCTACTTACCGCGCAACAACAGGCGCAACAAACTCAGATTAACTTAATTGCCGCGCAAGTTCAGCGTTTGACGGATACCGCAGCGCTTTATCAGGCTATGGGTGGTGGCTGGGTTGCCGCATCAAAGCAACGAGCGGAGATACCGCCGCAGCCTACTCAATTAGCAATGCAGAATACCGAGCACAAAGGTTTTGTGCGGCATCTTTTGAACCCAAAGTGAGCATGGAGTATTTTCATGACTAAAGGCACGACCAAGCGCATGGTCATTATGCTGCTCATAGCTGCAATAATATTCGGCGGAATTTATGCTTTTCAACAATTTCGCAACAAAATGATACAACAGTCTATCAAAGGACAGGCTAACCCACCGCAAAGTGTATCTACTACCGTAGCACAAACATCCACTTGGCAACCTTCAGTCGAAGCGGTAGGCAATCTGCGTGCTTCTAATGGCACCAGCCTGGCAGCCGAGGTCAGCGGCATAGTGACAGCCATACACTTTGATTCTGGAGCAATGGTGAAAACGGGTCAGCTGATATTAGAACTGAATGCCGCGCCGCTTAAAGCTCAGCTCGAACAGCTCAAGGTTGCCGTTCGGCTCGCCAAACAAACTTTCGACCGCGACCTGGCTCAACTCAAAATGCAGGCAGTCAGCCAAGCTGCAGTAGATATTTCGGCAGCCAATTTGAAAAGTGCCTTGGCGCAGGTAACGATGCAAGAAGCAATCATTGCACAAAAAAGTATCCGTGCTCCCTTTTCTGGCCAGCTGGGTATACGCCAAGTAGATCTTGGTCAATATCTGGCGCCAGGCACTACGCTTGTAAACCTGCAAAAACTTGACCCCATGTATCTGGACTTTACGGTACCACAGGCCCAGATTGACTTGATTCATGCCGGCGAGAGCGTCACTGTACAAACCAATGCGTTTCCAAACAAAGCTTTCACCGGTACCATTTCCGCGATTGAACCGCAGGTGGATATATCCACACGTAACCTCAAAGTACGAGCAAGCATTGCCAATCCTAATGGTGAATTGCTACCCGGATTATTTGCTACGGCACAGGTAAAGAGAGGAGATAAAAAACAGTACGTCACCCTGCCGAATTCAGCTATTTCTTATAACCCTTACGGTAGCACCGTGTTCATAGTGAAAAATGAAGGGAAGGGGGCCGATGGCAAGCCTAAGCTAGTGGTCGAGCAGCGTTTTGTTACTACCGGCCTTGTACGCGGCGATCAGGTGGCGGTGCTTAGCGGTCTGAAAGTGAATGAGGTTGTGGTCACTTCGGGTCAACTCAAGCTACGCAATGGCACTCCGGTATTTGTAAATAATAGTGTGCAACCGTCAAATAATCCCAATCCTGAGGTGAAAGACGAATGAGCAACAGTGCTGGAGCTGCGATGAGAAAGTTCACTGACATCTTCGTCGAACGCCCAGTTTTGGCAACCGTCATTAGCTTGGTGATACTTGTTCTGGGCTTACGCTCGCTTGCTTCATTGCCGGTGCTGCAATATCCTTACACTCAAAATGCCGTAATTACGATCAACACTGCTTATCCAGGCGCCAGTGCCAATCTAGTGACTAGCTTCATCACTACTCCTCTGGAAAATGCTGTAGCTCAGGCTAATGGCATCGATTATATGACCTCGAACAGTACCCAGAGTGTGAGCACTATTACTGCGAATCTTCGATTAAACTATGATCCAAACGAGGCATTAACTGAAATCAACACTAAGGTTAATGCTGTTCTCAATCAATTGCCGCCGCAGGCGCAAAAACCCACACTTTCCGTCAGCATCGGGCAAACTATAGCCGCGATGTACATCGGTTTCTATAGCGATGTTCTCAAACCTAACCAAGTTACTGACTATCTTGTACGTTCCGTACAACCCAAGCTGCAAGCGATTGAAGGTGTGCAAGTTGCCGAATTGCTGGGTGCAAAAAACTTCGCCCTTCGGGCATGGCTTGACCCACAAAAACTCGCTGCTGTTGGTCTCACCGCTGCCGATGTGTACGCACTTTTGGCTGCAAACAACTTTCTCTCATCCAGTGGCCAATCCAAGGGCCAAATGGTGCAAATCAATCTGAACGCTTCTACGGCACTACGCTCAGTAGATGAATTCAAGCAGATGGTCATCAAGCAAGAGGGCAGTTCGATAGTGCGCTTGGCAGACGTCGCGAATGTTACTTTGGGCGCTGATGACTATGACTCCAGTGTGTCTTTTGACGGTAAAAAAGCGGTATATGTGGCTATTCAGGTTGCCCCAGGTGCAAATCTATTGGATGTAGTCGCCCGTGTACGCAAAGCCATGCCTGAAATCGAGGCCCAGTTACCGCAGGGTTTGAATAGCAATGTTGTTTATGACTCGACCAAATTCGTCAATTCGTCAATTAACGAGGTAATTAAAACGCTTGTGGAAGCAGTCTTAATTGTCACTGCAGTGGTGTTTATTTTCTTGGGCTCGCTACGCTCGGTGCTGATTCCGGTGATTGCTATACCAATTTCCCTGATAGGAACCTTCACTGTGATGCTGGCATTAGGTTATTCCATTAACCTGCTCACGCTCCTAGCGCTGGTACTTGCCATCGGACTAGTAGTGGACGATGCTATCATCGTAGTAGAAAACGTAAGTCGTCATCTGGAAGAAGGGTTGTCGCCCTTTGACTCATCTATAAAAGCGGCGCGTGAGCTGGCTAATCCTATTATTGCGATGACCGTCGTGCTTGTAGCTGTATATTTGCCGATAGGTTTCATGAGTGGCCTTACTGGCGCGCTGTTTACCGAATTTGCTTTTACGCTTGTGGGTGCTGTGATTATGTCAGCTGTGATTGCGTTGACACTTTCACCGATGATGTGTTCGCGTCTTCTGCGCCCGCCTAGACGCGAGGGCGGCAATTGGCAAGATCGTTTGGTAGTATGGTTGGATAAACGATTTGAACGCTTACACCTTCGTTATGAAAAAACCCTGAACGGCACACTTAACTTTGTCAATGTAATAGCTATATTTGCGTTAGTGGTGATGGGCGGTATTTATTTTCTCTACACCACTTCGATGTCTGAACTCGCGCCACAGGAAGATCAGGGTGTGTTGATTGCAGCCTCATTTAATGCGCCGGATGCGACACTACAGCAACGAGAAATATTTGGAGAGCAGACTCAAAAAGTTTACAGGTCACATCAGGAAACAGATCACATATTTCAGCTAAACATGCCGACACAGGTTATCACTGGTATGGTACTCAAGCCTTGGGATGAGCGCACTAAAACCGCCACTCAGCTACAGCCCGAGGTACAAAATGAATTGAATAAAATTTCCGGTACGCAAAGTGCACTTTTCCAGCCACCCCCACTACCGGGGGCGCGCGGTTTGCCAATTCAATTTGTGATTACTAGTACAGAGCCATTCTCCAAGCTTTATGATGTGTCCCAGAAATTTTTGCAAGATGCTGAGAAAACAGGCGAATTTATTTTTGTACAGTCGGATTTGCGCATTGATCTGCCACAAACTACAGTAGTAATTGATCGCAATATGGCGTCCCAGCTTGGGCTAAATATGCAAGACATAGGCTCTGCCCTGTCTGCCATGCTGGGCGGTGGGTATGTGAACTATTTCGAACTTGAGGGTCGGTCTTATAAAGTTATTCCACAAGTAGCACAACGTTTCCGACTTAATGCAGATCAACTCAAGAACTATTATCTGCGTACCGAAAGTGGACAGATGGTGCCTCTATCCACAGTGGCTCATTTGGAAACCAGTACTGAACCAGAAACCATCAATCGCTTTCAGCAACAAAATATGGCGACCATACAGGGAGTGGCTTTTCCCACTATTTCTCAAGGTCAGGCACTGGAACGACTTAAAACTTTAGCGGAGAAAACCTTGCCTGCTGGATACAGCTATGACTACGCGGGACCCTCACGACAGTTTGTACAAGAATCTGGCGGTCTGTTACTCACCTTTTTCTTTGCTATTGTAATTATTTTTCTGGCACTTGCGGCTCAATTTGAGAGCTTTCGCGATCCTGCAATTATTTTGGTGTCCGTGCCCATGTCTATTGCGGGAGCATTGATTTTTATTAATCTCGGTATTGGACACGCCAAGCTCAATATTTATACTGAGGTTGGCTTAGTTACACTCATTGCTCTTATCTCAAAAAATGGCATTTTAATTGTGGAATTTGCTAATAACTTGCAACAAACGGGGTTGAGCAAGCGTGATGCTATTGTGAAAGCTGCTGGCTTACGTTTGCGCCCGATATTAATGACAACTGCCGCCACGGTACTGGGGGTTTTGCCACTCATCATGGCAAGCGGTGCAGGCGCAGTAAGCCGCTCTAATATGGGCTTAGTGATCGCCAGTGGTTTATCGATAGGCACATTGTTCACCCTGTTCGTAGTACCTGGCATGTATATGCTACTTGCTGCTGAACATAACCAAGAAGCAATCGTACCCATGTCAAATGCCCAAACTTAAAGGGCTCTATGTAATTCTTAGCCTATGTAATTCTTAGTAAGCCCGCAGCTTTTCCAGAATAGTCGCGTGCGAACTGCCACGCCACGCGACCGCTGCGCGACGCGCGCATCATCGACCACTGCAGCGCTTCACGACGGATCACGTCGTCCCAGTCCTTAAGATCGACACCGAACACACCCAGCCAGTGTCGCACGATCTGCAGATAGGCTTCCTGGTTAAAGCTATAGAATGACACCCACAGACCGAAACGATCCGATAACGAAACTTTCTCTTCTACAGCTTCCCCGGGATGTAGCTCACCGTCGTCACCGTGCGTTGTCTGTTGGTTCTCGGAAAAGTATTCCGGCATAAGGTGGCGACGATTGCTGGTGGCATAAACCAGCACATTATCTGGTACAGAAGCAAAGCTGCCATCGAGCACCGTCTTGAGCGCCTTGTAACTCGGTTCACCGTCTTCGAAACTCAGATCGTCGCAGAAGATAATGAAGCGCTCGGAGCGCTTGCGCACTAGATCGACAATGTGCGGCAAGTCGACCAAATCAGTTTTGTCGACCTCGATCACGCGCAGACCTTCAGCCGAGTATTCCGTCAGCATAGCCCGGACAATGGAACTCTTACCTGTGCCGCGCGCTCCGGTCAGTAATACATTATTGGCGCGCTGGCCCCATACAAACTGACGCGTGTTATCGTCAACGCGCTTCTTCTGATCGTCGATATCCTTCAAGTCAGAGAGATGAATGGGTTGCAACACGTGCAGCGGCTCCAGCCAGCCGCGGGCCTGATGCGTCGTGCGCCAGCGCTGAGCCAACGCGCTCCAGTCTGGCATCGGAGGCGCCAGTGGCAAAATCGCTTCAAAGCGCGACATGAGATGCTCGGCGCGCGCGACCAATCGCTCGATATCATCGGGGGTCATGGGCTTTCCTCCTTGTTCCGGCTTATTGTATCAATGCTCACGACCACAGCGTCTACGTGTCGGTGCTCGAGCTTTCCTTTCGGCCAAGTTGCCCGCACAATCCCCAGCAACATATACAACACTATAAATGCCTCCAGAGAAATAACCCGCAATCCGTTCATAACCTCTCCATTGCTTAAATAAAGCATGCGTTTGCGGAGGCTGCAAGAAGGTCGCAGCTACCGTGCTGAATCAATGTGTAGCTCGCACGATGCCTGATATGCAGTTGCAGCAACTGCCGACGAAGACTTGATGCAAATCAACGGTAAAGGATAGGAAATTCAACTGCGTAAGTCAAATTAACAACGAACGATGCACATTCCATGACTTCCGCACAAAAGCGGCCACAGATCTGATCTAGGATGGAAGAAAAGCAAGTGAGTTGACTGGCCACAGAACCGAAAACATACCGGTCAAAGGTACAACTATCGATTGGTAGAAAATCTAAAGCGGTGAAATTGTCTTACAAACAGCGCTTCATTTTACGAAGTAAGTCAGTATCAATCTGAAACTGCTTGATTTATATGGGGTGACTGATGGGGCTCGAACCCACGACAACCGGAATCACAATCCGGGGCTCTACCAACTGAGCTACAGCCACCACGGGGTAAAACATCAACAAGATGTGTCGTTGGCGTGCCCGACAGGAATCGAACCTGTAACCCCCAGCTTAGAAGGCTGGTGCTCTATCCGGTTGAGCTACGGGCACAATTTCCTGTGGAGCCATTCGACTCTGTACCACTAAGATATACTGGTCGGGGTGGAGAGATTCGAACTCCCGACATCCTGCTCCCAAAGCAGGCGCGCTACCAGGCTACGCTACACCCCGAAAGCGGAGCACTATACCTCGCATACGATAAAAAATCAATAATGTTCGGGCCATTTGTCGCTGGCCGAATGAAATATTTATTTCTGTATAGCCTAATGGCGACACTTTATTTCGTGTCACGCCTTACCACTAAAAGGGGATCTTTCATGCAACATAATACCCTCCCCCTATTTGCGTATAATTTGTGGCAACGCGAGTTTCAAATAATAAATCATTGACCACAATGTCAAGATAGCAGCAAGATAAATCAACAATGTACCCAATGCATTAGCAGGCAACCCCACCAATGATTCATGACAAAGCAGCAACAATATGGCGATCATTTGAAATACAGTTTTCACCTTACCCAGCATGGAAACCGCGGTGCTCTTGCTTTCACCAAGCTGGGCCATCCATTCGCGTAAAGCAGAGATAGCAATTTCACGACCGATAATAATGAACGCAATGACCATATCCACATAGCCAAGCTTTACCAACATAATCAATGCAGCAGCCACCATCAGCTTATCAGCGACTGGATCGAGAAATGCGCCAAAAGCGGAAGTCTGATTGAGCGCGCGCGCCAGATAACCATCTAACCAATCTGTGAGAGCGGCCAACGCGAATATCACCGTACTGAGTAAATGCTTGTGATGTAGAGAAAGTGTTGTGTCAGGCAGGTAAAATACCCCGAGAAACACCGGTATAAGCATAATACGTAACCAAGTCAGCAGATTTGGGATATTGAGTGGCATGATCAGTGCAATTGTTGATAAATTTTTTCCGCCAGCGACAGGCTAATACCCTCTACCTGTGCCAACTCTTCCAAACTGGCTTGGTATACGCCCTGTAGGCCTCCGAACCGAGCGAGCAAATTACGCCTGCGCCTTTCTCCTACCCCGCTGATCTCCTCCAGCATGGATGTTGTGCGCGTTTTACCGCGCTTGGCGCGGTGTCCGCTAATAGCGAAACGGTGCGCTTCATCGCGCACCTGCTGAATCAAGTGCAATGCTGGATTGTCCGGCAACAATTGTAGCGGCTTTTCATGCTGCGGAAGCAATAATTGCTCTAATCCAGGCTTGCGCTCCACGCCTTTGGCTACGCCCATTAACGGGATTTCCATCAAGCCTAGTTGTTCCAACACCTGGCAAGCCACACTTAGCTGACCCACGCCACCATCTATCAAAATCAAATCGGGACGCTTACCTTCACCTATCTGTAATTTTTGATAGCGACGAAACAAGGCTTGGCGCATAGCTGCATAGTCGTCTCCCTCAGTAATACCGCTAATGTTGTAGCGCCGGTACTCCGCAGTACGCATAGCCATATTGTCGTACACGACACAGGAAGCCACAGTCGCTTCGCCCATGGTGTGGCTGATATCAAAACATTCGATGCGTGACAGTTGTGGAAGCATAAGGGCTTCGCGCAATTTCTCCAGTCGAGCCAGCTGTCCGGCCTGCTGGCCTGCTTGCTGATGTAATGCCAGCAGAGCATTTTTCAACGCCATATCCAACCATCGACGCCGCTCACCACTGACACTGTGACGTATCTGTACTTTATGCCCGACCTGCTCGCCAAGTAACTCTTCCAAGGCATTTGCCGCGAGAGGTGTGCTGGTAAGAATAAGAGGCGGCACACTATGGTTTAAATAATGCTGTGCCAGAAAAGCATGCAACACTTCGTCAACCGCCTGCCCTTCGGCATTTTGCGGAAAAAGGCTTTTATCACCGAGATGTCTGCCACCGCGCACCATGGCCAAATTCACGCACAGCACGCCATTCAACTCAGCGACAGCAACGATGTCCGCATCTGTTGCACGACCACTTTCCATGAACTGCTTTTGCTGCACCGTATGCAGCGCATGCAACTGGTCGCGTAGCGCAGCGGCTTGTTCATAGTGTTGGACTTCTGCCGCTTGTTCCATGGCTAGTCGCAGCAAGCTTTCCACCTCGCCCTGCTTGCCCTGTAATAGCAAATTCGCATTGCGCACATCAATCGCATAATTCTGCTTGCTAATCAGTCCAACACAAGGGGCAGTGCAGCGATGAATCTGGTGCAACAAACAGGGACGAGCGCGATTGGAAAATGTGCTGTCCTCGCAAGTACGGATGCGAAAAATTTTTTGCAGCAACTGTATGCTTTCCTTGGCGGCATGTGAGTTAGGATAAGGCCCGAAGTATTGATGGTGCTTAGCAGTCGCACCGCGATAATAAGCCAGACGAGGAAAACCATGCGCGGTCAGGACGATATACGGGTAAGATTTATCATCTCTAAAAAGTATGTTGTATCGTGGTTTTAATGTTTTTATTAAGTTATTTTCCAGCAGCAGAGCCTCAGCCTCGGAGCGAGTAACCGTCACCTCAATACGGGCAATATGCGACACCATCAAGCTGATGCGCGGTGAGATATTTTTTTTCTGGAAGTAAGATGCAACGCGTTTTTTAAGCTGCCCAGCTTTGCCGACATAAAGCACTTGCCCTTGGCTATCCAGCATACGGTACACACCAGGCAGTAAGGGCAGACTGGCAACAAATGATTTAAGATCAAATTCGGTCGTTTGGGTCAAGGTTATTATTTAGATCACGGCTATGCAAATGTAGAACAATTGCGCTGAAAACGGCATGAAACATGGCCTCGGTCAGACGCTTGGTCTGAGTATTGTAGCGGCTGCAATGGTAGCTGTCATACAGCATTATGCCGTTCGGCAGTGCATGCCGCATGCCATGCGAAAATTTATAGTCTTTTATTTTCAAGTCCAGCGCACGCAACACCGCAAGATGGGCAATCGCCCCTAAAGCCAACACGACTGCGCCTAATGGTAAAGAAGCCAGTTCCGCCACCAGATATTGATTGCATTGCCGCACTTCGGCAGGTTCCGGCTTGTTCTGCGGCGGTAGGCAACGCACAGCATTAGTAATGCGGCAATCGCTTAGAATCAGTTCAGCATTAGCATGGCCTGCCCCATTCAAAGGCTCGGCTTGGCTGGAAAAACCAAATTGATAAAGTGTGGAATACAGCAATTTCCCGGCAAAATCGCCGGTGAATGGCCGACCTGTGCGATTCGCTCCGTGCATACCGGGTGCCAACCCCACAATTAGCAAGCGCGCCTGCGCATCGCCGAAGGATGGCACCGGGCGAGCATAGTAGTTTGGATGCGTTTGGCGTACTTCACTCAGAAAGTTCGCCAAGCGCGGACATAAACAGCAGGCAGTTGAAAATTTCATGCTTACGTATCTAAATAATCGAAGTGCAACATACCGACTGGAAAATAAATACCAAGGGTATCTATGTTAATAGAAATTGAGCCAGCTAACTTTGCATACTCTTACTTACGAAAATAATATATAAATATTTTGTAAAAATATAAACAGCGTTCAGTTCCAAGTACTAGAAATTATTAAAGTTTTAATCCGTGTCAGCAACTCAATCGTATAGCCTGAATTACCTGTGCCATGAACGTTGTATGCGATACATTTCAAAACTTAGTATTTTTACTTTCACATATCCAAATGGATATTCCTAATTCGTCGGCTCTCGACGACAGTAACATTTACTGTATTTCAAGTAGTTAGAATTATCATGCAACCTTCCTGTTGCCATGTAACGACACAAACATTCCAATTATCTATATTTTCATATCATCTTAATATTAATAAACAATACTAATAAATTGTTTATTAAACGATTTATTAGTATTGGTATGATAAATGCTTAGTTTATCAATACAGCAATATCGCTGAGCTGATATAAGGAAAAAGATGAATTATTCTTCAACTTTACAAAATAAAGCGGCCCAATCAATAGCGCTTGCTTCCCTGCTGTTAATTGGCGCGATTGGCATTGTTCAGGCTAATTCCGTTACAAAAGAAGGTGCGCCAGCTTGGGCCGCTTACGACACAAACAATGATAGCTCTGTTAGTTTGGAAGAAGCCACAACTAATAAAATGCCCACCCAAGTATTCAAAGAGCTGGATACCAACCATGACGGCAAATTGAGCTCAGATGAGTTCAAAAAAGAAAGTAGGCCTATGAAATAATTTGAGTTTTGTTCTGTTTTTTTCATAAAAAGCTCCCCTTCTGGTGCGTCAACTCCCCCTGACGCACTTTTTTTGAATCGATTTTTTTGAATCGCCTGAATATATCCAGGTTCGTATTTAAACAAATTGAGTCACAACAAAATTCCGCGTTAGTCCGCGTTAGATAGATAAACCCAAAATTACATTTGTGACATCGTAAGACTAAGAGCCTGCCCGCCTCCACATGCACTGACTAACAACTTGGATTGTGTGAGCACACATAATCATGTTTACAAAAAAATATTTCAGATTGTCATCGAATCACTTTTCAGACTCTCATGAACGATCATTTTCATCGTAACTCAGCACCCATAAAATCACCTTTACCGACTTCCAGGCCATTGTGCCGCAAGATCGCATAAGCGGTGGTGACATGGAAGAAAAATTGCGGCAGACCATAGTTAGATAAGTAGGTGTGGCCAACCAATTTTCTCTCTTTTGGTGTGCCCGGGCGCAACACAATTTCACGCGTTTCGCTACCTTCGAATTGTGCTGGCGTTAGACTTTCGATAAACGACAAGGTCTTGCCAATTCGTTCCTGTAACTCAGCGAAAGTTTGTTCGTTATCGTCATACGCAGGTACCTCAACACCCGCCAGCCGCGCTGACACACTCTTGGCGAAATCAGCAGCAATTTGCACTTGGCGGATCAAGGGAAACATATCAGGGAATAGCCGTGCATCCAGCAACACTGTCGGTTTAAATTTTTTCTCAGTAGCGAATACTTCAGCCTTGGTCAAAATAACGCTGAGGCTGTTCAATAGCTGTTTGAAGACGGGTACGGACGTGGTGTACATATAAGTTGCCATAGATTTTCCTCAGTTAATTAAATTTCTCATGAATAGGCATGGTTTCCCTTGCAATTGAGATTTTATAGGAATCTCAATTAGTATTACACTTAACTTAACAGCCGAGAACACCATCAACTGTGCCTGGTAAAATCTCCAAGATAACCATTATTACAAAGGTGGAATGATGTTTAATAAAGAAATCGTCATGAAAACACTCAATTGTTTACCTAATGCATACCCACAAATGCTTGAAAAACGATTTCCTCATGTCCTCAATAAAATTATTGAGCTCTGGGACTCACCTCATTGCGAAGCCTATTTCACCGACCTGCTGCAACCCAATGGTCGTGGTGGCGGGAGACTCAATCGAGATGGCTTCCCAGATGAGGCTTGGCAGGAAATATTCCAGCTGAACGAGCTTTGCTGGATACGCCAATCTAAACTTGACGACAGTCAGTGCTATGGAACGATGAAATAGTTTCTGGGTTCCATACAGCAGCACCCTTCAAGCAATCTTTATGCTCGAATCAGCTTACCATTTTTAACCTTGGCACGATCTCCTACCTGATAGCTAGTTTTCGAAAAATACTTGAAAGTCTTGCTGGAGCCGTCCTCCATCTCTACAAAAACGTGATATCTGATTCCAGATTTTGATTTTTTCTCCACCTGATGGCCGACATAAGCGCCCCCTACAAGCCCTCCAATAGTCGCTAAATCCTGACCTCTCTTCCTCCTCCCACTTGGTGACCCACTGCGCTACCCAATACACCCCCTGTAACAGCTCCAACACCGCTTCCCTATCCCTCGATTTTTATGGTCTTCACATCTGTGACCGTACCGCGCTCATTACAAACTGCTTGAGCTGCTTGGCTAAAAATAGCGATAGTTAGAAAAGTGGATACGACCATTGTGATCCGAGATGAAAGATAATATTTAGAATATTTCATGATTTCCCCATAAATTTTTTGTTAGCGTGAAAAAAACATATAGAACAATATGTTGTTAGCACATATGCATATCATACGAGCGACTAGTGGATAGGGTATCAATATTACCTTAATTTTTATTACTGGCATCTTTGATTATTAATGGAGGAGGTTTGTCGGAAAACTGTCAATTGCGGATTATGTGAATTTTGGGTTACCTACCAGAATGATTTTTTCTTATAATAAACATTCCCTATTTGGGGGATTACTGGATTCACCGTAGTGCGTATTAATTCCCCTTTATTTTAAAGAATACTTATGACGCTAAAGAATAGTAAGCTGGATAAAATCGTGCTGGATGCACGTCAAAATGCAGAAAAACGTGCCATGGGATATCGCGAGCAAGCGCTCAAGATGTATCCTTGGGTTTGCGGTCGGTGTGCCCGGACCTTTACCCGCGAGAATCTTCAGTTATTAGAAGTCCACCACAAGAATAACAACCATGACCATAATCCCCCAGATGGTAGCAACTGGGAGCTTTTATGTACCTATTGCCATGAAAATGAGCACTCACGGGTTAAAGACTCAGTAGGTCGCTCCGATGGTAAAAGCCCAGAAACCTTGGCTACCTTTAATCCTTTCGCAGACCTGAAAAATATCTTAAAAAAATAATATTAGGGTATCTATCAGGATATAAACAATCATTGATCATAGTTCTATTGCATTCCTGAACCAGTCTCAAACCCATTTCATTCTCGTTGTGCATCATCTGAATGTTCCTCGTTCAAGTACACGAGAGAGCTGTAAACCCAGATTGTCCATTAGAGATTCTGCGGGACAGTGTTATCGTCATGCCAGACATTACCTGCATTAGTCCAGAGTCCCTAAACCAAGCTTTTCGTTGTCGACTCACCGCCAAGTTCAGTTGTCGCTTGTCTGGGTTTTTGTGCCAGAACGCCCCTACTGCAAATACCTTGTGATGCAAGGTGGCAAGGGTATGTTGTACCGAGCCTCGTAACACAGCTTGCCGAAACAAACTCATCAGGTTGTATGCCAGCATGGCGAAACCCAATGCCGCTTCAGTCGCGTAAAAATCATTGACGTTGAAACTGTTCAAACCAAAGTCTGCTTTGAGTTCCTTGATACGATTTTCGCAATCTGCCCGCCCCCGATAAGAACGCCATATCTCCAGTGCGGGCAAATTCAGCGTAGTGACCATCGTACCGTAACGCCAGCCTTGCTGGTCAGGATCATCGGCAAACAGGCTCATGGCTTTGCCTATCGCTTTCTTTCTCTGCACAGCGTATTGTCGCACCACTATGATACGGCGCGGCGCACTCCAGCCTTGAGCCTGATTCAGTTCACCGATCTCCAGTCCACGCTCAACGCTCCACCAAGTGACCCGCTCGGCAATGGCACGTTGTAGTCCATGCGTGAGCTTGGCGCTTATAATGTAGTCGATGTGGCGACCTTGCAGGAAGGTGAGAATGGCATCATCGTAAAACCCGCTGTCAGCACGTAATAGTCCAACGATCTTGCTTTCCAGGTGGGGGAGAGTTGATTCCAAAAATTGCAGCGTATTGTTGGCGCTACTGCTGTTACTTGGACGTAACCAGAAGTTAGTCACCATGCGGCATTCGGCTACAAATGCGAGCAGTGGGTGGTGCGATAACCGCCCCGGTTTGGCAGCGTTGTAACCCTTGGCGCCGCCTTCTGGAGTGCCATAGCGCGTTATCACGGTGGAATCCATATCCAGCGTAATTCGATCGAATCGGATGTGGTCAAATATCCAACGATAAATTTGGGCTTGCACGTTCTCGTTACGTGCCATGTCAAATTTGGCGAACAATCGCACAATGGACTTGTGGCCCGCTACATGTTTCCACTCAAACAGACGCGTTAGGGTCTTGTCGAAACGGGTGATTTCAGCATGGAAAACGATTGGCACCACACCAGATGCTGACAATAAACTGTTCCACAATCTGGATCGGTGGATAGCCACGGTTTGAGCCAGGCTGTGGCAAACCCCAGCTTCGAGCAGCCGTACGAAAACCAATTACATTGAGCACGCGCTTAAGAAGCGCTAATCCACCCCATGCACTCACCTCTCGATTGCTGAAGCGCATCTCAAAGTCAGAGTCGGTCGCCATCTATCACCTCATTTATCGATTCTTATGTCATTTAATCAATTGACTAGCCGCATCGTCGTTTTCTATTGGTATCCATTAGAAAAAGTATGCAAAGTTAGATCACCCGCGCTTTGAAACATAGCTGATTTCGCGCTAATGGACAATCTGGGTTCAAGGTTTTGTAAAACCAAAACGCCAGGCATAACTGATCGAAAAACGACACCGGAAAAGCACCAATTCTTGAGACTAGAGTCATAAAAAATAAACTCAAACCCTGAGGTCTCCCCTCAAAGTTGCAGCGCAGGATGATCATAACGCAACCGTTCAAGGGCTGCGCCAAGCTCATGCGGCGGGAATGCCGCCATACCATGTTGTATAAGCTGCAATGCCAAAGTAATCACAGAGAGAACCGGGCGCGAACGCCGCGTGTTGCTCTAGAATTTTAACTCCAACTGTCGCGCTTTACCCACCTCACCAATCAAGCGCAGTACGAACGAGGCAAGACATGCGACCAGCAGTAACACACCCAATCGGTTTTTCTGCGTGGATCGGCTGGTGGACACGCACCAAAAAAGGGAAGGGAATATTATCCCGGCGCTAGATTGGCAAGCTCGCAATAAACTCGATGGAACGGAAAGCTCAGTGCTACTCAATCCAGAGATCTATATTGCAAATGCGGCCGAAGATTTCATTTTCCCTGAATTTTTCATACAGAGTGATCGGCTAGCCGCACCATTTCACATACTGCCCGGTGTTGTTATCCCGGCTGGAAACTATCGCTGGAATTACTTCTCACTTGAAGCTGGTTCATCACCGTCTCGACCTTTTTC
Organism: Candidatus Nitrotoga sp. AM1P; assembly: GCF_013168275.1. Classification (GTDB taxonomy): domain Bacteria; phylum Pseudomonadota; class Gammaproteobacteria; order Burkholderiales; family Gallionellaceae; genus Nitrotoga. Next base: position 8,536 of record NZ_AP019547.1, on the reverse strand, counting down.
AATGACAGCCTACGCTCGGATTGGGGGTTACTATGATGGCCGACGTAATGATCAATCTATTAGCACGATTTGGAACGTCAATAAACACTGGGGGCTACGCGGTGGTTTGGAGCGTGGTGACATCAACCTACCAACAGGAAGTTTCATTGTACACACGGCAAAAATACGACTAGATCATGCCGCATCGAATCGGCTTTCGGAGAGCTTAACATTTCAATGGGACAATGTATCTGAACAACTTGGCGCCATCGCTCGCGTACATTGGATAATTGTGCCCGGACGCGAGGTATTTCTTACGGCCAATTACTTGGCAGCAGCGAGTGACGCTGCTGCTGAGCCCAGACAAATGCAATCACAGACATCGGTGACGCTTAAATTAGTATGGAATTGGGAACAATAATCGGTTTGTTAATTCACTGAAATAAATCTGGAGCTGGGATTATCCCAAATTTTATGTAAACGGAATTTTTGACCTCCTTGGCATCCGGTCATCAAATTGAATAGTAGAGCACAGCTTTGCAATCGCGAATCGGCATCACCCCTTTACTACAGATATTGTTGATTACCAAAGAGAATAATTTCAGTAGCACATCATCTCTCGGGAATGAGCCTCGATTTTTGGAAAAACAGCTTTATCGTCTTTCAGTCATCCACAGCATCCCAGTCGCTAATAACAAGAACAGTAGTGGCATCGCCACAGCACTTAGCAAAGGCTGCCACTCATTGAGTGCACCCAAATTGGTGAACAGCTTACCTACAAAGTGAAAAGCTAGCCCCAATATAATACCCAAAAATATTTTGGCGCTAATTCCACCTTGGCGCCGCTGGTGCGAAGCAAAGGGCAAGGCCAATAACATCATCACCAATACTGCGAATGGATACACCAGCTTGTTCCACATGGCAATTTCATAAGACACGGTCTTCTGATGGTTGTCGCGCAGGTGCTGGATATATTGATAAAGATTCAATATCGACATCTGTTTCGACCCCACCAGTATCGCCCTCAAAATACCCAAGTTAAGCGCCGAGCGCCATTCCATGCTTGCCTGATGATTTACTGTCGTACCCTGTGTATTAAAAAGGGTTTGCGTCACGTCTTCCAGTTGCCAGCGATTTTTTTCCACATAAGCAGCGCGTTTTGCTGCAGTAATGGCACGCAGATGGTAACTCTCATCAAATTCATAAATGCTGATATTCAATAGGGTGGTATCGGGCAGCACGTTTTTTATGTTTACAAAACTGCGTTCATCTTTGGCCCACACGCCGGAACGGAATTCTCTCAGCGACACTTCAGCATTCTGAGCTTTAAGCCTTAATTCCTGCGCCATACGTTCACTAATAGGGGCAATCATTTCACCACATAGATAAGTCAACAGAACGAGTGGCAACCCTATCTTGAACAAAGCTATTACCATTTGCCGCAGTGAAACGCCTGAAGAACGATAGACGGTCAATTCCGAATTAGCAGCCATCTGCGTCAACGCAAAAATTGCGCCAATCAGTACTGCTACTGGAAACAACTCATAAATTCGGCCAGGCACTGTCAGCAAAACAAACAGCATCGCATAACCTAGATGATAATTGCCGCTGCCCAGTACATTCAGTTCATGTATCAGGTCAAAAAAAGAAAACAGCATTAGCAAGGCAGTGAACACCAGTGCGATGCTGGCGTATATCTCACGCGCCAGACAACGGGTCAACAGCCTCATCGCACCCACCGCCGCACGGAGAACACCAACAAACGACGATAGAACAGTAATACCATCAACATCAACATCAGCACATGAATACCCCAAAAACCAATAACTGGACCTAGTTTCCCCTGCCCAACCAATGTGTTAGTAACGCTGATCAGATTGTTATAAAGCATGTAAATGATCAGCGCCATAATGAGATTGAGCGAACGTCCGGCGCGGGGATTAACAAAACTCAACGGGATTGCCAGCAGGGACAAGATCAGCGCAGCGAGCGGAAAACTCAGCCGCCGCTCCAATTCGGATATATTTCCGCTGTTAAGGTTTTGTAGCAGCTGTAAAGTGGGTAATGAATCGGTAGGAGCAGGTCGCTGCTTCGCCTCCACTGCCTTAATGCGCACCGCATAACGCTCAAATTCAACGATCTTGAAATCAAGCTGCCCAGGTGCTCCCTCATAACGCGTACCATTCAGTAATACCAGGAAACGATCACCGTTAGGTGCGGTTTCCTGCATACCCTGCTTAGCCACCATGGTGCCCATCTTGCCATGCTGCAACGATTGCACAAAAATGTTGCCAACTCGATTTTTGCCCACATCCACGTTTTCGATAAAGAACACGCGGTCAGCCTGCTTGGATTCGCGAAATGTTCCAGGCGATGCTGCGGTTACGTCATCGCGGCTATCCAGTCTGCGCTTTAGTTCTTCCACTTGAGACATCGCCCAGGGCGACAACACCAGGCTTAACAGTGCAATCAGGCACACCACCGGCAGCGCATACCACATCACCGGACGTATCCAACGTGTCAGCCCAATGCCTGAACTGAACCACACCACCATCTCGTTGTCACGGTAACTACGCGTCAGCGTTAGCAACACCGACAGAAACAAACTTATAGAAAGCAGCGCTGGCAGGTAATTCAAAGCACTAAAGCCCAACAATGCCAGCACACCGTCCACTGCTAAAGAACCACTAACGGATTGACCTAACAAGCGAACCAACTGAGTGAATACAACAATACCAAGTAGAATGGCAAATACCAATAGCCCCATGCCAGCGGACTCGCGCACTAGTTCACGATGAAAAATACTGGCACGCAATAACTTAAAGCGTGACGGCTTTGACTTTTGCTTTGGAATCTGCGGATAATCCGGCATTTGTGTAAAACAAAAATCATTAAGGAGATACAAGTGGAATTTAGCATAAAACTGGGCAACCCGGAAAAACAGCGTGGCGGTTGCGTGGTGGTCGGTGTATTTGAGGGTGGCAAGCTATCGGACGCAGCACAAATACTGGATCAAGCAGCCAAGAACACGCTCAGCGATATCATCGCGCGCGGCGATATGAGTGGCAAAATCGCTACCACGCTGCTGCTGCACAATGTGCCCAACATTCCGAGCGAACGGGTGCTACTAGTCGGGCTGGGCAAACGTGATGAGTTTGCTGCACGCCAATATATCGACAGTATCCGTGCCACAATGCGCACACTATTTACCACCGGGGCCAAGGATGCCGTGCTCTATTTGGCTGACTTGCCAGTGGCAGGCCGCGATAGCGCTTGGTGTATCAGCCAAGCAGTACTTGCCGCATTCGACATGGCTTATCGTTTTGACCAGCTTAAAAGCAAAGCGGAAAAAAATAAAAAAGCTTCGTGCAAAATTCAGTTTGGCTTGTTGTCCGGCAAATCAACCGCCCATCAGGATGCCGCTCTCAAACAGGCCGCAGCAATCGGGCAAGGTATGAAGCTGACCAAGGACTTGGGCAATCTGCCGGGTAATATATGCACCCCGAGCTATCTGGCGCATCAAGCAGTGGCTTTAGCCAAGGCGCACAAATCACTTAAAGTTACCGTTCTGGAAGAAAAGGACATGCATAAGCTTGGTATGGATTCACTCTTGTCTGTAACCCGAGGAAGCGATGAACCCGCCAAGCTGATTACCCTGGAATATCGCGGGGCCGATAAGAAACAAAAACCCATCGTACTGGTTGGCAAAGGTATTACTTTTGACACTGGCGGCATCTCGCTCAAGCCGGGTGCCGAGATGGATGAAATGAAATACGACATGTGCGGCGCAGCCAGCGTGCTCGGTACGCTGCAAGCCATTGCTGAAATTGGACTCAAACTGAATGTAGTCGGCATTATTCCCACCTGCGAGAACATGCCCAGCGGTTCCGCCACCAAACCGGGCGACATCGTCACCAGCATGTCTGGGCAGACCATCGAAATTCTAAATACCGACGCGGAAGGCCGTCTCATCCTGTGCGATGCATTAACCTATGCGGCAAAATTTGAACCAACCACCGTAATTGACATAGCCACTCTCACCGGCGCCTGCGTCATCGCTTTAGGCCATGTTGCCAGCGGACTGTATAGCAATCAGGATACCCTGGCACAGGAACTGCTGGCAGCAGGCGAACAAACCTATGACCGTGCTTGGCACATGCCATTGTGGGACGAGTATCAACCGCAACTGGACAGCAACTTCGCCGACATCCAAAACATCGGCGGACGTGCAGGCGGCAGCATCACCGCCGCCTGCTTCCTGTCGCGCTTCACCCAGGACTACCGCTGGGCGCATCTGGATATCGCTGGTACCGCATGGAAATCAGGCAAGGAAAAAGGTGCCACCGGACGTCCCGTTCCGCTACTGGCACAGTATTTGATCAATTGTGTCGAAGCCGGTAATTAATTTAGGCTCATAACTATTTGGGTCAACGTGAGAAATTCAGGTCACAGCGAATTGTAGTTCTTGTTCTGAAGGACAAGGACTACATTACACCCACCCAGTAGCCATAAATAGTTACTCTAAATCATCGCTATCACTCGTAAATTCATTAAATGACCAAGGTTGATTTTTATACCGGTGTGGATGACAAACTACGCACTGCTTGCCACCTTAGCCACAAGGCCATGCAAAACGGACTGCGTGTGCTGCTGCATACCCCGGACGAAACCACTACTGAGGCGTTGGACAAACTATTGTGGCAGTATCCGGTTACTGCCTTTATGCCACACTGCCACAGCGATGAATCAGCCGCCGCTGAGATGCCGGTTGTGATCGATCATCACGGCGAAACTTTTCCACACAATGAAGTGTTGATCAGTCTGCATACCGTCTGTTTGCCATTTTTCAGTCGTTTCGAACGCGTCCTTGAAATCGTCAGCCAAGATGCAGAAGATGCACGCTTGGGCCGTGAACGCTTCAGCTTTTATCGAGATCGCGGCTATGAAATGCGCCACTTCGACCTGAGTAAACAACCCGAATATTGAACATGAAGGCATCTCTAAAAATCCAGACTTGAGAGCATCTGTCACACAGCAGTCCTCAAGAAATCATTGTAAATTTTTATAGACACCCATGAGCTATCCGTCCAAACAGTTAAATGAATTAGGTAACCTTCCTGTACTTACCGATGTAGTCGATGCCGACTCCCTGGGAATTCCCACACTGACAGAAATCGTGGCTGAAGAACCTTCAGCGCTCCTAGCGGAAAATCAAGAAGAAAATAAAGAATTTACTACCTTATCTGACGCCCAATACCAGCATCTCGCGACGCAAATCGCACCGCAACTGGAAATACTACTGCGCGCAAAACTTGCACCACAATTCGATGCGCTATGGCAAGAGGCTTGGCACCAAGCTAAATCAAGTCTGCCCGAATTAATTCAAGCGCACATTTCCACACCGCCCGTACCCTCTCCATCCGCTATAATTACGCCCCTTCTCACTGTACCCGACAGAATTAAATTAAATACTATCAACATGGAACTCACAAAAAGCTTTGAACCGCAAGCAATCGAAGCGCGCTGGTATCCTATATGGGAAAGCGCGGGTTATTTCCAGGCTAAATTAGAGAGCGACAAGCCTGCTTACGCCATCATGCTGCCGCCACCTAATGTGACCGGCACTTTGCACATGGGACACGCCTTCCAGGACACGCTTATGGACGCGCTCACCCGTTATCACCGCATGCGCGGAGATAACACCCTGTGGCAGCCGGGTACTGACCATGCCGGAATTGCCACACAAATCGTGGTAGAGCGCCAGCTGGATGTCCAAAAAATTAAACGCCACGACCTTGGCCGTGAAAAATTCATTGAGCGCGTGTGGAAATGGAAGGAGGAGTCCGGCTCTACCATCACTCACCAGATGCGTCGCCTCGGCGCCTCATGTGATTGGTCACGGGAGCGCTTCACCATGGACGAAGGTTTGTCCGAAGCCGTCACTGAAGTATTCGTCAAACTCTACGAGCAAGGTTTAATCTATCGCGGTAAGCGATTGGTGAATTGGGATCCGGTACTGGGCACCGCAGTATCCGATCTGGAAGTAGTCGCGCAGGAAGAAGACGGCTTCATGTGGCACATCGCTTATCCGCTGGAAACCGGTGTGGGTGCTTTAATCATCGCCACCACACGCCCTGAAACGCTGCTCGGCGACGTAGCTGTGGCGGTACATCCTGAAGATACACGCTACCAACACCTGATCGGCAAGCGCTTGAAACTGCCACTGTGCAATCGCACTATTCCCATCATTGCCGATGAATATGTCGATCCGGCTTTTGGTACTGGCTGCGTAAAAATTACGCCCGCGCACGATTTCAACGACTACATAGTGGGGCAGCGTCACAGCCTTACGCCGATCAACATATTTACGCTGGATGCAAAAATCAACGAACATGCACCTGGCGTCTATCAAGGGCTGGATCGTTTCGACGCACGCAAGAAAGTCCTTTCCGACCTTTCCGCACAAAACCTGCTTGTAGACACCAAGCCGCACAAGCTGATGGTGCCGCGCGGAGACCGCAGTCATGCAGTAATTGAACCGATGCTCACCGATCAGTGGTTCGTGAAAATGGAAGGTTTGGCGCAGCGCGGCCTGCAAGCGGTGGCAGATGGTGAAATTAAATTCGTGCCGGAAAACTGGACCAACACATACAACCAGTGGTTAACCAACATTCAAGACTGGTGCATCTCGCGCCAATTATGGTGGGGACATCGCATCCCGGCGTGGCATGACGAACAAGGCAATATATTTGTCGCTCGCAACGAAGAAGATGCTCGCAAGCAGGCAGGAAACTCAAAGTTGCGCCAGGACGAGGACGTGCTCGACACCTGGTTCTCCTCCGCATTGTGGCCGTTCTCAACACTGGGCTGGCCACACGACACCAAAGAACTCAAAACGTTTCTGCCGACCTCGGTACTGGTTACCGGCTTCGACATCATCTTTTTCTGGGTGGCGCGCATGGTGATGATGACGCTGCACTTCACCGACAAAGTGCCATTCCGCGAAGTGTATGTACATGGCCTGATCCGCGACGCGGAGGGACAAAAGATGAGCAAGTCCAAGGGGAATGTGCTAGACCCGCTGGATCTCATTGATGGCATCTCGCTGGAAGATTTGGTGGCCAAGCGCACGCAGAATCTGATGAATCCCAGGCAGGCAGAAAGTATCGAAAAACAGACACGCAAACATTTCCCGGACGGCATCCCGGCCTTCGGCACAGATGCCATGCGCTTCACCTTCGCCAGCCTTGCCTCGCATGGGCGCGACATCAAATTCGATCTGCAACGCTGTGAGGGTTACCGCAATTTTTGTAACAAGCTATGGAATGCCACGCGCTTTGTACTTATGAATTGCGAAGGTCAGGATATCGGACTGGATGAATCATTGCCGCTTAAATTCAGTGCAGCAGACAAATGGTTGATCGGTCGTTTGCAACAGGCTGAAACTGAAATGGCGGATCACTTTGACCATTACCGTTTCGACATGGCGGCGCGCACGCTGCATGAATTGGTGTGGGACACCTACTGTGATTGGTATCTGGAATTAGCCAAGGTACAACTCAGCCCTCACTCCGGCAGCCCCCTTTCAGTGGAAGAAGGAGCTTTGAATACCGCACGACATCGTGCCACGCGGCGCACCTTGGTGCGTGTACTGGAAACCATACTGCGTCTGGCGCACCCTATCATCCCGTTCATCACTGAAGAGCTGTGGCAGAAAGTTGCGCCGCTGGCCGGAAAACAAGGTGACAGCATCATGCTGCAGCCCTATCCGCAAGCCAACTCCAAGTTAATTGACCCCATTGCCTTGCAACAAATCAACCTGCTGCAGGAAATGGTCACCGCCTGTCGTAAGCTGCGCAGCGAAATGAACTTGTCTCCAGCACAAAGAGTGCCACTGATTATGAGCGGCGATGCAACCATCCTGCACGACTTCGCACCTTACCTGCAAGCGCTGGGCAAGTTAAGCGGGGTTAGTCTGGTGGATGATCTGCCTAACACCGATGCGCCAGTCGCCATCGTCGGAAATTTCAAGTTGATGCTGGAAATTGAAATTGACGTGGACGCAGAGTGTGAGCGCCTAGACAAGGAGATAGCCCGTCTTGCGGGCGAAATCACCAAGGCGCAAAGCAAGCTGGGTAATGCCAGTTTCGTCTTACGCGCACCACCACAAGTGGTGGATCAAGAACGCAGGCGTATGGACGATTTCACCATTACGCTGATCCAGTTACAGGCGCAGCTCGACAAGCTGGGTTAAATCTGTCGGCGACGCAGGTAAAATACGAACTCGTCACCTTGCTGTGCAGCAGACAACAAATCATTCCCGGTTTGTTTGCAAAAATCGGTGAAGTCATCCGGTGATTTTTTGTCTGTAGCAACCACTTTCAGTACTTGCCCACCTTGCATCTGCGACAACATTTTTTTGGTACGCAGAATAGGCAAAGGGCAACTCAACTGACGAGCATCCAATTCGACATCAAATTCCATGGTGCTCATCCTACGGGCAACGCACTTGCTTGCGTCCAATCAATAGCGCCACTCTGCAGCTTGTACGTTTCAA